>NZ_JBWQQI010000019.1:0-189032 GCF_056619545.1 Paraburkholderia sp. SSBN10T
TCCGGCTAACCTGTCCGCAGACAGGCAACCTTCCTTTCATTACTGTGTGAGACTTGATACTTTCGCTTGTTCAGCAGACCCCAAAGGGTCCACCCTCGCGTCGCCATCAAGCGCCCACACTTATCGGCTGTTAGTTTTTAAAGAACTCTCGCTCGGAAGCTCTGCTTTCTTCGCGTCCGTCATCAAACGGGAGGCGAATTATGCGATGCCACTCCAGACACGTCAAGCGCATTCGTGAAATTATTTTTTGTGCCGCTTGATTGAATGCTTAGAGGGTGTCGCCGAGTTTTTGTCAAGGGCTTAAGCACAAAATTCATTGGAGCAAGAAATGCCTTCGTAGTCCTACTAATAAATTCTTTAAGCACGTGGAGCCTTTCCATCCCGCATAAGAAAAAACGGCCGATCTTACGATCGGCCGTTTTGTTTCAGCATAAAACCGCTAAGACCTGACCTCTGCGGTCACGCAAGGTCGTAGCGATCGAGGTTCATCACCTTGTTCCATGCCGCGACAAAGTCATGGACAAACTTCGCCTGCGCATCCGCACTCCCATAGACCTCGGAGAAGGCCCGGAGCTGCGAGTGTGAACCGAAGATCAGATCGACACGCGTGCCGGTCCACTTGAGCTCGCCGGTTGCGCGGTCGCGACCTTCGAACACGTCGTTCGCGCCCGATACCGGTTTCCACTCCGTGTCCATGTCGAGCAGGTTCACGAAGAAGTCGTTGGTCAACGCTTCCGGACGCTTGGTGAAGACACCGTGCTGCGCCTGACCGAAGTTGGTGTTCAGGACGCGCATGCCGCCCACGAGCGCCGTCATCTCGGGCGCGGTCAACTTCAGCAATTGCGCCTTATCCACCAGCAACGACTCGGCCGATACCGTGTATTTGCCCTTGAGGTAGTTACGGAAACCGTCTGCGATAGGTTCGAGCACGGCAAAGGCTTCTACGTCGGTTTGCGCTTGCGAAGCGTCCGTGCGTCCTGGTGCAAAGGGAACCGTCACATCATGGCCCGCATTCTTCGCCGCTTTTTCGACGCCTGCGCAACCTGCGAGCACGATCAGGTCCGCGAGCGAGACCTGCTTGCCGCCGGACTGCGCGCCGTTGAACTCACGCTGGATACCCTCGAGCGCCTCCAGCACCTGCGCCAGTTGAGCCGGCTGGTTGACTTCCCAATCTTTCTGCGGAGCAAGGCGAATGCGTGCGCCGTTTGCACCGCCACGCTTGTCGGAGCCGCGGAACGTGGACGCCGACGCCCAGGCGGTCGACACCAGTTTCGACACCGGCAACCCCGAAGCCAGGATCTTGGCTTTGAGGGCGGCGACGTCCTGCTCATCGATCAATTTATGATTGACTGCAGGGATCGGGTCTTGCCAGAGCAACTCTTCAGCCGGAACTTCCGCGCCCAGATAGCGGGCACGCGGGCCCATGTCGCGGTGCGTCAACTTGAACCACGCCCGGGCAAACGCGTCGGCGAGCTGATCCGGATTTTCGTAGAAACGCCGCGAAATTTTTTCGTAAGCCGGATCGAAACGCAGCGAGAGGTCCGTGGTCAGCATGGAGGGTGCGCGCGGCTTTGACGGATCCTGCGGATCGGGCACCGTGCCGGCGCCTGCGTCGCCCTTCGGCTTCCATTGATGCGCACCAGCCGGGCTCTTCGTCAGTTCCCATTCGTAGCCGAACAGGTGCGTGAAGAAATCGTTGCTCCACTTCGTCGGCGTGGTGGTCCAGGTGACTTCCAGGCCGCTCGTGATGGCGTCGCGGCCCTTGCCGGTGCCATAGCCGCTCTTCCAGCCGAGGCCTTGCTGCTCGATCGGCGCCGCTTCCGGCTCGGGGCCCACGAGGGAGGCATCGCCGGCGCCGTGGGTCTTACCGAACGTGTGGCCGCCGGCGATGAGCGCAACCGTTTCTTCGTCGTTCATCGCCATGCGCGCGAACGTCTCGCGAATATCCCGGGCTGCCTTGAGCGGATCCGGGTTGCCGTTCGGCCCTTCCGGATTGACGTAAATCAGGCCCATCTGCACGGCCCCGAGCGGGTTTTCGAGGTCACGATCGCCGGTGTAGCGCTTGTCGTCGAGCCACTTGGTTTCGGCGCCCCAGTACACGTCTTCGTCCGGCTCCCAGGAATCCTCACGCCCGCCGCCGAAGCCGAAGGTCTTGAATCCCATCGACTCGAGCGCAACGTTGCCGGTCAGGATGATGAGGTCGGCCCAGGAAATCTTGTTGCCGTATTTCTGCTTGACCGGCCAGATCAGCCTGCGCGCCTTGTCGAGACTTACGTTGTCGGGCCAGCTATTGAGGGGCGCGAAGCGCTGCTGACCGGACCCGGCGCCGCCACGGCCGTCGCCGGTGCGGTACGTGCCGGCGCTATGCCACGCCATGCGAATAAACAGAGGACCGTAGTGGCCGAAGTCCGCGGGCCACCAGTCCTTCGAATCGGTCATTACCGCCAGGAGATCCTTCTTTACGGCCGCCAGGTCGAGACTCTTGAACGCTTCAGCGTAGTTGAAGCCCTTGTCCATGGGGTCGGACAGGGACGAGTGTTGATGCAGGATTTTCAGGCTTAGCTGATTCGGCCACCAGTCTCGGTTCGACGTGCCGCCACCCGCGGTGTGGTTGAACGGACACTTCGTTTCAGTCGACATGCGCTTTCTCCTTGAGATCGTTTTCACTCAACTGCTCAGTTGAGTTTCAACTACTTAGACCAGTTTAGCGTCCAGGAAGCGCTGATGAGTATGAATTCTTCTAAACGCACCGATAGCGAAAACAGGTGGCCGTTTCATGCTGCAGGTGCAGCAAAAAATCTAAGGCCTGAGCGTTTCCAGCCCGGTCCATTCATTGCGCTGCCGGTTCGTAGCCATCGGTCAGCGTATTCAGGAACGCCACGACATCCTTGATTTCAGCCTCGTCGAGCGCCGGCTTCTCGCCGGGCTTGCGATCGAAAGGTGGATCGGTATTCAGGTTGGTCCAGTAACGCTGCGGCAGATCATCGAATTTCTGCACCTTCCCTTTCACGACCGGATAGAACTTCTCCGGATTCGTATCGCGCTCGGCATAAAAGCGCACCACCTCATCCAGCGAATGATAGATGCCGTTGTGGAAGAAACTCTTCTTCAACGCGACGTTACGCAGCGTCGGCGTGCGGAAGATGCCGCAGAACTCGTCGCGCCCCTTCAGATCGGTACGCTCCGGCCCGCAAGCGCCGAGGTCGTAAAAGTGCGGATCGCGATTCACCGGCAACGCGCGGTTGCGCGGCACGCCGATCGCGATCAGGCCGAAATCGCTGAACTGCGGCGGAGCGCCGCTCAGCGTGCGCTGGCTGATATGACAGCTCGCGCAATTGCCCTTCTTTTCGTCGTTGAAGACTTGCAGGCCATGTAGTTCGGCTGGGGTCAGTTGCGCTTTACCTGCCAGATATGCGTCGTATTTGCTCGTGTACGGATAGAAGACTTCAGGCGTCTGCTCGAAGGTCTCGAGTGCTTGCAGCACGGCCTTGAAGGTGGCGTCGTCGCTTTCGAAAACGTGCTCTCCGAAAGCCGTCCGGAAAGCATCGGCGTAAGGCGCGGCCTTCACCGCCGCCGTGATCCTGGCCGGCGTGCTGCCCATTTCAAACGACGATAGAAGCGGAATCCGCGCCTGGTCCGAGCCGCGGTCGACCCGCCCGTCCCACGTCAAACCGCCGGTCGGCCCGGCATCGACGCTTTCGTCGCCGTCGTCATCCGACTCGTGATAGTGCTCGCTGAACGCCGGCACCGATTGCAGATATTTGAGCGTCGGCGCAGCACGATGGCCGCTGCGGCGCATGTCGCTGCCGCCCAATTGCACGGAGAGCGAATTGGCGGGCGAGAAGCCGTGCTCGGGACTGTGGCACGACGCGCAGGCGAGCTTGCCCGAACCGGAGAGCGACGCGTCGAAGAACATCTGCCTGCCAAGCCCCGCCATCTGACGAACCGATTCGTAAACCTGCGCGCGGGTCTGACCGCCGTCATGTGTGACCGCTTGCGCGACAGAGCTCGCGGCAGGCGTCGCCGCGACCGGAAGCGCCGCTGCAGACGACGCGCCCGCGACGCTCGCGGTCGGCGCCCCGGCATCGCACGCAGCCAGCGCCATCGTCAGTGCGATTGCGAGTGCCACTTGAAATCCGCCCGCCAAGCCGCGACGCCGCATTGTCGAGCGGACAAAAGTTTTCCGAATCCCCGTGATGCCTGGCCGCATAGAAGTGGTGTGAGGTTGCCATGTTGAAGTCCGCGATCATATTTCGTATACGTTACTTATATATGACGTTTTCCATACTCACTGACCAATAAAGAATGTAATTTGTAATAAATTACATTTTCCTGTCAAAAACCCTCGCCAGAATCTCGCACGCGGCTGTTCGAGCAGGCACTGCACGCGGCCCGTCCCCAACGCGAGAGAGAACACACACGATGAACAAGAGATTGATCTGCGCGATGCCTATCGCGATCGCAGCTTTAGTGAGCCTGTATGCGTGCGGAGGCAGCGGCATTACCCAACCGGACATCACCTCGATCAAGACGGTCGTGGTGATTTACGCCGAAAACCGCAGCTTCGACAATCTGTATGGCAACTTCCCGGGCGCCAACGGCCTGGCGAACGTAACGGCGGCCAGCGCAAAACAGGTCGATCGCGACGGCTCCACCCTCGCGACGCTGCCGACCATATGGAACGGTCTGACGCAAACCGGCGTAACACCCGTCGTGACGCAAGCCATGACTGCCAACTTGCCGAACAGTCCGTTCGCCATTGACGATCCGAACGGCTTCAACACACCGATCAGCGCTACGACGCGCGACCTGTATCACCGATTCTATGAGAACCAGATGCAGATCAACGGCGGCAAGAACGACAAATTCGCCGCATGGGCCGACTCCGGCGGCCTCGTCATGGGCCACTACACGCTCAACGCCGACAAGCTGCCACTGTGGAAAATTGCCCAGCAATACACGCTGGCCGACAACTTCTTCATGGGCGCGTTTGGCGGCTCGTTCCTGAACCACCAATGGCTGGTCTGTGCGTGCACGCCGACTTATCCGAACGCAGACAAGAGCCCGGCATCCGGCTCGATCTCGGCAGTGGAGAGCGACGGCGTCACGCTCAAGGTCGCGACCAACTCGCCGGCCTCCGCGCTGAGCGGGCCGCCCAAATACGTGCTCTCGGGCAATCTGACGCCGGACTTCTACGCGATCAACACAATGCAGCCGCCGTATCAACCGAGCGGCAACAAGGCGGCGGCGGGCGGCGATGCGAACCTGGCCGACCCGACCGCTGCCACTACGCTGCCACCGCAGATCCAGCAACACATCGGCGATCTGCTCAACAATGCCAATGTTTCCTGGGCCTGGTACGGCGGCGCCTGGAGCGCCGCGGCCTCGGCAGCGCAAAGCGGTACGTCGGGCGTGATCTACGGGTCGAATCTGACGGCGCCGAACTTCCAGCCGCACCACCAGCCGTTCAACTACTTCGCCGACCTCGCACCGGGCACCGCAAATCGCACGCAGCACTTGCTCGATGGAGGCCTCGCCGGCTCCGAGTTCATCAAGGCGATCGATGCCGGAACGCTGCCGCAGGTATCGTTCTATAAGCCACAGGGCAACCTGAACGAACACGCGGGTTACACCGATGTCGCTTCGGGCGACCAGCATATCGCGGATGTCATCTCGCATCTGCAGAAGAGCCCGCAGTGGAACAACATGCTCGTGGTGGTGACCTACGATGAGAACGGCGGTTTCTGGGACCACGTCGCGCCGCCGAAGGGCGACCGCTGGGGCCCCGGCACGCGAATCCCGGCGCTGATCATCTCGCCGTATGCGAAGAAAGGTTACGTCGATCACACGCAATACGACACGACGTCGATCCTGCGCTTCATCACGCACCGCTTCTCTCTGCCGACGCTGCCGGGCCTTGCGGCGCGTGACGCCGCGCTGGCCGGCAACGGTGCTGCGCCGATGGGCGACCTGACGGCTGCGCTGGAGATCAGGCAGTAAGCGGTTCGCGACAGGCGCCTACGCGGGCACTGCGACGGGAACCGTCGCAGTGCCGGAGTCAAGCATACGCACAGCAAAACCGTAGCACCGCTCGATCAACTCAGGCCGCATCATTTCGTGCGGCGTGCCTTGCGCGATTATCGTACCTTGCGCAAGCAGAGCGATCGTGTCGGCATGCCGCGCCGCGAGATTCGGGTCATGCACGATTGCCAGCACACCGATGTTCCAGCGGCGCACCACGTCCCGGACCGTTGCGAGGAGACCATGCTGGTGCGCAATATCAAGGGCAGCGGTCGGCTCGTCCAGCAGGAGATAGCGAGGCATCGCCCCGCGTTGCTCTGGACAGATCCCGGCAACCGGCCAGAGCTGGGCAAGGACTCTGGCGAACTGGACGCGCGCCAGTTCGCCCCCGGACAGCGTGGTGATGTCGCGGCCGGCGAGTCCCCCGGCCTCTGCCAGCGCCAGCGCCTCACCGACAATCTCCCGATCACGCCTTGAAGGCGCGCCGCCGCGCACATGAGGGTAACGCCCAAGCAGCACGATTTCTTCGACACTGAACGGAAACACCGGGTGGGACGATTGGGGCAACACGGCGCGCAACAGAGCGAGGCGCTGAGGCGGAATCGCATGCAGCGGTTCGTCGTTGAGCGTCAGGTTCCCGCTAATGCGGCAAGCCCGCATTGCGCCTGCGCTGTCGAACTCTCCGGCCAGCGCCTTGAGCAGCGTGCTTTTACCGACGCCGTTGCGCCCGAGGAGCGCCGTCAAAGCGCCAGGCTTCACGGTTAGCGAAAGGCTCCGCAATACTGCGGTTTCGCCTCGCGTCACGCTCAGATTGTTCGCGATCAACATCCTATGTCTGCTCCGTCCTAGTCATTGAGGCGCCCGCTCACAAGCCAAGCTGACCGCGGCTGCGCCACAACAGCACGAGGAAGAACGGCGCCCCGAGCAACGCGGTGAGGATGCCGAGCGGGACTTCTGCCGGCGCCGCCACCGTACGTGCGGCCAGGTCGGCCAGCACCGTCAAGGTCGCGCCGAGGAGCATGGCGCCGGGCATCACCACGCGCTGGTTTGGGCCGCACGCGAGCCGCACGCAATGTGGCGCCACCAGCCCGATAAAACCAATCACCCCGGTGCATGAGACCAATGCCCCCACGCTCAACGCAGAAGCGGCCAATACCGTGCGCTTGACGCGTTGAGTCGGCACGCCCAGATGCTGCGCCTCCGTCTCGCCAAGTTGCAGCGCATTGAGTGCGTGGCCGTTGCGGGCGATCAAGACGATGCCTAGCAGAACGAAAGGAATCACCGCGACTAGCATCGGCCATTGTGCGCCGCCGAGGCTGCCCAGGCTCCAGAACGTCAGGGAGCGGAGCTGGGTATCGTCGGCAATGTAGGTGAGCAAACCGATCGCAGCGCCCACCAGTGCATTAATTGCGATGCCTGCCAACAGCAATAACGGCAACGCAAGCCGCCCACGAGCGGCAGCGAGTCGATACACCAGCGCCGAAACCGCCAGCGCGCCGACAAACGCCGCAACCGGCAGAACATACAGGCCAGCTACCGCAAAAGGCGCTCCCAGAAGCGGCCCGAGCACAATCAGCGTGGACGCGCCTAGGGCCGCGCCGCTCGAAATACCAATCAGTCCCGGGTCAGCCAGCGGATTGCGAAAGAGGGCCTGCAAGGCGCTACCGGCAGCACCGAAGCCGGCACCGACCAGCAGGGCGAGTACGACACGCGGCAACCGGATGCTGAACAGCACGGCCTGGGCTTGCTGAACCGCAGCGTCATTCGCCACGGCATCGGAGTGCACGGTTAGCGCGGACCAGACCACCCGCGGCGTCATACCGTAAGCGCCCATGCAGACCGCTGCCAGCGTCGCTCCGCACAACGCTACGACAAGCGCGCACAGCAGCACAGTCGCTGCCCGGCGACGTTGATCGGCGAGTGTGGGCCATTCCACATGAGAAGCACGGTTCGCCGGCATACCGGGACGCGCTGCGCTGGGTGTGTTCATCGGATCTGGTGGGAAACATTATTCGTCAAACCTGCCTCAAGCGCTGGTTGAGCGCCACCACGGCAGCGGGCAAGCGAGGGCCAAAGCCGAGCATGAACAGGGTGTTGAGCGACGCAACCCGTTTCGCCCGGCCAGCAGGCGTCGCACCAAAGCCAGGACTCGCGAGCAATTTGTCGGCACCGCCAATCGCGCTCAGCGCTTCATCAGTGGTAAGCACGATGTCGGGTGCCGCACTGACCAGCGCTTCGGCAGACAATGGCCGGTAGCCGTTGAACCCCTGCATCGCATTGCGCGCGCCGGCATAAGCGAGCATGGCATCGGCGGCAGTGTTCTGTCCCGCGACAAACGCCTGATTGCCGGTGTGGTTCAGTACGAACAGCACACGCGGAGGCTGGGCTCGCGTACCCAGCGGTGATGTGTCGACTGTCTGGCGGGCCGCCCGCCATTGCTCGTCAAAGCGAGCTTCAAGCGCCCGGCCCGCTTTGCCCGCGTCGAGCGTACGGGCAATGCCGGCGATCTTCTCGCGTACAGAGTCGACGTCATGACGCTCGGCAAACGTCACCAGCTCCACGCCCGCCTGCTTCACCTGGCTCAAAACGTTTGGCGGCCCCGCTTCCGAGGACGCCAGAACCAGGTCGGGCCGCAACGACAGCAGGCCCTCCGCCGATAGCGCTCGCTGATACCCCACCTTCGGTAAGGCCGCCGCAGCAGCGGGGAACGTGCAGGTTGTATCGGTTGCGACCAGCACGCCACGCGCATTCGCTTGCGCGTCAAGCGCATAGACGATCTCGGCCAGCGCACCACCCACCACGATTACCCTTCGCTGCCCCGGTTGTGCATTCGCGGGCAGAGACGCTCCCGCGAACAACAGTGCGCCGCCACCAACAACGAGCGCGCGACGCCGCCCATTCACGCGCCCTGTATTCATACAGGAGCCTCGTCGTGCAGGGGTTCGAGCCCTGCGATCAGTTCACGCCACCCTGCGAGCTCCGGCGCTCCGGGTTTGCGTGCTCCGAACAGCATGGCAATGTTCTCACCCTGCGAGTCGAACAGTTCCAGAGACGTGACAATGCCATCGGACGTCGGCTTGCGAACGGTCCAGGCATTTGCAATCAGATCCGTGCGCAGATGCAGGTTGAAACCCGGGTCCAGTACATTGAGCCACGGGCCCATGGTACGGATAGTCTTAACCGGGCCGCTGTGAATCTGGATCATGCCGCGATTGCCCACAAACACCATGATAGGTACAGCGACCTCAGACGCGCGGACCAACAGATCCTGCAACGCCCCGGTTGAAACGGGTTGCGCATAACGAGGTTCCGCCAGGCGCAGCGCCTGCGTGCGAGCGAGCCCGAATTTACGCAGCATTCCAAAGAACTGATGCGTGTCGTTCATGGCGTCCCACGCCGCATGAAAGGCAGGCACGTCGATTTCGCTATCGTCTTTCACGACCGGAGCGGATGCGTGTTCGCCCACCGTTAGCCCCGGGGTCTGTTCCGCCATTTTCCAGCGCTCGACAAAAGCGTCGAATGCCGCGTGATTGCTATGTTCACGCAGGAAAACCTTGTGCACCGCGTGACCTTGCGCATCGAAGAATTGCAGGCTCTTCTGCTCGCCGTGCGCAGTTTTCTCGCGCACGGCGAAGCCCGACGCCCAGTGCTCGTAGAAAACACGCAGATCGATAGCGCCGTTCAGCACAAGGCCGACACTTCCATCGTGACTCATGTTCGCATACTGCCCGTCCTTCTCATGAACGGCCGCTTCATTGCGTGTGAGCGCCATGACCGCGCCGAGTTGTGGCACTTCTTCGAACAGCTCGATAAAGCGCGGCGTCAGGCGCACGACATGCTCGCCGGTAAAGGCAGCAAGGGCTTCACCTTCGCTGACGCCAAGCGCGTGCGCAGCCTCGCGATTACGCAGCTTCTGTTCGGTCTTGAGCGTGACGAAGGCATGACGCCACTGTTGCAATGAAGTCGCGTCGAAGCGAGCGGTGTTTAGCATGGCAAACTCCTAAGGTTAAGTTCAGCGAAGGCACAATCAAAAATGACAAAGATCGAAGGGTTCGGTATTACATGTCGATCTTCATGCTGACGGAAACGTTGCGCCCAGGTGCGGTGTACGCGTCCTTGATCGACGACGTATCCGCAATGCCCCGCACGTCCGACCAGTTCCAGTACTTCCGGTCAAACAGGTTAAAGACGCCGAGATAGGCGGTCACGTGCTTGCTGAAGCGGTATCCGCCGCGCAGATCGACCACGAACGACGACGGCGGTGCGAAGCACGTCGCCGAATTGCAGCTTTTAGTCGCGATGTCGCTGGACTTCTTCGCCGCCTGAAACAGCAGGTCTGTCTGCGCGAACCAGCGCTCGCTCGGCTCGTAACGCACGCCGAACACGGCGGAGAACGGGTTGATGGTGTTGAGCGGCTGATTGGCGGCGCCCGTGTTCTCGACGCTGCCCTTGGTGAAAGCCATCGCGGTTTTCACCGACAACCCTTTCGGCAGGAACCATTCAGCCCGTCCTTCGAGGCCGTGAATACGAGCCTTCCCGAAGTTGACGTACTGGAATACGAGCGGGTCGGTCGGCCTGCCGGTGCCGCCAACCGTCTGCTGCGAGATGAAATTCCGATAGCGCCCGGCGAACGCCGCCGCGCTATAGCTCAAGGGTCCGAGACCGGTGGCGAGTTTCCCGCGCAGACCGGCTTCAATTGTGTCGCTGGTTTCCGGTTTGAGATTCGGGTTACCGATTGACGTGTAGCCGTAGATCGGATTGGCAAAGCTGTTGTTCACCTGATCCGGCGACGGCGCACGAAAACCATGCGCGTATTGCGCGTACGGAATTAGCGCCGGCGATACCTGGTAAAGCACGGCAAGCCGCGGCGACAGTGCGTTGTCGCTCGATGAAACCGGCGTACCCGTGTACTGCGGATCACCTGTCTTTGCGCTGAGCCGGTAACTGTCGAAGCGCAGACCCGGCGTTACCGTCAACGCGCCGAGACTGATCTGGTCCTGCAGGAATGCGCCGAGCAGCGTGTAGTCGGTATCCGGGAACGCCTTGTTGGGAAACGGCGCTTCGCCAGTACCCGGCACCGTGCCGTTGCGCAGGTTGGTCACCCGGTCGACACTGCCGTCGCCGCCGTATAGCAGCTTGTGCGTGAGGACTCCAGTGTGGAAGATGCTCTCCGCAAACAAGGAACCGCCTACGATGCGTTCGCTGTAATTGTTCTGACGGGTTCGCGACGGTTGCGAGCCGCGCGCCTCGTAAGAGTTCTGGTCCTGCGAGGCGTCCTGATAATAGAACTGCGCATGGGCGGTCTGGAAGAATCGCGCAGCTTCATTGCTGAAGTCGTAGTCGAGGCTGTAACGGTTGCGTTCGAGGCGATCGTTTGCCGTTAGCGCAAGCGTGGTCGGCGGATTGACCGCTGAGAGCACATTGGTGTCGATACGCTGCTTGACGGTTTCGGCGGTGAACCTGAAAGTGTCGTGCGCCGTGGGTTTGACCACCAGCTTGCCGAGCAGCGATTCGGAGTACGTATCTTGCGGATTTGCCGTGGTCCGGTTGGGTCCCGATGAATTGTTCGAGCCCTTGGTATCCAGCTCGTGGCCTCGCCGACCATCGGCTATCACCATGGCCTGGATCATGTCGTTACCGCCGGCGGCCTGAACGGTCGCGCCGAAGCTGCGGTCGGCCGACTCGTAGTTTGGCCGCAACGAAAAATAGGTTTTCTTGCCGTAGATGTTGAGCAGGTCTTCCGGGTCTTTGGTAATGAAGTTGACCGCGCCGGTCAGTCCATCACTTCCATAAAGCGCAGAGGCCGGGCCTCGCAGAATTTCGATGCGCTTCAATGTGGCGATGTCCGCATAGTCGCCGCGGCCAGCTTCCAGCGGACCGAAGGTGAAGGAATTCGGCAGGCGGATGCCGTCTTCCATCAAGAGGATGCGATTGCCTTCGAGACCGCGGATATTGATGCTGGAGTCGCCATCGCGCCCGCCGGCTGTGGCTGCCGAGGTCGGTCGATAAGGCGTGCGCCGCACCGTGACACCCGGTTCGTAGCGCAGCGCGTCCTTGATGTTCTCAGCCTGCTGTTGTTCCAGGTCTTCTGCCGTAATGACAGAGACGCTGGCTGCGGTACGACTGGATTTCGATGCGGTCCGCGTTGCCGTAACCGTTACCGGATCGAGCAGGTCGGAACTGCTGCGCGACTCGGCATACTGCGCAGCGCCTTGACCGGTAGCGGCAGCAGACGAATCAGTCGACGCCTGTGCATGGGACCAAAAGCCGATGACGCCATAGACGCCGGCAAGCATGGCGGATAGCGGACGTCGCGCCAGACGAAAATGATGCACGTGAAAATCCCCGGTGAAGAGACCCGAAACGCTGGCTCGGTGATTCACGGCACCTGGCTGGCAGCCCAATGAAAATTGGGCTGGGCGTGGTTAACAAGTAAAGCTCAATTAACGGAAATGTCAGGTTTATGAAAGCTTCACTGTATGCATAATGAGAATCATTGTCAATAGGAGTCGGTGCTCCACCGGGTGGCTGATTTCCTACGGTTCATACGATGCAGGCTCCAGTGCTCCTGATCAAGTCACATTTATTATGCATTCCTCTTCATTTTAACTGCATTGAGAACGTGATTTTCTGTCTGCGGCTCGACCATCTCTCGACTGCATGACACCAAGGTCTCTACTGCCCCGGGCTTCCTGGCGGAACCTATGCTGTCCTCAACTGCCTGGAAAAATGCAGGTTCCTCAGCCCGTAGAAGTCATCTCCATGGTTGGCAGCAGCGTTCCGCAAAGAGCAATGCGAGGGTCCTCGGACTCCTGTGCCTTTTTCGCATGCAGGATTTCGCGGGCAAATTCGACGATTTCGAGCGAGATCGCCTCGCAGATCGGCGGTGCGGCACGCCAGCGATGCCAGTAGAGTGTCACTGGAAATGGCAGGTTGCGCCGCACGTCAACCAGTTGACCGCTCTCCAGCAACGGTAGCACCATCTGCTCCGGAAGCATTCCGTAGCCCAGATCGGCGATGATCGTATCGAGTTGAAAACCGACCGAAGGCAACAGATTCTTCCGGTATCGGCCAACGGTCACGCCGAACGCCGCGTCGAAATAGCGCTCGAGAAGCATGTTGCGCCGGCCCACCGAAACCGCAGGTGCAGAAGCAATGGCATGCAGGCTAAACCCTTTCGCGAAATAGCGTTCCATGAATGCAGGGCTCGCCACGCATCGGTAGATCATATCTCCGATCGGTTCGGCAACGCAGCCGTGCACGGGGCGCGGCACGGTCGACACACTGCCGATGATCTCGCCGCGCGTAAGGGCTGGAAACGCCGGATTCGCGTCGTCGACGACAACTTCGAGTTCGATCACATTGCGCTTGATGATCTGCTGCGCCACCGAGCTAAACCATGAATCAACGGAATAAACATCCACGCCCACAGCGAGCGGCATGCTCCGGCGACTTCCTTGCGGATCGATCTGGTTAAAGGTATCGGCCTCCAGCAACCTTACGGCAGCCACATGCTTGAATAGCACTTCGCCAGCCAGGGTCAGCGTTAGCGGCTTGCCGCGCACTAGCACAGCGGCCGACAGGGCGTCCTCGAGCGACTTGATGCGTTGCGAAATAGCCGCACGCGTTACGTTGAGCCGTTCTGCCGCACGCTCGAAACTCATCGTTTCGACGACTGAGGCGAAGGCTTCCAGTTGATGTCGATCTAGCAATTAGGTTTCCTGCTCTATACAAACGTTGAGCGTCGACCCAGGCGAAGGCCCGCGGGCAACACAACACCCTCCCGCGCCTGCTCGGCCGAGGAGGGACCGTGTACAGCTTGAATACCCATCTGGACGAAGTGCGCCGCGCTCAAGCCGGTCATGAAAGCCACTCGCACGGAGCGCTTTACCTCGCCACTCTACTGAGGAATCCTTGCCTCTTACCCCGTCCCATTCCCCAACTTTATGCAGGAAATGAAGCTATTTCCTAAAACCAGATATATTCTGACATCGACCCATGAATCAATCGAGAAATTTATGTGAACGCCACCTCACTTATACACGTTTTTCGTGAACCTCAATTTATTTCTGCAACTTCCGCAGACAATCAAATTAATCAAGCGGCATAGAATTCGCCTAATCCAATAGGCATATACTCCTTATTATTCTGACCCGATCATGATTAATCGACCACCGAAAATCCCGCACAGTTTCGGGGCACATGATGGCTTGCGGTACATGCGCCAAAATCCTTACCGGATGGGTACCCAATCCTTCACCATTGACGTACCGCGACGGCAGGCGTGATATCGCCATCTGGATGTCGGCGTCAACCTATGGCTCAATTCACTCACACTTCATTTATCGTACCGTTTTCATCGAGCCAGCGCTCTACCAGGCAAATAAGAATTAGGAATATGAAAATTCAAAACACCACCAGCAAGACAAAGTGCCAGTCACTGCCAATTCACCGGCGCATCAATTAAGATTCGCGATTTATGCGCAACGGCACGTCTAGTGGAAATCGCCGTAGATCGGCCGCCTCACGAATCAGGATGAAACGGCAATGCCGGCTTGACTGCCGCGCTGAAATCCAGCATATCCAGCCACCATAAATTAACCCGACCGCCCTGCAGACGCCGAACGGATCGGTGTAAAGATATGCCACTCGCGGCAATCCATCAACGCTGACGACCTCTTGCCTGGTTCGCGCGTAGCGTAGCTTAGCTTCGGACGGCCAAGGCAAACAGTCGCGCACCGCCCTGGGGCACGCCCTCGGATGTCGCGAGCCCGGCCAGCTCGGTCGAGATTTCTTGAGAAGCCCGTTCCTTCAGATCAGCAGGCAGATGACCCAGAAAATTCCCGAATGAACTTGCTTCGATATAGTCAATTAGCGCCTGCGGCGTAGCAAACATCTGCTGGTTCGGTTTCACGTCGATCCTGTCGACAACAAAGCCGGTTTCCCGCAGTAGTTCAGCCAGTTCGTCGGCCGTTACAGGATGCGGTTGACCGCTCGTCTCGGGATAAGCACTGAATGGTTGCCGTGATAGCACCCGCTTCCTGATCTCACCCAGCTCGCCGCCCTGCCCCTTAGCCCCCGCCATGATGCCGATCCGCCCACCGGGTTTGAGCACCCGTGCGAACTCGCGCAAGGGCTGACGTTTTTCGTCAAGCCAATGCAGGACCGCGTTCAGATACACCACGTCGAAGCTCGCATTCGCAAACTCGTCGAGGTCGTATGCGTCGCCGACCGCGAAATGCAGGTTCGGTCGCGCCTTCTTTGCTGCGAACTCTATACGTAGCGGCAGCGGATCGATACCGACCACGCGTCCTCGCGGTCCGACCTGATCGGCGACATATTCAGCCAGTTGGCCAGTCCCTGTCCCGACGTCAAGCACGACCTCATCTTCGCGAATCTTCAGATAGTCGTCGACGAGCGAGAGGCCCGCTCGAAACTGTCGGTCGGCATTAACCGCTTCGTAATGCTGCGCCAAATCTTCCGTATCTTGCAGCAAAGCATGCTCGCTCATCACTGGCTGGCCCTCTTAAATATCAGGAGATTGAACAGCGGCGCAGTCCCAATGGACTGCGAATAACCGTAGGCAAACAGTCAATCGGCCTAGATGCGGAAAGAGAAGCCTCTCATCTGCGACTTCTAGGAAGACCGTTCGACCACGAATGTTGAATCTGCGACGTCTTCAGCCAGCGCGACCTGCAACCGCAATGCATCGGCGTCAAAGCGTTCCCGGAACTGGCGGATCGTGTCCCACAACAGTGCGCTGCCGGCGATGCTCAGAAGTACGGCTATAAACAGCATGACCGGTTGAATGCCGACACTCCTCCCGAGGCTAGCCGTAATGACGCCTCCTAGAGGCAACGACAGCGTGTTGACCAGATAGAACGGGCCAATCACCTTGCCTAGATGCTCCGGCTCGATTGCCTTGACCCGCTGCGTGCGGTTGAACACGTTGTAGATCGCATCCCCCGCCATGAACAGGAGGAAAGCGCAGACGTAAACCCAGACGTTGTTCGCCAATCCCATGAAAAGCAGACCTAAGCAAGCCAATCCGAATCCGGTGACGCCGACGCGATTGATCGACCACTTCGACAGCAACCAGGGCAGAAGCAGCAGGTTGACGAGACCCAAGGCTCCCGCACCGGCGTTCATCAACCCAAACACAGCGTCCGACGCGCCAAACCGGCCGGTAACCAGATATGCGTTCGCACTCAGCGAGACCGCAAATCCAATGTTGATCGAGAAATTCATCACCGCGAGACGGATGACAGGACGATTGCGCAACAGCAATTGCCAGCCGAGCAATAGATCCCGCCCGATTCGTTTCACGCTCATCGCCGTTCGCTGTGGCCCGGCTGCAAGGGGTTTCCAGCACACGGATGCCACCAGAAACGCGGCCGCGGCAATGGCGAGCAACGGCAATTTACCAACCAGATAAGCGAGCCCTGCCGCGATACCGGGACCTGAAGCCATCGCGAGGAGTTCGATATTCTGTACAAGCGCCTGTGTGCGCGAGAGCTGATCGCCCGATGCCATTGCCGGGACGGTTTTCTCGACGGCCATCCTGATCGGCGCCATCAGGATCGATAGCAGCGCTCCATTAAGCATCAGGACTGGCACCGTCAAGGACGGCAGCGTCCAGCAAACCGCAAAGGTGATCAGAAGGCAAGCGGCACGCGCCAGATTGGCATGCGTAAACAGGAAACGCCCACCCAGCAGATCTGCCATCAATCCAGCAAACGGATACATAACCAACGCGGGAACCCATTCGAGCGCAAACGCTGCGCCGGAATACGTCACGCTGCCGGAATGCTGATAAATCAGCAGTGGCACGGCGAACATCACGGTCTGCTCGGCAAGCAGACCGAAAATCAGCCCTCCACCGAAACTACGCAAGCGGCGGCGGGTCGCGCGGGCTTCTGAATCTTCGTTCGCCCGCCTTGATGAAGTCGCCTTCGTCACTTTCCCCTCCCTTTGCTCTGGCATGAAACCGGTCGAAAACGCCCGACTGAGACACGCTATTCGTGAAGATGCCGCCAGACTGAATAAGCGACCGTTCCATTACCAGACGCGCTGGCCGGCACCGAATAGGTCAAGATGCTGTCTTTGTAGGTGTAGTCGCGGACCTGTTCCGCACCTTCCCAGTTCGGATATGACGCGGTGTCGATCTTGAAGATCAGTTTGTTGCGAGCGGGGTCGATCACGACATGTCCGGTATGCGTGCTCGATCCGAGCACGGCTTCCCGGTACTCGTCGGGCGTACCACGCGTCTTGTCGCCCGACGCAAATTTCGGACGATCAGGTCGGAATATCTGTAACGAATAACGGCCTTCGTTGTCCACCATCAGCAAGCCCTCGGGATGCTCACTGAAATTCGTCGTACGCGTACCATCCG
Source organism: Paraburkholderia sp. SSBN10T (assembly GCF_056619545.1). Taxonomy (NCBI): domain Bacteria; kingdom Pseudomonadati; phylum Pseudomonadota; class Betaproteobacteria; order Burkholderiales; family Burkholderiaceae; genus Paraburkholderia; species Paraburkholderia sp. SSBN10T. The sequence continues at coordinate 17,414 of NZ_JBWQQI010000019.1, forward strand.
CGGTCAATTCGTAAGCGGCTGTCAGCACCCACGTCCCCTGAAGCGACAGTGGCTGCTCACCGGGCGTACCTGCAGCGCTTCCCGACACTGACGCCAAGACCGCTGTTGTCAGTACCGCAACCACGCTGCCGGCACTTCCCAACGTCCTGCCTACCCTATCGCGCCTGCCCGGATTCCTGCCCATGAGATCTCCCTTCTTCGTTCCAGTCCGCATTCCCGCCTCCAATGACCGTTTTCCGAGTGATCCTGCTGTGACGATTTCCAGCCGTTTGCGCCCCTGACCAAGCGTTCCGCGCACGTAGGTCAATAGGCCATCATCATTGAAATCTGTTCTTTCATTACTTGATATGCATAACGAATTATTTTATCGGCACCGATTCAACATTCCGACGTCACGACGAACTTTCCGGCGTCTTCGCAGAAAGGCGCACGTTTTACGTGCACGCTTTCAGTCGGTTGCCCCCTTTTACCCGTCTTCCAATTGCCGACGTCCTGCAAGTTCGACGAACAATCATGCGCAACGTACAGGTATCGACGGGCTTCCACAATACACATCGCAGCATTAAGATACCGATTGCTCTTTATGATATACGTCGATCACTCTCTTATCAAGCGATCGTTACGCGCAGTCGTTGCGCAAGAGGACAGCTAATGCGTTACACAGCCGAACACAAGCAGGAGACCCGCTCCCGTATTCTCGCCGCAGCGGCGCGAGTTTTTCGAGCTGAGGGCTACGACGGTTCCGGGATCGACAGCCTAGCCGAAGCGGCCGGCGTCACCAATGGCGCGTTTTACGGGCACTTCAAATCGAAAGGCGAAGCCTTTCAAACTGTCGTTCAACTTGGTCTGGAGCAACTCCGCCTCGGTATCGCCGCCCTGAAGATAAAGCACGGCAAGCGGTGGATAACACAGTTCATCGAGTACTACCTGGGCCCCAAACGTACCTGCGACCTCGGGCAGGCGTGCGCATTGCCCAGCCTTTCGGCGGAAATCGTCCGTGCCGACGACGACATTCGCAGCACCTATGAACAGGAGTTACGACGCGTCATCGACGAAGTGGCCAGCGGCTTGCCTGAGGGCACCCCGACCGAGCGCACCGATACAGCCATCGCAACGCTCGCGCTTCTGGCGGGTGGCGTCACACTGGCACGTGCGGTGCCCGATCCGCAATTGTCGGAAAGGATTGCGAAAGCAGTCGGCCGTGCCGCGCGCGATCTCACGTCACACCGGTCCTGACCGGCTGCGCCGCGCGCACTCAGTACACGCGCGAGAGCTTAACCCACCAGCGCCACCACCTGCTCGCGGCCTTCCTCAGCCTCGAGCTTACGGATCAACGGCAGGACGTGATGGCAGAAGCGTCGCATTTCTGCGCGAGTCGGCCAGCCGGACAGGATGAACTCGCCGACGCCTTCGCGCTTGTATTCAAGCAGGTAGCGCGCGACTTCGTCATAGCTGCCGACCACGCATAGCGCCGGGCCGCCCCGGTACGCCACCGCCCCGGTCCACAGCATCGGTGAAAGCCAGTCATTCGATGCACTTTCAGCCAGTTCGAACGACCGCCGGACCGCTTCCGAATCGCAGGTTTTGACGAACGCCTGCACGTTCTTGCGATGCACCTCATCCGAGTCGGCCATCATTGCTTCCAGTTCGGCCAGCGCCTCGTCGCGAGTCTCGCGCGCCAGCACGTGCATGCGCACGCCCACACTGCGGCCGGCACGCAACACCGCCTGACTCGCCTGCGCGATACCCGCAGGTGTATCGCCATAGCGTAACCAGCAATCCCCCCACTTGATAGCTATCCGCTGCGCGAGCTCCGACGCTCCGCTCAGATAGATCCGCGGCCGTCCACCATCCTTGAACGGCAAGCCGAGTTTCGCCCCGGTGAAGCGGTAGTAGTCGCCCTCGTGCGTGAGCGGTGTCTCTCCGCGCCAGAAACGGTTCAGCACCGATAGATACTCGGCAGTTCGCGAGTAACGTTCGTCATGCTGCAGGTAATCACCGTAATACGCCTGCTCCTCGGGCGAAATTCCTGCAACGATGTTCAGGGAGATCCGTTTGTCCGACATCCAGGAAATCGTGTTGACCGCCTGCGCGAACAACGTGGGCGGCAACAATCCAGGCCGGTATGCAAGCATGAACGACAAGCGGCGCGTCTCTCGCACCAGCGCACCGATGAGCGGCAGTGGCTCCGGCAGATGAAATCCGATACCCATCAGCAGGGTATCGATCTGCATGTCTTCCGCTTCCTGCGCGAAGTCGACCAGTCCGTCGAGGTCGAGCTCGTTCGCGAGATCCTTTTCGGATGCCTTCGTATTTCCCGCCCCGCGCGGTGCACACCAATGAATCCTGAGTGGTTGCATTGCTCGCCCCTGTTGGTTGCCAAACGCCGACTCAGCTTAGAGCGGCGCAATCGCTTTGAGCAAGAACAACCGTGCCGGGTGAAGAAACTCTAACCCATCGCCAATAAATTTATCCGACGCTCGATCTTACCCAGCGCAATTTAATCTGACTTGCGCTCCACCATGCCCGCGCATCACCTACATTGCACTCACAGTTCATCCGCGAATGGATACGTGCAAACGGGCCTCGATGCCCCCGCCGGCCAGGATGGTTCGGCGTTGAACGCGTTACTGCCTGACCGGCTGCCGACCCGCAAGGTACACCGAGAAAAAGGAGCTACGTTAATGTTGAACCTGAGAGATAGACGGATCGTGGTATTCGCCGAAGGCTGCTTCGGCCCAGTGACGAGCAAGGTTGCGACATCTTATCTGCGCTATCGCCACGGTGATTGCGTGGCGGTCGTCGACAGTCGCCTCGCAGGCCAGGATGTCGGTGACATTCTCGGCTACGGGCGAGGCATTCCGGTACTCGATTCAATCGAATCTGCACTATCGCTGAGACCCGACATGCTCCTGATCGGCGTCGGACTGTTCTCGAACGAACTGCCGGATGCCTGGCGCGCACAGATCGCCATCGCTCTTCAGCAAGGGCTCGACGTGGTAAGCGGCCTGCATTTCCGGATCGCGACCGATCCCGAGTTCCGCGCGCTCGCCGCAGCATCGGGCGCCCGCATCTGGGACACCAAGGAGCCGCCCGACGCGCTCGCAACGAGTCAGGCAGTCATTGGCGACATCGGTAACTTCGTTATCCATACAGTTGGCAGCGACTGCCGGGTCGGTAAAAAAACCACGGCCATCGAAATCACCGAAGCAGCGAAACGCCGGGGCTTCAACGCCGGCTTTATCGCGACTGGGCAAAGCGGCATCTACATCAGTGGTGCAGGCGTTGCAATCGACGCCGTGCCTGCAGATTTTGTCGCGGGAGTTACCGAGTCGCTAGTCCTCGACGCCGCGAAAAATCATGACTGGATCGTGGTCGAAGGCCAAGGGTCGATCACGCATCCGGCATACAGCGGCGTGACCCTCGGTCTGTTACACGGCGCCATGCCGCAAGCGCTGGTGCTCTGCCACGAAGCGCAGCTCGAGCGCCACAAAGGCTGGCCCAATGCGCCATTACGCCCGCTCAACGAGCTCGTCGCGCTCTATGAGCAGTTAGGGTCATTCCTGCGTCCTGCGAAAGTGGTTGGCGTGAGCGTCCATTGTGGCGCGCTGCAGCGTGACCATGCGGCACGCATCGTCGAGCAGATCGAGCAGGAAACCGGCCTGCCCACGACCGATGTCATCCAGTTCGGCGCGGACAAGCTCATCGACGCGCTCTCCACTCATTCCCTGCACCTCCAGAAGCTGGCGGCGTAACGATCGCGACGGACATGCGCGCGCCGACATCCCACTCCATCGCAGATCGCTCGAACATACATTGAGCACGTGCTTACACAGGAAGCGACTCACATGAACGACCACCCCACTTTGCTACACGTCGAACCGGTCCAATCCCTTCAGGGCCGCGCAGTCACTCCGTCGTCGAAACCTGAGACGCAGCGGGCGATCCTCGCCGCCACACTCGCGCACGGTACATCAATCGTGCGCAACGATCTGCGCTGCGTCGAGACCAGCGCCATGAAGCAGGCATGTCGCTCGCTCGGTGCGATCATCGATGAGCACAGCGGTTATCTGGAGATCAGCGGGGTGGGTCGGGCCTTGAATCTCGGACAACGTGTCGTCGATGCGCTCGGATCGGGTCTCGTGTTCCGCACATTTACGGCGCTAACCAGTTTCGCCAGTTCGCCCGCAATCATTACGGGCGACACCATTTTGCGCACGCGGGTGATGAAGCCGCTGTTCGATGCGCTCATCGAGCTGGGCGCGAAGATCGAATGCATCGGCGAGCCCGGCAAGGCACCGGTCGTGAACTGGGGTGGCGGCCTGCGAGGCGGGCGCTGCACGATTCCCGGCAACATCAGCTCGCAGTTCATCACCGCTGTGCTGTTCGCCGCGCCGCTCGCCGACCAGCCAGTCGAGATCTCGATCGAAGGTGAGTTACTGTCGATTTCGTATATCCGCCAGACCATCGCGACCTTGGAGCGTTCCGGCATTCGCGTCGAAAAGAGTGACGACTTTTCTCTGATCCGAGTTTATCCCGGTGAATATCGACCGGCCGAATACCAGATCGGCGGCGACTACACATCGTCGTCCTACCTGATCGGAGCCGCCGCCCTTTTCCCCGGCACGTTCGTTCTCGAGAACCTGAACAGCGAAAGTCTCCAGGGCGAACGCGCGATTATCGACGTCGTGCGTGCACTTGGCATCGAAGTCCATTTCGACGACACGCGCAACGAACTCACATTGATCAACCGCCAGCCTCAGCTCACCGGCGACTTTGAATTCAATGCGAGCGACTTCCCCAACATCGTGCCGACGCTCGCGGCAATCGGCGCGCATGTGAAGGGCACGTTCCGGGTTGTCGGCGGTTCGATTACGCGGTTGCACAAGTCGCCGCGCATCAAGGCGATGGTAAGCGAACTCGGCAAGATGGGAGTCGACATCAAAGGGCTGTTCAAGGACGGCGTGTATGACGGCTTCGAGATCCGCGGTCACGGCGAAGTGTATCCGGGCGGCGTCGATCTCTCCAGTTGGGGCGACCACCGTATCTTCATGTCCCTCTTCATCTCGTCGCTGCGCAGCCGACGTCCTAACCGTCTCGACGGCTATCGCGACGTGAACTGCTCCTTCCCGGACTTTTTCTCGCAGTTCGAGCACCTCGGAGCGCGCTGCCACGAAGTCGGCAAACATACCGGGCGCGATGACGAGCGCTCGCTGCTGCAAGCCGTCTGAGTCAACCAGGAGATTGCCGATGCTCACCCGCCAGCAGATTCAATCGTACGCCGATCATGGTTATCTCGTGATCGAAAAACTGTTCGACAGCGAACAGATCAACCGCTCGCTCGCAGCGATAGAAGAATTGCTTGATCCCAGCAATCCAGACAAGCCTTACGAATACGAACCTCAAGATGGCGAAACGGTACGCCGCATCTGGTCGCCGACGCAGAAACATGTGGCATTCGAGGATCTGGCGGCCGATCCCCGCTTGCTCGACTGCATCGAGGGCCTGATAGGCGAGAACGTGCTGTTTCACTACAGCAAGCTGAATATGAAGGGACCCAAGGTCGGCAGCGTGGTGGAATGGCATCAGGATTTCTCGTACTACCCGCACACCAATACCGATCTCGTCACCGCACTGATATTCCTGGACGACGCCAGCGTAATCAACGGTTGCTTGCGTGTGATCCCCGGTTCGCACCGCCGCGGACTCGTGTCGCACGAAGTGGACGGGTTCTTCCGCGGCAAGGCGCAAGGCACCGACGAGTCGCAGGCGGTCGATATCGAGGTGCCGGCCGGCAGCGTGCTGTTCCTGCACTGCCTGACGCTGCATGCTTCGGCCCGCAACACTTCGCAGTTGCCGCGACGCACCTTCCTGCCGGCGTATCGCGCTGCCGATGCGTTTCCGATCTACTTCGGTCCGCACGCCGCTCACAACGAGCCCGGAATCCAGTTGCTACGCGGACGGCGTGCCAAGGTCGCGCGAGTCGATGCGGGCGCCTACCTGCTGCCCATCGCGGAACGCGAGTTCGGCTCGCTGTACGAGGTGCAGGAAGGCTCCCATCTGCGCAAAGCCGTGACGTCGATGGAAAGGGCGGGTTACGCCGTGACCGAGCCCGCTGCCCGCTAGGGAGAAGCCCATGGACTGGACCGAGTTTCTCGCGCCACCGTTGCGCTCGCTAGCGCCTTACCGACCGGGCATCACCGAAGAAAAGCTGCGGCACGAACGGGGTTTGCGCGAGATCTACAAGTTCTCCAGCAACGAAGTGCCGTTTTCGCCGTCGCCCGCCGCACTCGCGGCCATGCAAGGCGCGCTTGCGCAATCCAATCGTTACCCGGACGCGCAGGCATTGCTCAACCAGCTCGCCGAACGGCTGCACGTGCCGGTCGAAACGCTCGTACTCGGCAACGGTTCGATCGACGTCATCGCCGCACTCGTCCGGGCGTTCGTTTCACCGGAACACAACGTGGTGCTGTCGGAGTACGGCTACTGTGCGTATCCCGCCTTCGTCAAGGAACAGAACGCTACGTTACGCATCGCGGCAAGCGGGCCGCGCTTCAGCCATGACGTCGAACGACTGCTCGCACGGGTCGATGAATCTACCCGCATGATCCTCGTCGACAGTCCCACCAACCTCGCCGGACAGTCGTTAAACGCGGTGGCGCTCGCGCGCCTCCTCGACGCCCTGCCGGCCAACGTGCTACTCGTTCTCGACGAGGCCTACGCCGAGTTCAGCGACGGCGATGCGCCGCCGGACACCGAGCAGTTGCCACTGCGCTACCCGAACGTGATCGTGACGCGCACCTTCTCGAAAGCCTACGGGCTCGCGGGTCTGCGTATAGGTTACGGCATTGCCGACCCCGGCCTGATCCAATCGCTAAACCGGATCCGGCCACCTTTTCCAGCCAGCCGGGTCGCGCTCGCTGGAGCCGCCGCCGCGCTCGACGATCTCGCGCACCTGGAGCGGATCGTTGCCGCCACGCTGCGCGGACGTCGTCGACTTGCGGATGCGCTGCGCGCAATGAACGTAGCCGTCGTCGACGGTCATGCGAATTTCGTCCTGGCCGACTTCGGTCCTGCCGCCGACGCCATCTACGAAGGTTTGCTCGCGCGCGGCTTCATCACGCGTGCGATGAACGCCTACGGCCTGCCGGCCTATCTGCGCATTTCCGTTGGCACGACAGAGGAGATCGAGAAGCTGCTTGGCGCGATCGGGCAGCTTCTCGAGGCCGCATCCGATAACAACGCAAATGGAGCTCACCGATGAACATCGTCATCGTCAACAATCTCGCCCGCTTTCCGGGCACCACACGCTGGGACTTCGACCTGGTCCGCTACGACGATTTCATAGATCACCGCACACACCGTGTCAGCTATATCGTCAATCCGCGTGGCAGGTCGGCTATTACCGCGTCGGCGGATAGCTACCGGCTCTACGAACTCGAACGCCTCGACGACGCATCTGCGTACCGCCCAGTCCTGAACGACATCGTCCAGTCGAGCGGTCCGATCGACCGGCTGATCGTCTTTTCCGAATCGCTGCAGGATCTCGCAGCGCAGTTGCGCGCCGAGTTCGAGATTCCCGGCAAGAAGCCCGCGGAAAACCGTCTCGGCCGCGACAAGCTCGTCATGAAGCAAAAAGTCGCCGCTGCCGGACTGCGCACGCCGCGCTACACCTCGGTCAATTCGAGCCGGATCGAACACGCACTGGCCTTTGCCGCCGACACCGGATACCCGCTAATCCTCAAGCCGATCGACGGGCAATCAAGCCATGGCGTGCGAAAAATCACCGACGCCGCACAATTGCGCAGCGCGATCGCCGAGCTTCCGCCCGACGGCGAATGGGATCTCGAGGAGTTCGTGACAGGCGCACTGATGCACGTCGACGGACTCGTCGACCAGAACGGCAAGGTGACGCTGGTGGTGCCTTCGCGCTACATCAATACGTGCCTGGATTTCACGGCGGGCGCGCCGCTCGGCGCGATCATGCTGGAGCCGGGCACGGCGCTGTACGCGTACGTTAGCCGCTTCGCGACCCAATGCATCGACGCCATCGGACTCAGGGCCTGCCCGTTCCATCTGGAGCTGTTTCACACCCATGACGACGATCTGGTGTTCCTCGAAGTCGGCGCGCGGGTCGGAGGCGCGGACGTGCCGTCGATGATCCATCAGGCAACCGGCATCAACCTGTTCGGCGAATGGGTGAATATGAGCCTCGGCCAGCCCGCGGTACTCCACGCGCCGGTCCGCTCGATCGGCGCATGGTTGATGTTCCCCCGCCCGAGTGGCTTGCCGCTGCGCGTGCAGTCGGTCACACGCTTTGGCGGCGCGGTAGCCAGTCTCTACCGGCAGCTCGTGCCCGAGGCCGGCCAACTCATCGAACATGAGGACGGCTACTGCTCGATGCAGTCCGGACGGTTCCTGTTCGATGCCGGCTCCAGCCAGCAGGTGACGCACGACGTCGAGTACGTGCTGCACGCCTTCCGCATCCACACAACCCGGCCCTGACCCATCATGAGCACACCCGCACTTCTTCTGTTCGCCCATCAAGCGCGCTCTTACGCATCGATGATCCGGGAGTACGTCGACAGGCTCGGCATCTCGTTCGTTATCCTCAGCTCGAAGCCGCGCGACCCACGCGATCTCGAACAGCTCGCTGCCGCCGGCGCGGCGCGGCTCTGGCATTTCGACGACGAATATCTGGACGAATCGCACGTGGAGACGGTGCTCGCGCAGACGCGCGCCGAAGGTTTCAATGTCGTCGCTGCACTGGCGACATTCGAGGGCTACCGGCTGTTGATGGCACACACCAACGCGTTGCTTGGCGCGGTCGATGCCGATCCGTCGGCGTTGCGCATCTGCATGGACAAGCTGCTGTGCCGCGACCGCTTGAGCAAGGCCGGACTGAGCCACGCCCGGGCAACCGTGCTCGACGCCGCCTCGCTACCTGCTTTGCAAGCAAGCGGCAGGCCGCAGTTCGTCAAGCCGCGACGCGGAGCGGGCTCGTTCGCGTGCTTCCGTCTCGACGAAACGGTGACGCCGGCGCGCCTGCAGGCGTTGCGGGAACAGATGCAAAGCGACAAGGCGTTTCGCGCAATCTTCGCCGGGCAGTTCGATTTCATCGCCGAAGACTACATCCGTGGGGACGAATACAGCTTCGAAGTACTCGCAGCCGGCGGTGAAAGCTATGTGATCGGCGTGCACGCCAAGTATCTGGACGATTCGAGCGGAACGACGCTCGAAATGGGCAATTCGCTGCCGGCCCCCCGCCTGACGGCCGCACAGCAGCTCGCCGGCGAAAACTATATTGACCGCTGCCTTGCCGAGCTGCAACTGCACGACGGTTGCTATCACATCGAGACGCGCTATGACCCGTCCACCAACCGCTGGGACATCATCGAGATCAACGCCCGGATGGGTGGTGCGCTGATCAACCAGAGCGTCGGTGTCTTCACCAACGGTCTGTCGATGCTGGAGCTCTGGGTAAAAACATTGTGCGTCGAGCGCGCCAGTGCGTCCGCGTGGCGCACGACGCTCGCTGCACTGCGCGAAAGCACACGACGCCGGGACGCAACGCTCGAATACGGCACGGTGTTCTTCAGCCGCTACGGCGAGCGCAACCGCGTACTGGAAGCGCTCTCGGTCGAGCATCTCACGCCTCAACCCGACATCGTCGAGCTGCCCGTGCGCGTCCAGACCCGGCTCCCCGATTCCGAGCGCGGCATCTTCATTCTGAACGCACTCTGGAAAGTTCCGATTCCTGACATTGCTGGGCAACTGCCTGCGCTGTCAGCAATGCTCGACGAGCAATTGGTGATTCGCTATTCCGATGCAGCTACAACCGCCACTGAAACCACAACCCAGGAGAAATCATGAATCGCGTCACGAATTGCGGTATCGAACGGCCGGCTCCTTTCTATTCGCTCGCCGAAGGCGAGGCTGTACAGACGAAGCTCAATCAGTATCTCGACAAAAAGATGGCCGAGTGGACGGCCACTGTCCCGTACGCAAACCACCTGGAGAGCAAAAAACTCGACAGCAAATGGTACCGCCGGCACACGATCGAACACGTATGGCGTATCCGCCTGAGCCGCTGTGCGCACGCCAGGACGCTGCACGCGATCACCCAGATCTCGCCCGAAGCCGCACAGTTGTATGCGGAATATCAGGGCGAGGAAATGAACCACGATTTGCTGTTCATGCAGGACTGCAAGGCACTCGGCGTTACCCAGGATGAATTGCTCGCTACCGAGCCGTTCCTCGCCACGCGTCTTCTGCAGGGCTTCTTCTACTTCGTGTCCGAGCACGAAAGTCCGATCGGCGTCGTCGCATCGAGCTATCTCATCGAATATACAACGTCCAAACTCACCCCGCGCCAGATCAAATCGATGAAGGAGACACTCGGCGAAGACAAGATCAAAGGGCAGCTTGCGCACATCAACACTGATATCGGCGACGATCATGCAGGAGAAATGTGGCGCATCCTACGCTACCTGATCCGCGAAGAAGCAGACGTCGAGAAGGTGCTACGTTATTTCGACGACATCCAGACCATCCTGGCAATGTACTTCCGCGAACTCTACGAAGCGACGATCGACACCCGGGTGGCAGCTTAATCCGCCACTCATGCAGGGCCTTCTGCCGGAGCGGATATGTATAAAGTCGTAATCAGCACTACGGGGGAGTCGTTTACCCTCCCGCATAACGCTTACCTGTCCGACGCGGCTGAACTTCAGCTCGGTGGCCTCACGTTCGGTTGCCGGGCGGGCATGTGCGGCATTTGCGTGATCGAGGTGCTCGTCGGCGCGGAGAACCTGTCCCGCCCCGACGAAAAGGAAAGCCAGTTCCTCGAATGGCTCGGCCACGAAGGCGACAGTAAACGTCTTGCATGCCAATGCCGGCTGCGCGGCGACGTCATCATTCGGCAAGGTTGAACGAGGAGGAAACCGTGCCCGATGTCGTCACGCTATCTGGCAGCCCCGCCGCACCGTCGCGCAGCCAGCATCTTCTCCGCGTCGCGGAGGAGATGCTGCGCAAGCGAGGGTATTCCGTGCAATGCGTCGATGTCCGCCAGTTACCGCCGCAAGCGCTCGTGCAAGGCGACTATAACGATCCTGCGGTGCGGGCGGCGCTCCACACGGTGCACGCCGCTCGTGCGATCGTCGTTGCAACGCCCCTCTACAAGGCGTCATACTCCGGCGTGCTGAAAGCGCTGCTGGACCTGCTGCCACAGACCGCGTTTGCCCATAAACCGGTGCTGGCGTTCGCAACGGGCGGCACCCTCGCCCATCTGCTCGCGCTCGATTACGCCCTCAAGCCGGTGCTCGCCGCGCTTGGCGCTCGCCTGATACTGGATAACGTATTCGCTACCGAACACGACATTCCCAAAATCGACGGCGTCTACACGCTGGCCGATCCGCTCGCGCAGAGACTGTCCAGTGCCATCGGGTCGCTTGCACAGGCGCTCGACGATTGTGAAGCGCTGGCCGGTCTACGCGCGAACATGGTTGCGGCCAGAGTACGCGCGGTTGCGCGGTAACGGGACATGCGTCGCGGCTCGAGTCGCCCCAACACTGCTGCTTTCGTCATTAGCGGAAAGCTATCAGTAGGAGTGACAGCTGGCGACGGGAAATTCCGGCGGACCGTTTTCGTACTCGCGAAGGACCATTCCATGAAGTTGTTGGGCAACTTCGCGGACGGCCTCGATTTCCCGCTGCATCTGGATCGACTCCCATCCCAAAGCACGTGCCGCTATCGCTGCGGTTTCCGCAAGTACAGCACGAGTCAATTGCCCAGAGAGCGCGATCGTCGTCCGCCGGAAAAGCAGATCGGCAAGATGCGTTACTGCCTCGTTTTCGCAGAGATACAGAATTTCTCTCACTGTGTAACCTGGCTCGCTCGCAAGCGGCTGGTCATGGAGCACATCGTTTGAAGGCGCGCAGAACGCTGCGATCACGGAGGCACGTGTCCCGTAACGCGAGAGTAAAGTCTCAGCGCGTTCCGCCGAAACACCATGACGCGCGGTGAGTTCGTCGATCCATGCTGCCCGGTCCAGGGCTTTAAGCGGAAAACCTCGGCCACCGCCAATCGGCTCGTTGCGAGTACTGACCCGACGTGGCCGTCCGAGGCGTATGAGCGTGTCGTCAGCGACGGATTCGGCGAAAGCCCGGAAGGTCGTCCATTTGCCACCCACCAGCGAAAGCACAGGAACGCCGGTTCCTGGCAGAACGTCGGCGTGGACCACGTGATCGCGGCTCACCTCCCCTGGATTTGCGGCATCGGAGTAAGGCAGCGGCCGCACGCCGCTATAGCGAAATGCAATGTTCGATGCATCCAGCTTCACGCATGGGAAAATCTCCCGCAGTACGCCGAGCATATAGTCGATCTCATCTTCCTCGCAGCGTGCCTGGTCGGGGTCGCTGATACGGATATCGGTCGAGCCAACCAGAAGCTGCCCCATAAACGGATAAACCAGGCAAATGCGACCGTCCTTCGAGCCGAAGTAGACCATGCGGCCGCGTAGTTGCGCACTGAGTTCAGGATGTCTTACGATCAGGTGGGATCCTTTCGCTCCGCCAATGTACTTTCGCTCGATGCCGAGCGAGCGATTCACGCTGTCAATCCAGGCGCCACCGGCGTTGATGACGACGGTCGGTTTGACGGGATAGTGCTCCCCCGACACGAGATCCCGTAGCCAGACCGTATCGCGTTCCACATGGTCGACCGTGACGTAGTTTGCCGCTGAGGCTCTGTCGAACGCGGCCAGGCCATCGGCAACCAGTTCGTAGTTCAGTCGTTCGGCCTGGGTTACCTGTGCGTCGAAATACGTGGCTGTCGCCTTGATCGTGGGATCGAGCAACGGCAGGTTTCGAAGCGAACGTTTTCTGAGCGCGACATGGTGAAGCGGCATCGTGCGGTCATGACGACCGAGAAAATCGTAGATCGTCAGCCCGAGTTTCGAAATGATCGCGCCGCGGTCAGCAAGCTTCGACCTGACGCCGAAAAACCGCAGCACGGACGAAACAAGACCGCCAAAGTACGAATGGATCGGCAGGACCGTCTCCAGCGGCAGCACGAAATGCGGCGCGTTTTTCAGCAGCAGGTTGCGCTCCCGTGTCGATTCGGCAACGAGACGAAATTCGCCGGTTTCCAGGTACTTAAGGCCGCCGTGAATGAGCCTCGACGGCGCAGAACTTGCGCCTGAGGCGAAGTCCGCCTTGTCGATCAGCAGGCAATCGACCTGTTGCAACGACAGATCACGGAATAGCCCTGCACCGTTGATCCCTCCCCCCACAATCAGCACACTGACACGGCTTTGCTGCTTCAGCCGTTCGAGAAAGAATTCGCGGGATCGTTGAGTCATCGTCTGGATCATCGTTAATGCGTGACGACTGCGCGGTCGAGCGCCGGCCACGATGGATTCATCCCTGCGATGAGCTGCAGGTAAAGCCCGTACGTTTCGGTGAGCCGGTCGTGACGTTCCGGGTCGGGTCGGTGTGTACGCTGGATGCGGCATGCGCGCTTACCCGCTTCCGGCAGCGATGCGAACACCCCTGCACTCACCCCGGCGCAGAGCGCCACGCCAAGAGCGCTGGCTTCCTGGCTGTCGGGAATGTCTATCTGCATCCCGAGGACATCCGCAAACAACTGGGCCAGCATGGGGCTCGCCGAGCCGCCGCCCGTCAAGCCTGCGCGCCTGGCGGGAAACGCTTGGGTCAGCGCTTCGACGTGATATCGATGATTGAAGATCATGCCCTCGAGCACAGCGCGCGCCAGATGAGCACGCCGGTGCCAACTGCGGATGCCGAAGAACGACGCGCTCGCGGGCTGCTCGAAGGGCGATCCGAACAGGAACGGATGGAACATCACGGAACTCGGTTCGGCGAACGCAGCCCGCAATTCGTCTTCGACACGCTCGAACAGGGAGCAACCGCGTTGTTCGGCTTCTTGTGCTTCGTGAGCGAAAAACTCGCGCATGAACCAATCCACGTTGCTCGACGAGGCGGGCGAAATGGACATGTTCATCCACTGGCCGGGCCGCGTGCCGTTGCGGCACGACCAGCGCGGATCCGGTTGCGGGCGATCGGACAGGATCTCGTTGATGCTGAAGGTCCCCGCTGTCAGCGATAGCACGCCAGGTTCCGTGATGCCCATGCCCACGGCGCTGGACGTGACATCGTGCAATCCACAGGCGACCGGTGTGCCCTCGATCAACCCGGTTTGTGCGGCAGCCTGCGCCGTGACACGCCCAGCGGGCGCCGTAGACGGCACGATCTCCGGCAATGCGCGGCCAATCGACGTGAGACCGTACAGATCGAGCACCTCGCCGCTGTAATGCTGCGTGCTGACATCGGTAAAAGATGAACTGGCTTCCGTTGGATCGGTGGCCGCGAGGCCCGTCAGACGCAGGCGGAGCCAATCCTTGCAAAACAGCACGTGGCCAATTTTTGCGTACCGTTCGGGTTCGTTGAGCTGGATCCACTTGAGCAGGCTCACCGCGGCATAGGGATAAGGCTGCTGGCCGGTAAGGGCCAGCGCTCGCGGCAAGACCCCTGCTTCGCGCCATTGCTCGCGAACGGCAAACGCCCTGCTATCGAGCGAGAGAATTCCGGGGCCAAGCGGATCATCATGCTGGTCCACGAGGTATAGCCCGTCGCCGTGGCCCGTTACGCCAACCGCCTCGATTGCGCTCGCCGACACCTTGCCAAGTTCGAGCGCATCACGAATGGCTCCGCTCGCCGCTGCCCATGTTTCCTCCATGTCGCGTTCGACATGACGGGCGCGCGGCTGCCGTTGTTCGACCCGCCTCGATCCTACCGCCACGGTGCGACCCTCGGCGTCGAAGACAACCGCCTTGGTTGCGGTCGAACCACTGTCGAGTCCCAGCAGATATGTCCCCATCCTGTCTCCGATCCGAATATGCGGTGCTGGTGTCGGGCTTGTCATCGGCTGAACGGCGTCGACGCTTATCGACGGTGTCTCGAATCGACCTGGTTGATCGCCGCTACATTGCCCGAGCTTCGGCCTTGCTCATCGAACGTCTGCGCCAGGAAGGCATCGGCAATGGATTTAGCCAGTTCCGGGCCGATCACGCGCGAACCCATCGTGATGATCTGCGCGTTGTTCGACAGCGCTGCCCGTTCCGCGGAATAGGTGTCGTGGCACAACGCCGCGCGGATGCCCGGCACCTTGTTGGCCGAGATGCTCACGCCGATACCCGTGCCGCAAATCAGAATCGCGCGGTCGTACTCGCCGTGGATGACGCCCGAAGCCACACGGTCGGACAGTTCGGCATAGAACTCGGTCGGATCCGTTTCGTTGGTCGAGAGTTCGAACACTTCGTATCGGTCCTTCAGGTAGTCAGCCAGCACCTGGGCCAGTCCCGCCCCAGCGCTATCTCCGGCAATTGCAAGTCTCATGTTCAGCTCCTTGATGTTTGGGTTACACGCATGCGGCCAGGTCAGAGCACCGCCCTGACGCGGTCCAGGATGTCGAGATAGCCAGTTACGTCCCAGGCAGAACGTCCAATGAACAAGCCGTCGATATGCTCGCAGGCAGCGAGTTCGGCGCAGTTGTCCGGGTTGACCGAGCCGCCATACAGGCACGGTATGCGGCGGCCCAGAATGTCGTGCGCCACCGAAATGATCTCGGCATGCCGGGCGTCGGCATAGTCCGCGCTGGCCGGTATGCCGTGCTCGCCGATCGCCCAGACCGGCTCGTACGCGAGCAGGATCGGGGCGGCGCGCTGTTGTGGGCTCAAGCGCGCTAAAGCCCCATGTACCTCGGCGGCCAGCACGTCAGGGGCTCGCCCGCCCTCTCGATCGGCGAGTGTCTCGCCAATGCAGATCAGCGGTGTCAGGCCATGACGGACCGCTGCCTCGACCTTCAGCCCTACCGTTTCATCGGTCTCGCCAAAATGTTCACGCCGCTCGGAGTGACCGAGTTCGACCAGATCCATCGCGCAATCCACCAGCATCGACGGCGAGATTTCGCCGGTCCACGCACCACGATCGGCCCAATGCATGTTTTGCGCGCCGACCTTCACCGATGTATTGGCGAGAATGGCCTTGACCTCACGGACCGCAGTAAAAGGTGGAATGACGAAGCGCTGCATCCGCGCGTCCGCTTCACCTTGAGCGTCGGCGCCAAGCAAACCCTCGGCGAACGCGCGCGCCTCCGCCAGAGTCTTGTTCATCTTCCAACTGGTACCGATCCAGAAAGTGGGATGGCTCATGATCGTTTCGTCATTCGGATACACACTCGAATTGGGGTAAGCCGCGCCGGAGTGCTTCGATTCACCCCGACGCGCAGCAAATTACATGCAAAATTCGCAATAATAATTCGCATTCCTACGCTTTAAGCACATGATTATTTCGTCAATGTGAACGCCGACGTGTACTTGTCCACGTTCGCCTTGGTAATCAAAACGCAGTCGAATAGTTGCTTTTCATTCTTGGCGCCCGTCTTGCCGGTCTTCAGGAACTCGTCGGCTTCCTGCACTGCCTTGACGGAAAACGTGGCGACAGGCTGCAGCACCGTGTACTGCAACTCACCGGCCTTGACCGCGGCCACTGCGGTCGGTGAACCGTCGAAGCCCCCTACCTTGATGTTCGGGAGCTTGCCGGACTGCTTGAGCGCAGCAATCGCACCGAGCGCCATTTCGTCGTTGCCGCTGATCACGCCGACGATGTCCGGATGCGCCTGAAGCAAACTCTGCATCGCGTTGAAGCCTTGCGTGCGATCCCAGTTGGCGACTTGCGAGCCTTCCTTCTTCAGGTCCGGATACTGGCTGAGCACCGACGTGTAGCCATTCGATCGCGTAGCGGCGTTGTTGTCGGACGGCGCGCCGAGCAGTTCGACGTAGTTACCCTTCGATCCGACGTCCTTCACCCATTGCTGCGCACCGAGCGCCGCGCCTTGCGCGTTGTTGGACACGAGCTGCGCCTTCGCGAGGCCTTCCTGGTTGATTTCGGCGTTGACGAGGAACACCGGAATGTTGGCGGCGACGGCCTTTTTCACGGCACCGATGGAGCCGCTTGCATTCGCGGGATCGAGAATGATCGCGACGGATTTATTGGTGATCGCGGTGTCGATCAACTGGCTTTCCGCATTGGTGTCGCCCTTCGACGCAGCCACGTTCGCGGTGTAACCGAGCTTCTTCGCTTCGGCAGCGGCGACGTTGCCTTCGGTGAGCCAGTAAGGATTGGACGGGTCGTTGACGATAATGGTCACCAGTCCGCCCGCTGCGTGTGCCTGTCCTGCGAACAGCGGTGCGGCCAGGGCGACGGCGGCGGCGAGTGCGAAGGTGCTTCTCTTGCTCTTCATAATAAGTCTCCTGTTTTCAGTTAGTAGTCACGCCGGGATCCGGCATCTTCTTGCTGGCCGATAGTGCGGCTCAAGCCTTGCCGCCGCCTAACGGAGAAGTCGGTTGACCGGCGGTCGGCGCGGGGCGCTTGACACGGCGGCGATACTGAATGGCGTTGAGCAACACCGCGAGCACGATGACCGCGCCGGTGAACACCGTCTGCCAATACGAAGAGATGCCGATGATCACCAGTCCGTCGGACAGGAAGCCGATCACGAAGGCGCCGAGCAGCGTGCCGCGGATATTGCCGGTGCCGCCCATGAGCGAGGCCCCGCCGATAACCACGGCGGCAATGGCCGTCAGTTCATAGGTCGTGCCCGCGGTCGGCCCCGCCGACGTAAGTTGCGAGGACAGGATCAAGCCGGCGATAGATGCACAGACACCCGACAACATGTAGACGCTGATCTGCACCCGCTTGACCGGCACGCCGGAGAGTTGCGCGGCGCGCTCGTTGCCGCCCGACGCATATAGCCAGCGGCCGAACGCCGTGCGGGTCAGCACGAGGCTGCCGAGAATAGAAATGACCGCAAGGATCAACACGCCCACGGGAACGTCGAACAGGCGATCGAAGCCGAGCGAATTGAAGCCGACGTTGCCCAGATCCGCACGCCCGCCGAGATTGTTGTAGGTCAGGCCATTGGTCATCAACAGTGCGAGGCCGCGCACTACGTACATCACGCCGAGCGTAGCGACGAAAGCGGGCACCTTGAAGCGCGCAATCAGCACGCCATTGACCAGACCAATGAACGCACCGAGCAGACAGCACAGCACCACTACAACCCACACGGCTGGATACAGCACGACGCCGAACAGGTTCAGCGTCACGCCCTGCAGAAAGAAGCCGGCCACGACGCCGGAAAGCCCGAGCGTCGAACCCACCGACAGATCGATGCCGCCGTTGATGATCACCAGCAGCATGCCGATCGCAAGAATCCCGTAGATAGCCACGTGTGAGGCCATCGTAAGAAAGTTTTCTAGTGCGAAATAATAGGGGGACAGAAACGAAAAAACAGCGACGATCACGATCAACGCAAAGAAGGCACGGCCTTCGAGCAACATCTTGCCCACGTCGAAACCGTCACCAAACAGGCCGGTGTGGTGCGATGCGGAAGTTTTGGCGGACTGATTCATATTCATGTCTCCATGCATTTCGTCGATCAGACCGCCACGGCTTCGCCCGAGGCGGCCATGATTTGGTCTTTGGTGGTATCGGTGCCGAACTCTGCGGAAATCTTGCCGCGGCGCATCACGACGATCCGGTGCGCGATGCTCAGGCACTCGCCTACTTCCGAGGTGGAAAACACCACGGCGAGGCCTTGTTTCGCGCTCTCACTCAGCAACCGAAAGACTTCAGCCTTGGCGCCGATGTCGATGCCGCGGCTAGGCTCGTCGAGCAGAATGACTTTCGGGTGAGTGGCGAGCATCTTGCCGATCACGACCTTTTGCTGATTGCCGCCCGACAGCGAACCGATCTTTGCGCCCGCGCCGGCTGTCTTCACGTGGACGTTACGAATCGACTGATCGACCAGTTCGCGTTCGCGCGGAAACGACAGCAGCAAGCCTCGAACGAAGGTGCCGATGCTGGCGAGCGACAGATTGCTGCCGACGCTCATGGTCGGCACCAGGCCGTCGCGCTGACGATCCTCGGGCACCAGCGCGAGACCTTTTGCAATGCGCCCCGCGA
Source organism: Paraburkholderia sp. SSBN10T (assembly GCF_056619545.1). NCBI lineage: Bacteria > Pseudomonadati > Pseudomonadota > Betaproteobacteria > Burkholderiales > Burkholderiaceae > Paraburkholderia > Paraburkholderia sp. SSBN10T. The sequence goes on from NZ_JBWQQI010000019.1 coordinate 36,460, forward strand.
TGCTCAGCGACGCCATGTCTTCGCCTTCAAGCAGAATCTTTCCGCCGCTGGTTGGGACGCGGCCGGCGACCGACTCGAGCAGTTCCGTGCGCCCGGCTCCCATCAAGCCATAGATGCAGACGATCTCGCCCGCGCGCACGTCGAGCGAGAGACGATCGACGACCGACATATCGGAGCCGGACTCGTCGGCGACGCTGACGTCTTTGATCGACAGCGCGACGTCGCCGAACGCGTAACCGGTCGGCGGCGAACCGAGATCGAAATTTTCTCCGACCATATGGCGCACGATCCACGCAAGGTCGATGTCTTTGGCTTCGGCCGTGGCCGTGATCCTGCCATCGCGCAATACGACTGCGTAATCGGTGATCTGCAGCGCCTCTTCGAGGTGATGCGAGATATAGACGATCGACACACCACGGCTCGTCAGGTCGCGGATCACCTTGAACAGCACTTCGACTTCGGAAGCGCTCAGCGCCGAAGTCGGTTCGTCCATGATCAGGATGCGCGATTGCACCGACAGCGCGCGTGCAATTTCGACCACCTGCTGCTGGCCGAGCCGCAAGTCCTGAACGCGCGTCAACGGGTCGATGTCTTCTTCGAGGTCGGCCATCAGCGCACGCGTCTGGCGCGCTTCTTCGGCGAAATTGACACCCGTTGCGCCGCGTAGTTCGCGGCCCATGAAGATGTTGTCGCGCACGCTCAAGTTGGGTGCGAGGCTCAATTCCTGATGGATGATCGAGATGCCGTGATCGCGTGCATCGTTCGCCGAGCCAAACGCTACGCGCTCGCCATCGAGTTCGATCGATCCCGAAGTCGGCGTTTCCACGCCGGCGAGAATCTTCATCAAGGTCGATTTGCCCGCGCCGTTTTCGCCGAACAGCGTGGTCACCTTGCCCCGGTGGATATCGAAGTTCACACCCTTCAGCGCATGCACACCGCCATATGACTTGACGACTTCACGCGCCGACAGCAGCACGTCGCTCGTAACCGATTCAGCCTGGAGCGCGCTCATCATTGCACGTCCAGACTGACCGGCGTCACGAGCCAGCCGTTCGGGTTGACCAGTTGGAACACCCCGACCACGGAGATCGTCTTGCCCGCCAGCTTGCTGGTATCGACCTTCGACAGCACTGCCTTCTTCATGGCCGTGTTGATCGCGTAGCCGGCGTTCTGATAGTCGATCTGATTGGTGAACTGCTCGAAGCTGATGGTGCCGGTGGCGTCGCGCAGATCGGTGCCGTTGATCGCGGGGCCGGTTTGCACACGGATGCTTAGCGAGTCGGGCAGGTTCGGCACCTTGATCGTGTAGATTCCTGAGTCCTCCTTATCCGCGACGCCGGTGAACTTGACCGACATTTCAGGGCCGACACCGCCGCCTGCCACGCCGTACTGCTTGCCGGCTGCGTCCTGATCCTTGGCAATCGCTGCGGCCAGCATGTCCGCGCTGACTGCGCGGCTTTCAATCGCGGCCTGCGTCTTGGGAAATTGCATCGTGCCATATGCAGCGGGATCGAAAGCCTTCACTTCCGTATCGCCGCTTGCGCCGATCTTCACGACCTTGACGCTGAAGGCCATCGCCACGATGACCACCACCGGCACGACGTAGGCGATGACTGCGCGGACAGTGTGACGGGGGCGTTTATTCACCGGAAATGCAACTGCGCTCATGAGGATACCTCCTGAACTTCGGAACTACGAAACCGCAATGTGAGTGGACGACATGTACACGCCTTGACCGGCGGACGGAATGAACCACCGCCCCAATCGGGTTGATGACCTGTGATGTCATGCCGATCCATGCTGCCTCCAGTCTTCTGCGATCACTGAAAGCACCATCGCCGCGGACGCCGCTCCCGGATCGATATGGCCGAGACTGCGCTCACCGAGGCGCGACGCTCGTCCCTTGGTGGCGATCATCGATTTGGTGGACTCGGCGCCTGCGGTCGCGGCGTCGCGTATCCGCGTCATGATTTCAGCGAGCGGCAGAGCGTTCGCCATGCCCTGCTCTGCCGCCGCTGCGGCAGGCGTCCACACGTCGACCATGGTTTTTTCGCCCAGCTCGGCCTTGCCGCGCGAGCGGATGCCTTCGGCCATCGCGACGATCAACGCCGGCGCTTCGACCAGCGGCATCTCCGCACGTGCTCCGGCGACCTTGGCCGCACGCATCAACGCGGTGGCATAGAGCGGCCCTGACGACGCGCCCACTGCGTTGAGGAATCCCTTCGCCGCCGCATTGAACTGATCAGCGAGCGTGGCTTGCGCAGACAGCGCTTCGATCGCCTCGAACGCCGCATCGAAACCGTCCGTCATTGCGATGCCGTGGTCCGCATCGCCGATTACGCCGTCGAGCCGGCACAGTTCATCGCGAGCCGCGCCGATGGTTTCAGCGAGTTGCCGGAACAGCCGGGTCACGTCACGGGTCGCCAGCGTGTTCATGATGCCGCCCCTTGCCGGTACATTGCGCACTCGCATGGATGATCGAGCAGCCGCTGCAATTCGTCATCCAGATGCATGACGGTGATCGACGCGCCCGCCATTTCGAGCGACGTACACAGCGGCCCAACCAATGTGCGATGTACGGCGAGTCCCTCGTCTGCGAGCCGCCGCGCGACGCGGCGATTCAGGATGTACAACTCCATCAGCGGCGTTGCGCCCAGCGAGTTCACCAGTACTGCGACCCGGTCGCCTTTATCCGCACCCATTTCGGCGAGAATGGCGTCCATGATTTCGTCGACGATGGCGTCGGCCGGACGCAGCGCTTCGCGTCGCATGCCAGGTTCGCCATGAATGCCCATACCTATTTCCATCTCGCCCACGCCGATCTCGAAGTTCGCACGCCGCGTCTGCGGCAACGAGCACGGCGCGAGAGCGACGCCCAGCGTATAAGTGCGTGCGTTCGCATGGCGCGCGACACGCTCCACTTCGGCGAGCGGCATCATCAGGTCCGCTGCCGCGCCGGCGGCCTTGAAAATGAACACGTTGCCCGCCACGCCACGCCGTTGCTCGCGCCGGTCGCGCGGTGCGGAAGCGATGTCGTCGGTGGTCAGCACCGTGCGCGCCTCGACGCCCTCCAGTTCGAGCAGCTCTGTCGCCATGTCGAAATTCATCACGTCGCCGGCATAGTTGCCGTACATGAACAGCACGCCCGCGCCGCCGTGCGCGGCGAGCGCCGCATCGACGGCCGGTTGCGGGGGTGGCGACGCAAACACGTTGCCGATGACCGCTGCGTCAGCGAGCCCTTTGCCGACAAAACCCAGAAACGTCGGCTCGTGCCCCGACCCACCGCCGATCACCAACGCCACCTTGCCCTCACGCGGACCGTGGCGCGCGACGATCGCACGCGGCGCGCCGTCGTGCCGCACCAGCAGATCGCCGTGCGCGGCCATCACGCCGTCCAGCATCTCGTCGACAGCGGCGTTGCCGTCGTTGATCAGTTTCTGTGTCATCGCGCCGTGCATCGCAGTCTCGTTCCCTTAGAGGTTCAGATCGGACACGCCGGTATCGAAGTGCGGCGCCCAGAACGCCACCGACTCGGCGATCTGCTCCACGACCTGGCGGTCCTTCGGTTCCCGTTCCTTGAACGACAGCTCGAGGCAAATCTCGTTGTCGTGTCCACCGCCGTCGTGAAGCGCGGCGATCAGCGGCTCGGGCTGGATGCGGCCGCGCGCGTTGAACTCGGCCGTGAAAGGATGGTGACCGCCCTTGTCCATCAGCGACTGCTTGATATGGATGATCGGCGACACGCGCGGCACGGCACGCGCCCACGCGTACGGATCGAAGTCGTCGGGGTTGGCGCTCGTCACGTCGCCGTGATCGATGTCGGCCATCATCCACATCGGCACGGCCATGTTGGCGGCGCTCAGCCGCTTTTGCAGCGCGAGACACGCGCTAATCGTTTCGCCGAACTCGCGGCCGATCGACATCGGTTCCCAGAATACGTACTTCAATCCAGCCGCTTTTGCGTGCTCGGCGACTTCGGACCAGCAGTCGATTGCGGTCTGGATCAACGCTTCGCGCCGGCTTGCATCGTCGTAGTCGCGATACGTGAAAATGGCGAACTGCGTGCCGATCGAATTGCCGCCGAGATCCGCCGTGATATCGGCGAACGTCTTGAACCAGTCGACGTAATAGCGCCGCACGTCGGCATCCGGGTGGCCGAAATGGTTGAGCCGCCCATACGGCCCCGTCATGCCCGAGGTGATGCGCACGCCGGTGCGCGCCATCGCTGCACGCATCTGGCGTGTCAAACGCCGCGTCACCGCGGCGGGCCACGATGGGTTGATGAATTCGTGCGTGAGCTGCACGTCGCGGATCTTCATCTGATAAGCAATGGCGTTGATGAGATCGTCCGGTTCCGCGAAGCGGTTCACCAGCGGATTCGTGTTGAGTGCGAGCGTAAAAGCCATGTTCGTCTCGTGTCTCGTATCTTGTGTTTACGTGGCCGGTCGTGGTGCGGCTCAAGCCGACTTTCGGTCGAGGCCTTCGAACCAGCCGCCGAACGCCGCCGTCTGCTCGGCATTCATATGCAGACCGTGCTTGGTCCGCCGCGTCAGGATGTCCTGCGCCGTTTCGGCCCACTCCTGCTCTACCAGGTAACGCACTTCGGCTTCGTAGAAATTCGGGCCGAACTGACGGCCAAGGTCGGCAAGCGATCCGGCGGAGTCGATCACCTGGGCCGTCCGCGCACCGTAGGTCCGCGCGTAGTAGCACATCAGATCGCGCGGCAGCCATAGATAGTCGCGTTGCAGACGCGCGATGAACTGTGGCACGTCGGCTTTCTCGATCTCGCCACCGGGCAGCGTGGCAGTCGCCGTCCAGTCCGGCCCCATGTCGGGGAACGTCGGCCGCAGGTGTTGCATCGCGGCCTCGGACAGCTTGCGGAACGTGGTGATCTTGCCGCCGAACACATTGAGCAGCGGCGCGCCGCCGTTGGCGTCGAGATCGAACACGTAATCACGCGTCACTGCCGAAGGATTGCCGTTCCCATCGTCGTAAAGCGGGCGTACACCGGAGAAGCTCTGCACCACGTCCTGGCGTCGCAACGGCTGTTTGAAATAGCGGTTCACCGCCGCCAGCAGGTAATCCACTTCGGCGTCGTCAATCGACACGCTTTCCGGCGCGCCATCCCATGGGACATCCGTGGTCCCGATCAGCGCCTTGTCGCCTTCGTACGGATTGACGAAGATGACACGCTTGTCGTGGTTCTGCACCAGGTACGAGTGCGGACCGTCCCAGAACTTCGGCGTGACGATGTGACTGCCCTTGACGAGGCGCACCTTGCGCGTCGACCGTCCACCCGCCACGCGTCCGATGATGTCGGCAACCCACGGCCCGGCTGCATTCACGAGCGCGCGCGCCATCACGACGCGGCTTTTACCGTTGCGCGTGTCGCGCAGCTCGACGCGCCACCCACCGTTTTCGCATTTGGCCGACACGAATGCGGTTCGCGTGAGAATCTGCGCGCCGCGCTGCGCTGCGTCCACCGCGTTGAGCACGACCAGACGCGCGTCATCGACCCAGCAGTCCGAGTATTCGAAACCTCGGCGGTATTGATCCTTGATCGGCACGCCTTCCGGACTGCGCAGCAGATCGAGCGTACGCGTCCCAGGCAACTTCTTGCGCCCGCCGAGGTGGTCGTATAAGAACAGGCCCAGACGCACGAGCCAGGCCGGACGATCATCGGGGCTGTGCGGAAGAACGAAGCGCATTGGCCAGATAATGTGCGGCGCAGCGTTGAGGAGTACCTCGCGTTCAAGCAATGCTTCGCGAACCAGCCTGAATTCGTAGTACTCAAGATAGCGCAGCCCCCCGTGCACCAGCTTTCCCGAACGCGACGAGGTGCCCTGCGCGAGATCGTCTTTCTCGCACAGCATCACGGACAATCCGCGGCCTGCCGCATCGCGTGCAATGCCCGCACCGTTGATACCGCCGCCAATCACAACGAGGTCGATCATCTGACTGTCACTCATTGCACCGCCCTCTGTTCGACCGTGGTGTTTGACGTAAAGGTTTCAGGATGACACCTGGCCCTGGTCTGCTCCGCCATGTCCTCCCACACCAGCTCCAAAACACGCCGCGCCTTCTGATAGGCGGGAAACGCGCTCGCGTAGGTCCGCACCAGCGCCGGATCGGGCGCTTCGGGTTGTCCCAGGAGTGGCGTGACCCATTCGGCGATACATGCCTGCATGTCTGGATAGGCGCCGAGCGCGACCGCCGCCATCATCGCCGCGCCCGCTGCGCCTGCCTCTTCGCGCTGCGAGATGCGAACCGGCGCACCGACCACTGCTCCGAGCACCGAGCGCAGCGCGCGCGACCGGGTCGCACCGCCCGTCAGGCGCAACTCAGCCGGCATCGCGCCACCCATGGCCGAGTAGCAGTCCCGCGCGGCCATTCCAAGCCCTTCGACGACCGAGCGCAACAGATCCGGAAAGCGGCTTTCGCTGGTGAGTCCGATGAAACTGCCGCGCGCGTTGGGATTGACGAACGGTCCGCGCTCACCCGCGTCGGAAATGTATGGGTGATACAGATGCGCACCCGGCCGGCTCGTTTGCAACCATCCGTCGATGCGTTTGACGCGCTCGCTTTGCGACAGCTTCGTACCGAAGTCCGAGAGCAGGTCGCACGCGAGATTCAGGATCCAGTCGATGTTCAGCGTGCCCGCCATGTTCGACTGCACCTGCGCGGACATGCCTGGGACCGGCAAGGCGATGACGTACCCCGTGCCCTCGTCGTTCAGATGCACGGCCGTGTTCTGCACCGCGCGCATATGCATGCCCGTCGAGCCGATGATCGAGCAAGTAGCGCCGTCGGCATCGGCGGTGTAAATGCCTGCGCCGAGCGCCGTCATCACAATGTCCACGAATCCCAGACACACCGGCGTTCCAGCCAGAAGACCCGTGGCCGCGGCCGCTTCGGAGCTCAGCGGATGCATGAGTTCGGTGCCGTCGACGATCTCCGGCAACAACCCGCGCCGCGCCGTCAGCCCGAGCGCGTCGATCACGACGTCGTCGTACTGGCGCGTGCGGAAGTTGCCATACGTGAAGCTCGCCTCGGACGGATCCGTCGCGCGCACGCCTGTGAGGTTGAGATACAGCCAGTCCTTGCAATGCAACGCGACTTCGGCGCGGTCGAGCACCTCAGGCGTCGTGGCCGCCATGTGGGCGATCTGCGCGCCCTGGCTGCATGCCGCCAGTCCGGTGCCGGTGGCTTCGAAGCGGGCGCGGTTGGCGGGGTTTCCCTGCAGCCGCCGCACGGTATCCGCGGCGCGCGCGTCGAGCCACAGCCAGGCATCGGTTGCGGGCCGGTTGTTTGCGCCGACGAGCCACGTACCGTCGCCCTGCCCCGTCACCGCGACCGCCTTCGTGCGCTGCGCAAGCCTCTCGACCTTGGCGCTGAGATTGCGCAACGTTAGCGCGCAGTCGGCCCAAGTCTGGTCGAGCGACTGAAACGCCGCGCCATCGGCGCGCGTAGTGTAGTGATTGGGCACCGACGCGTCCGCGATCTGCCGCCCGGCCAGATCGAATGCGATCGCCTTGATCACCGAAGTGCCGGCGTCGATGCCGATCAGAATGTCGCCGCCGGGGTTGGCCATCACGATGCCTCCGCTTCGACGGTTCCGTCGTTCAGCGCGAGCGCGGTGGCCTCATCGGTAATCAACCCGCTCAGCAGGCCACTGTTGAGAACAGCGCGGATCGCGTCTACTTTTTCGAGTCCACCGGCGATGGCGACGATGCGCCGCCCGGTCAGATCGGCTAGTTGCGGCGCCACGGTGCGCGCGGCCAGCGAGGTTTCGACGGATTTGCCGTGCTGATCGAAGAAGTGGCCGAGTACCTCGCCGTGGCCACCCATCTCGCGCACCTCGCGAATTTCCTCCGGCTCGATCATCTGCGACGCGACGAGTTGCGCGTCGGGCAACACCGTGCCGATGCCGACGATCATCAGATCCGCGCGCGCCGCCATATCGAATACCTCGCGCACGCCCCGCTGCGCCAGCAGGACCTCGCGGTCTTCCGCCGTATTGGCGAAAAACGGCAGCGGCATAACGTATGACGTCGCGCCGGTTCGTTCCGCCAGACGGTGGATCACGTCGTACGGATTCGCGGTGTAGTCACGCGTCACACCACCCAGCAGCGAAACGAAACGGACCTTGCCGGCATCCATGCGCGGCATTTCGGCCACCACGGCGGCCAACGTGCGGCCATGCCCCATACCAATCGTCCCGCCTTGACGCGCGGCGATCTCGCGTTGCAGAAAGTGAGCGCCGGCAATACCGAGCGCGCGTAACGGCAGGCCGGTTTCGTGCAGTTCCGGCACAACCTCGCATTGGGACAGGTTGTAGCGGTGGGAAAGAGCCGCTTCCAGCAGAATGCACTCACCCACGTCGCCATCGATCGTGACCTTCACAGCGCCGCTTTCATTGGCTCGCGTGATGAGCCGGTGCGCCTTGACGTTGCTGACGCCAAGCCGCGCAGCGACATCCGCCTGGGTCATGCCCACAGCGTAATGCAACCACGCTGCGCGAATGGCGAGACTGTCTTCGGCATCACGTTTGGCGCCGTGTTTCGTCATGTCTTCTCCGTGTCCCAGGAGCGAACTGATATTTTTTTCGCTCACTGTATTTTTTTTCAGTTTACGAACTATAGCCAGCTAGTCTCCGGTTGCCATCCGCGATAACCCTTAGCCGGGTCATCGCAATGTTCGCGATGTCCCGGGTATTGGGATTCGAGGGGAATTGTCCCGTTGCGGGACCGGACGGCCGCTTTGAGGCGGCCCACGGGGGCGGATCGAGCGTAGTGGCGCTGGTGGGCGCCCGCTGTAAAAGCTAATAACTCTCGCAACCAGGATCGACTTCAAGGAACATGCCAGTCGTTCCAGCAGCGTGCGGCTTGTGTGGTCACTCGTCGCCGGGCACCCCGTAGCTTGGCGCGGCAGTCGGATTCAGCGCACGCGTCACATAGTCCTGCATCTGCGGACGGTATGCCTGCCAAAGCGCATCGAGCTGCCCGAGCGGATCGTCGTCAGCCCAATCGACGCGCAGATCGACGATAGGCCAGACCTGCGTATCGGCGATCTTCAGCGCAGCCGAATGCACCGGCCCTGCTTCGCCGCCCGCTTTCAGTGCCGCGTGCATCGCGGCGAGCAGCCGGTCGGCAAGCGCGCCCGCCGAGGACTCGAATGCGTCGACCATCGAATCGATCACCTGCGTATTCGCGAGCATGTTGCCCGCCGCGACGCATTGGTCGCCAACGACCGCGTGATGCAGACCGAGCGCTTCGGCGCCGGTGAACATCGCCGTGCGGCCTTCACTGTCGACCACGGTCACCTGCCGGTAAGCGCGCCATTCGTGCGCGCCGAGCGCAGCGTCAAGCGCCGCGTCGGCAGGGAGCCCGCGGGTTTCGATGAGATCGAGAACCTGCGGCCCCAGTGCCGGCAGCGTCACGTTCTGCGTCGCCACCACGCCGACGCCCGCGCGCACCCACGGACAGCGCGCCCCCACTGCAATGCTCGAAGAACTGATGGCAATGCCGAGCTGGCCGGTCTGCCGGCAGCGTCCGACGATCGAGAACGTCATGGCATCGCTCCTTAAGCCTGAGGTGGCGTCCAGTTGTCCGGAATGACCGCGATCACGTCGATTTCCATCAGCCATTGCGGCTGGCCGAGCGCGCTGATGCACAGTCCAGTCGAGATGGGATACACGCCCTTGAGCCACTTGCCGATTTCCTGATACACAGGCTCGCGATAGCGCGGGTCGATGATGTAGGTCGTCGTCTTGACGATGTGCGACAGATCGCTGCCCGCTTCTTCGAGCAACTGCTTGACGTTCTTCATCGCCTGTTCGGCCTGGGCGCGCGGATCGCCGAGGCCGACGAGATTGCCTTCGAAGTCCGTGCCGATCTGGCCGCGCACATAGACCGTGTTGCCGGCGCGTACCGCCTGGCAAAGATCGTTGTCGAGCGACTGGTTCGGATATGTGTCCTTCGTGTTGAACATGCGGATGCGAGTATGGGTAGGCATCAGATCACTCCTTGTTCGTTGGTTTTCAGAGCATGCGAGAGGTCGGACACATGACGCGTATCGCGAACCTGTGCGCGCTGCGCATCGTCCTTGCGCTGCGACGCGTCGCGATAGTCCAGATATTTGTGCTGCGTGACGATGTGATCCGCGATGTGCTTCGCGTCATGCCAGACTCCCCAGATGAACGACGAGCCGCGGCGCGACAACCACGGCAAGCCGAGAAAATAGATTCCCGGCTCTTTCGACACGCCGCGCTGATGCTGCGGCTTGCCTTTCTCGTCGAACGCATCGACGTGCAGCCAGCTAAAGTCGACCGCATAGCCGGTCGCCCAGATAATGGTATTGACGTTCGCCTTCGCGAGATCGAGTTCGTGCAACGGATGGGTCACGCATTCGGGATCGGGCGGAATATCGCGCGCTGCAGGATCGGCGGGCAGGTCGATGCCGGTGCGTGCCACGTATGCATCGGCGGCATCGAGCAGCGACATCAGATTCTCGTCGCCGCGCTTCAGGTTCGCGGCAAGGTCCTGTTCGAATTTCACCACGCCGTTCTCGAACGACTTCGTCACGCCGACGAGCGTCATGCCCTCATGCGCGAAACGGCGGAAGTCGACGGTCTTGCCGCCATATGCGCCGCTCACCGCGATCGTCACGTGTTCGCGCCCAGGACCGGCGACTTCCTTGTCCCATTCGCCGAGCACACCGAGCCACCAGCAAAAGTCGCGGTTACGATAGCTGCGCGGCGGACGGTCATGCGCGCCGACCGACAGATACACGGCGCGACCCGCGCGCCGCAATTCGTCGGCGATTTGCGCGCCCGACGAACCCGCACCCACCACCAGGACGGCGCCGTCGGGCAACTGCGCGGAATTGCGGTAGTCCGCCGAATGGAGTTGCGTGACGGACGGGTCGCGCGGCGCAATGGGCGGAATCACCGGGCGCTGGAACGGTCCGGTCGCCACCACCACGCGGTTCGCCGTGAGCGTGCCTTCGGACGTCTCGACGATGAAACCCGGCCGCCCCTCGTTGCGCGTGACACTTGTCACTTCTACGCCGGTGCGGATCGGTGCGTTGAACTGCTTCGCGTAAGCGACGAAGTAATCCGCCACCTGCTCCTTGCCGGGAAATCCGTCTGGATCGCCTGCAAATTCCAGATTGGGAAAGCGGTCGTGCCATGCGGGTCCGTTGGCGACCAGCGAATCCCAGCGGCCCGTGCGCCAGCGTTCGGCAATGCGGTCGCGCTCCAGCACCAGATGCTGCACGCCCAGCTTGCTGAGGTGTTCGCTCATCGCCACGCCGGCCTGGCCCGCGCCTACGACCAGCGTGTCGATCGACATTGTTTCAGCCGTCATGGCTGTCTCCTCTTAAGGCAACGTGAGCCGGCACCGTTGCGCGGCCGCGCGAGGCATGCTCGTTGACCTGCGCGCAATCCGCGTTGTCCGGCGCGAAGCACAACATTCATTGCGGTTATATCCGGACAGAATGTACGCTCGGCACACAGCAAACAAAAATACATTCAAAAAATGCCATGCATTGCTTTTGGCTATGCAGAGATTTTTGTCGGGCGGAGAATTTGTGTAGTCCGGACACGGGGAGAATCAGATGGAAGGCCATCCAGTGCGGTATTCGTTGCGTCAGCTCCGCTACTTCGTGGTCACCGCGGAAACGCTGTCGTTCACCGCCGCGGCGAAACGGTTGCACATCTCACAGCCGTCCATTTCCACTGCCCTCGCGGATCTGGAAGAGTCGTTCGGAGTCCAGCTCTTCATTCGCCATCATGCGAGCGGACTGTCGCTGACGCAACCGGGCCGGGACCTGCTAGGGCATGCTCGCAATCTGCTTAAAAATGCGGAGGAGTTGCAACTGACCGCGAAAGAGCTCGACGGCGGCATGTCCGGTTCCATTTCGCTAGGCTGCATGGTGTCGCTCGCGCCGCCGTTGATGCCGGGAATCATCAGCCGTTTCGTTCAGGATCACGCGTCGATCACGTTCCGCACCACCGAGGCGCATCAGGACACGCTGCTAAGCGGCCTCGCCGACGGCTCGCTGGATATCGCGCTCACGTATAGCCTCGATATCACGGACGGCATCACATTCAAGCCACTGCTTTCGCTGCCTCCGTACGCTATTCTTCCCAGTACGCACCGCCTTGCCCGCGCCCGCCGGATCTCGCTGGCGGACCTGCTTCCCGAGCCTTATGTGATGCTGGATCTGCCGCATAGCCGCGAGTACTTCTCGGCGCTTTTCGATGCGGTCGGCAGCCGTCCGGTGGCGGCGTTCCGGTCGTCGCAACCGGAAGTGGTGCGCGGCATGGTCGCCAATGGTCTTGGCTACAGCATTCTCAACTTTCCGCTCAAGTCGAACCGCACGGTCGACGGCGAAGACTTCGTGATTAAACGTTTCAAGGAAAACGTCAATGCGACCACGCTCGGCATCGCCATGTCCAGTTCGATGAAACCGCGCGAAATCGTGAAGCGATTCTCGGCCTTTTGCGAGACCTATATCCGGCGCTTGCGCATAGAATAACCGTCAGAGGGTCTGCATCGGATCTGCCTATGCAATGCATCAAAAAACAGTATTTTGACTAGAAATTTGGATTGATAGATTGGTACTCGTCGCAATGCAGACGATGACCTGGAGGCCACATGGCAGCCCTTTCGCTCTCGACAGAAACCGGATCCGACCTGGTCCGGGCGCTACGCGCGAACTGCGAGCGCCCGTTCGGGGACGCCCGCGCCATGCCGCCCGGGGTCTATACGTCGGAGGCGTTTCTCGCGCTTGAACGGCGTGACGTGTTCCGCAACGAATGGCTATGCGTGGGCCGCGCGAGCACGCTCGCGCAAACGGGCGACTATCTGACCGCGCAGATCGACGACCAGCCGGTCGTGGTGCTGCGTGAAGCAAACGGCGAATTGCGCGCGTTCTCCAACGTTTGCCTGCACCGCATGTCGGTGCTGCTCGAGGGGCGCGGCAACGTGCGCCGCATCGTTTGCCCGTACCACGCGTGGAATTACACGCTCGACGGCGCGCTTGCCGGTGCGCCGCTGATGGACCGTCAAGCCGGCTTCTGCAAGGACCAGTACGCATTGCCCGCGGTGCGCTGCGAGACGTGGCAAGGCTGGATCTACGTGACGCTCAACGACCATGCGCCGTCGGTCTCGACACAGCTTGCCGAACTCACGTCGCTGATCGGGCAATACGGCATGACCGACTACGTCGAGACGTTCCATGAAGAGCACCTGTGGGACACCAACTGGAAGATCCTCGCGGAGAACTTCATGGAAAGCTACCACCTGCCGATGCTGCATCGCGCCACGGTAGGGCCGCATTCGAAGCTCGAGGAAATGGAGTGTCCGCCGGGGCTGCCCGCGTTCAACTATCACTGGATCACCAAGGAAGCAACGCTGCCGATCGGCAACGCGCACCCAGCCAATACACGGCTCGAGGGACACTGGCGCCGTACCACCGCGCTGCTGGCCATCTATCCGACGCACCTCGTCACGCTCACGCCTGGCTACTTCTGGTATCTGATCCTGCAGCCGCGAGGCGTCGGCCACGTGCATATCCGCTTCGGCGGCGGCCTCGCGCCGGAGTTCATCGACGACCCCAAGGCCGCCGAGTACATGGCGACGCTCAAGACGCTGCTCGACGAAGTGAATGCCGAAGACCGGCGCGGCGTCGAGTCGGTGTTTCGGGGCGTGCATGCACCGCTCGCGAAGCCCGGCCACCTGAGCCCCCTCGAGCGGCCCAATTACGATTTCGCGCGCTATCTCGCGCAACGCATCTGCGCGGCATGACGCCGATCCCGCGCGCGAATAGCCGACCCATCGCCGACACTACCATGCCTGATCAATCGTTCATCTCTTTCTCGGGCGTCAGCAAGTCGTACGACGGCACGCACAGCGTGGTCGAAGGACTCGACCTCGACGTCGCCCGCGGCGAATTCGTTTCGCTGCTCGGGCCGTCGGGCTCCGGCAAGACCACGACGCTGATGATGCTCGCCGGCTTCGAATCGCCCACCCGCGGCGAAATCCGGCTCGCGGGCAAACGCCTCGACCACAAGCCGCCGCATCAGCGCGACATCGGCATGGTGTTTCAGAACTACGCGCTTTTCCCGCACATGACGATCGCGGAGAACGTTGCGTTTCCGCTCTCGGTACGCAAGGTGAGCAGCAGCGAGCAGAAGGCGCGCACGCTGCGCGCACTCGAAATGGTGGAACTCGCTCATCTCGCGGGTCGCCGGCCGGCGCAACTATCGGGCGGCCAGCAGCAGCGCGTTGCGCTGGCCCGCGCGCTGGTGTTCGAGCCGAGCGTGGTGCTGATGGACGAACCGCTCGGCGCGCTCGACAAGCGTCTGCGCGAGACGATGCAATACGAAATCATGCGTCTTCACCGCGATCTGTCGCTGACGATCGTCTACGTCACACACGACCAGAACGAAGCCCTGACAATGTCGGACCGCGTCGCGGTGTTTTCCGATGGCCGCATCCAGCAGGCCGCCACGCCGACCGAACTCTACGAAAACGCGGCGAATGCTTTCGTCGCGAACTTCGTCGGCGAGAACAATGGCCTGATGGGCAGCGTCATGTCGAACGAGGCCGACTGGGCTGCGCTGCAGCTTGCCGACGGCAGCATCGTCCACGGCCGCGCGGGCAGTGGTCTCGGCAACGGCGACACCGCGATGCTCGCGCTACGCCCCGAACGCGCGCACATCGCCGCGACGCCGGAAAGCGTCGCACAGGCCGCACAACAGAACCTGAATGTCGTCCATGGGCTCGTGCAGGAACTCGTCTACTGCGGCGACCATCATCGAGTCCATCTGAAGCTCGGTCATGGCGAAACCGTCGTGGTCAAGGTACCGAATACGCAGCATCAGGACCTGCCCGCGCTAGGCCGTCAGTCCGCTGTCGTGTGGCGGCGCGACGACTGCAAGGTTTTGCCGGCCACCGCCGCCGCACGCGCCGCGGTGTCGCCCGATGACGCCGGCCATCCCGCTTCCTCGTCTTCTTCGTCCGCTTCGCCACTCATCGCAGGAGTCAACTAGACATGAAAAGCAACCGTTCTGTGTTCCGGATCGCCGTCGCTGCTTGCACGCTCGGCGTGCTCGCCGCAGCCACGGCTCACGCGGCCGATACGATTTCAGTCGTCACGTTCGGCGGCGCCTATGAAAACGCCGCAAAACAGGCGTGGTTCGAGCCGTTCACCGCCAAGACGGGCAACCAGTTCGCCACCGAGTCGTACGACGGCGGCCTGGCCAAGCTCCAGGCGATGGAACAGGCGAAGAATCCCACGTGGGATCTGATCGACCTCGAAACCAACGACGCAATCACCGCTTGCGACGAAGGACTGCTCATGAAGTTCGACAAGAAGTCGCTCGGCAATACGAGCGACTTCCTGCCCGGTTCGATCAGCGATTGCGCGGTCGCCGCGATGGTGTGGTCCACCGTCTATGCGTACGACACGACGAAGCTCAAGGAGGCGCCGACCTCGATCAACGACTTCTTCGACCTGAAGAAATATCCCGGTAAGCGCGGCATGCGCAAGTCGCCGAAGGTGGCCATGGAGTGGGCGCTGATCGCCGACGGCGTCGCGCCGAAGGATGTCTACAAGGAGCTCGCCACGCAGGCCGGCGTCGATCGCGCGTTCAAAAAGCTCGATACGATCAAGTCGAGCATCGTCTGGTGGGAAGCGGGCGCGCAGGCGCCGCAATTGCTCGCCGACGGCGCCGTCGTGATGACGCAGGCCTATAACGGCCGTATCGACGACGCGGTGCACAAGGACAAGAAACCGTTCAAGGTGGTCTGGGACGCGCAGGTGTACGACTACGAATGGTGGGGTGTCGTGAACGGCGCGAAGCACGCTGACGCGGCGGCGAAGTTCATCGTGTCCGCATCGACGCCGCAGGCCTATGCCGATCTGTCGAAATATATTGCGTATGCGCCACCGCGCAAGAACGCTATTGCGCTGATCGACAAGGCCCGGCTGAACGACCTGCCGACCGCGCCGGCCAACTTCAAGCGTCCGGTGCAGATCGATGCGCAATTCTGGGCCGACAATTCGGATGCGATCAACAAGCGCTTCCAGAACTGGCTCGCTCAATAAGGCCAGGCTCGATCCGGAACTCACGAGGAGCCCCGCGCGCCGATGAACACGCCGCTTCCATCCACTGCCCCACTCGGCCGCGGCACGCCCACTGCGGATCGCGCCGCGTTCCAGGCCGTGCGCCGCAAGGCGGCGCTGCGTGCGCTGCTGCTCGCGCTGCCGCTCCTCGTGTTCCTGCTTGCTACGTTCGTTGGACCGATCGCCAGCCTGCTCTCCCGCAGCGTACAGAATCCTGAAGTGCGCCACGGCATGCCACAGTTCACTACGGCGCTTGCTGCATGGAGCGGTGCGGGCGTGCCGGACGAACCCGTCTTTGCCGCGCTCGCGCACGATCTGAAGGACGCTGCCGCGTCTGGCGATCTCGGCAATATCGCGCGACGCATGAACTTTTATCAGCCGGAGTTTCGCAGCCTGCTGTTCAAGACCGCGCGCGCGAGCCGCTCGCAAACGCCTGCGCAATGGAAGCCCGCGCTGATCGATCTCGACGCGCGCTGGGCCGATCCGCAGACGTGGCGGCTGTTGAAACGTGCGTCCATTTCGCCGACGCCCGATTACCTGCTGAACGCCGTCGACGCAACTGTCGCGCCGGACGGCTCGGTCGCACGCGTGCCGGCCGATAGTGCGGTCTATCGCGCGGCGTTTCTGCGCACTGTGGTGATCGGCGCAACGGTGACGGTGCTGTGCCTGCTGTTCGGCTATCCGGTGGCCTATCTGCTTGCGACGTTGCCGGACAAGCAAAGCAGCCGCCTGATGCTGTTCGTGATCGTGCCGTTCTGGACTTCGCTGCTCGTGCGCACTACCGCGTGGTACGTGCTGCTACAGCCGGGCGGCGTGATCAACAGCCTGCTGATGAGTGTTGGCCTCGTCAGCCATCCGCTGCCGCTCATCTTCAATCGCACCGGCGTGCTGATCGGCATGACGCACATCCTGCTGCCTTATATGATCCTCGCGATCTACTCGGTGATGAAAAACGTGTCGCCGTCGTACATGCGCGCGGCGCAGTCGCTCGGCGCCCATCCGGCAGTCGCATTCATACGCGTTTATATTCCGCAGACGCTGCCTGGTGTCGGCGCGGGGTGTTTTCTGGTGTTCGTGCTCGCGCTCGGCTACTACATCACGCCTGCGCTGCTCGGCGGCGCCGGCGACGAGATGATCAGCCAGTTAATCGCCTCGCAGACCAACGAACAATTGAACTGGGGACTCGCGGGCGCGCTGTCGCTGTATCTCGTGGTGTTTACCGCGGTGTTCTATTTCATCTTCAACCGGCTGGTCGGCATCGACCGCCTGCGCTTCGGTTGATACACGGGGCGGCTTGCCGCTCATCCGTGTGAACCGTCGCACATCCGTCATCAGGAGGCGCACTGACATGAAAGACGGGCGCACCCGGCTTCTTTCCGAACGCATCGCAGGCGCGGGATTGCGCGTGCATTGCGCGATCGTTTTCTTCTTCCTCGTCGCGCCGATTTTGGCCATAGTGCCACTGTCGTTCAATTCCGGTTCGTTCTTTTCATACCCGATGCAGGGGTTCTCGCTGCGCTGGTACATGCAGGCACTCGGCTCTGCAGACTGGCAACGCGCATTCGCGAACAGTATCGGCATCGGTGCGGCGGCCACGCTGATCGCGACCGTCCTCGGCACGCTCGCGGCACTCGGTTTGAGCCGGGCGCAGTTTCCGTTTCGCTCGATCGTGATGCCGATCATCGTGTCGCCGATGATCGTGCCGATCGTGGTCGTCGCGGCGGGCTTCTATCTGGTGTTCGCGCCGCTCGGACTCGTCAATTCGTATCTCGGCGTCGTGCTCGCGCACGCGGCACTCGGCACGCCTTTCGTGGTCATCACCGTCACCGCGTCGCTGCTGTCGTTCGATCAATCGCTGTTACGCGCGGCGTCGGGACTTGGCGCGCCGCCGTGGATCGCGTTCCGGCGCGTGACGCTACCGCTGATCACGCCCGCCGTCGCAACGGGCAGCGTCTTCGCGTTCGCCACGTCGTTCGATGAAGTGATCGTTATTCTTTTCATTGGCGGCCCGGATCAACGCACGGTGCCGCGCCAGATGTGGAGCGGCATTCGCGATTCGATCGATCCTTCGATTCTCGCGGTTGCGACGCTGCTGATGGTTTTCGCCATCGCGCTGTTCGCGTGCCTGACCTGGCTGCGCAAGCGCGCTGCGGCGGCTAGCCGGGCTTTCGCCTGAGCGATGGTTTGCTCGTAGCTATTGCGCAGTTTCTTCGGCTCACGCCGGTTCACGGCCTTGTGCGGCTCGCCTGTCACGACCACGACGCCTGTCGGCGATCTCACTCCCACCGTTTGCATTGTCAGGACACACGACGAGACGCTCAGGCTCACGGCATGATGTTGAGCTTGAACCATTTCTCGGACAGCCGCTTCACTGTACCGTCGGCAAGTGCGGAGGCAAGCGCAGCGTCAAACTTCGCTTTCAGATCGGAGTCGCTTTGACGGAACGCAAGTGCCTCGCCAGGGCCCCAGATCGTGCCGCCAATCTTGGGCCCGACAAAAGCAAGAGACTTGTTTTCCGGTTGCTGAAGTACAGCGGTGAAATAACTCACATCGTCGAATGCGACGTCAATTCGGCCCGCCGCGAGATCCAGATCGCGCTCGGGGGATTTCTTGTACTCGCGGATAGTGGCGATGTCTTTGAAATTCTTATCAATGAAATCCGTGTATGCAGTGCCGGTCTGAATTCCGATGGACTTCCCCTTCAACGCCACGCGCAGTTCGTCGACAGCAGGTTTGTCTGTTTTCGGATCACCAGTTAGCTTGAGTATCCTCCCTGGAGCGCCGGAAGCAGGGAAAATTTTCGGATCGGCTGATACGAACGCCCCCGGGGTCAATGCATAAGGTCGCGAGAAGGCGATTACTTTCTCGCGCTCCGGCGTAATCATGATTGCGTCCATCAATACATCGAATTTACCCGCCCGCAGCCCCGGAATCATGCCATCCCAATCTTGCGCGGTCAGCTTGCACTCAATTTTTATGCGCTCGCACAGATTCTGCATCAGTTCCGGTTCGAAGCCGCCAAGCTTCCCGCCTGGCAGGGTAAGATTCCAAGGCTCGTACGCCCCTTCAGTGGCGATAGTTACTGAAACCCAGTCTTTCGCATCTGCCGATGTGGCCAAGGTAGCGGCCGCACCAAACGCCATTAAGACAATCAGCCGACTCAGCATTCCGCTCTTGAGCATCATTTCAAACCTCTTTTATATAAAGGTGCTGCACATTGTTTCGCAATGCATACTAAATATGCTGGTGTCTCGCATCCCATTTCCGCGACGTCCGGTGGCAAGCGACGATGGCTAACTATCTTTAAGCCACTCGCCCATAAAAGCCAAACCTCTCTTCATCGCTAAACATAACCCCTGATTTTTCGTAGTACGAGAAAACTGCGATCATTCGCTCGCGGTTTCCGCGCACTGTTGTTACGCGATGTGCCGTATTTTTGCCTCTGAACACGTTCAGGTTCCCAGCCTTTAATTGAAGACTCTTGACCTGCGGGTCACGTCCTTCGAGGAGTCTGGCGACGCCGTCATAGTTCGGATCGTCGTCCGCCCGAAGATCAGACCGGTATTCGAAATCGCCTCCGGCTTCCGGTGCCTGCAACAACAGCGTGGTCGTGAATTCGGACCGATCGAAGTGCCAGTTCAAAGTCTCGCCGGCGCGGTAGGACATGACATTGGCACGCGCAAGCGGATCCTGCATCACGTGAAGGGACGTCTTGCCCATTGTCTTGGCCAGAAAGCGGACAAGAGGTTGATACTCGTAGATCGCCAATACGATGCTTCCTGGAATCTGATCGGCGCAAACTGTGCGGCTAACCGTCTCTACTTTACGAAGTGCTGGGTGGCCCGAGTAGAGTTCCGGAATTTCGGGCTTGAAGTAGATGTTATGCACCCTCTTATGAGTATGCGACTCCGTATCCATAACGGGCTGAATCTCAGAAGCGGCTTTTTCTGCCACGCCCGGCAAAAGAAGGCCGTCGAGATTGAACATGCCATTTGCCCTCAACCCGGCAATCGAACTGTCGACCAGATCCTGCCATTCAGCGCTTCCCTCTCGATCCAGTGGGTACCGATCGAGGTCCAAAATATCCCGCATGTTTGTCCCCTCATCTAGTGGTGAAGTGAAGGTATCCAGAAAAAATCTTTCTTTCAACGGCATAAATTGTTAGTCTCCCCATAGAAAAACTTTCGGTAGAGATACGAAGTGTCGAGACTTCCTCCGTTGAACGCGGTTAAGGCGTTTGAGGTTGCGGCAAGATTGGGTGGGTTTGCGTTAGCCGCGACTGAACTAGGCGTTTCGGCGGCAGCCGTTAGCCAGCAAGTTCGCAACCTTGAAGATTATTTGGGCAAGCAGCTTTTCGTTCGGACCGGCAATCGTATAACGCTGACGGATGCCGGGCTCGCTATCTACCCGCAGACCTCGCGCGCCCTGAACGATCTTGCGGCCATGACAGAACGCATTCTTGAAGGTGAGATGCGCATGCGGCTTGTCGTGAGCGCGCCGTTTTCACTGGCCGATGCCTGGCTGGCACCGAAACTGTCGCAACTACTGCATATCTTTCCGCAAATGGCGATCGACATCCGTGTTGACGAAGATCCCGTCGATATGCGTAGGCACGACATAGACCTCCGGATAAGCTATGGCATGTACCACTATCCGACACTGGAAGCCACTCCGCTTGTTCACGATGATGTCTTGCCCGTGTGCGCTCCCGAATTCTGGTACAAACAGGGAAACGATGATTTCGACTTGAGCCGAATTCACGAGAGTATGTTCATCCACACCAACTGGGGATCGAACTACGCGTCTCATCCAACGTGGAGCGACTGGTTTTCAGGAATAGGAAGTGCCTTTCAGCCAGACCCCTCCAACGGTCGTCGTGTTGGCCTGTCGAGTCTGGCGATCTCAACGGCGCGCCTGGGTTGGGGAATAGCCCTCGGTCAGAGGGTCATGGCGCGTGCGGATCTGGAAGCGGGTCGTCTCATCGCTTTGTCGACGGCGTCTCTTCAGCTCGGTCACCCTTACTGTGCTTTCGTATCCGGCGCCAAATCGGAGCGTGCGGATATCAAGCGCTTGCTGGCACTCCTTCGCGACAACAATCCGCCATCCTAAGTTGCGCGAAACGAATGGATCCGCGCTTCAAGTCAGAAGGATGAGTTTGCCGTGAGCCTTTTGGCTTTGGCTCACGTCGAGCGCGTCGCGCCAATTTGTCAGCGGGTACGTGCAGGCAATCGGCACCGTAAATTTCCCGTCGGCGGCAAGCTGTGCAAAGTCATCCAGAACGTGGTAAGGCATGGTGGTGCCTTCTTCGATGTTGATGCGTGCACCCAATTCCTTTGCCGCAGCGAAATCACTGATGGTGACCACGCGCTTAGGATCGCCTGCGATCTTGACGAGAGCAGGCAACGCGCCGCTAACTGGTGCCGTGTCGAGGATCAGATCCGGTGATTTGCCGGCCACTTCAAGAACTCTCTCCATCATTCCTTCGCCATATGGGGTGACGATAGCGCCTAGCTTGCGCAGTCGATCCGCAAAAGTCTCACCAGCGGTGGCAATGACGCGGGAACCACGCATCAGCGCGATCTGAACAGCAACGAACCCTACCGTCGTGCCCGCGCCATTGATCAAGACTGTCTGCTTGGCCCGTACTCCCAAACAATCGAGGCTGCCAAAGGCTGTCGCAACGGCCATCGGCAGCACGGCCGCCTCAATCGGATCGAGATTTTCAGGAATACGTTTCCAGTGCTCCAGGATTGCAAAATCCGATGCTCCCGCGCTGGCAGTGGTGACGAAGTCTACAGGTCCAAAAACCGGGTCACCCACTGCAATATCCTGGACACCTTCACCAACTGCATCCACCGTTCCGGAGACTTCCAGCCCGATGCCTCGCGGAAGACTTTCAGCGAACAGCCCCCGACAGAGAGCCCAATCGGCCGGGTTGAGTCCGCAGGCGATCACGCGCACCCGAATGCGATTTGGGCCTGGGCCGGGAAGCATGGTTTCTTCCATGCGCAACACGTCCGCCGGTTCGCCATAGCTGTGAAAACGGACTGTTCGCGTTTTGATCGAAAGGGTTTCATGAGCGTTCACTACGTACCTCCTGATAGCGCCGAAAAGCAAAATGCTTCGGCTTAAGCGGAATTGATTCTGCCTATCGAGATGCGTATGATCAATGTGAAATAGTCCACATTTTCGTCGCAATCGTTCAAATAACCATGGATCCGCTGTCTGACGTCTTGTCGCTCTTGAAACCTCGCACGTATGTGACAGGCGGCCTGTCTGCGGGAGGTTCGTGGTCACTTCGCTTGCCTGCGTATGAGGGAATCAAGTGCTACGCCGTCGTCGCCGGGGAGTGCTGGCTGTCGGTCGAGGGTGTCGAACAGCCCGTGCGCTTACGCACAGGAAACTGCCTGCTTCTACCGCATGGTCGCAGCTTTGTAATCACAAGCGACCTCGCAATCCAGCCCGTGGACGCACGTACCGTTATTTCCACGGTGGAGAGGTACAACGGCGTCCTCGCTGTCACTCCAGGAGACGATTTCTTTCTCCTTGGGAGCCATTTTGCCCTTGAGGGAAATGCCCGTTTTCTGCTTGATGTGCTACCGCCCATCGTCATGTTGAAGGAGGACTCACAACGAGAGTCCATGCGGTGGGCAGTCGAACGCATGTTGCGTGAGATGCGTGATTTTCAGCCAGGGGGCACTTTGGTTGCTCAGCAGGTAGCCTATACGCTGCTGGTGGAGGCTCTTCGCCTATACCTTGCCGATGGCGCGCAACGAGGCACCGGTTGGCTTTTCGCCCTTGCCGACAAACGCATGAGCATGGCGCTCTCGTGCATGCATCAGACTCCCGCTCATGACTGGACAGTGCAGGAGCTTGCTCGTTCCGCAGGAATGTCTCGAACGGCTTTCGCCCAGACCTTCAAGAAGATTGTGGGAGAAGCGCCAATGGCTTATCTCACGCGTTGGCGAATGACTTTGGCTGCAAATCGGCTCCTGGAAGGTCGCGAATCCATATCTTTGATTGCGCCATCGGTCGGATATCAATCAGAAAGCGCATTCAGCGCAGCCTTCAAGCGGCAATGGGGTAGCTCTCCTAGACAATATCTTCGTAGCCAGCGCCCTCAACTCGGCATTTCGGTTAGTGATCGGTAACGATAAACGGGACGAGCAGGTGTTTCGAATCGGAGAGGGACTCTTCCTGTGGCATTTCCGGTTCCACCTCAGCCTGCGCGACATCGAGGATGTTGCTGTTCGAACGTACGAACAATGCTGTTGAGGCGGGTATCGCTCATGGTCTTTATCTCCCAATGCATGGGTCCGTTAATCGGCGGCTTTCCAGTACATGAAGCCCATGCCTTCGCCAGTGCCGGCGGGCGTGCGCCAGCACGGCACGTAGTCGACCAACGTCATTTCGGCGCCTGTTTGCTGAACGGCCTTCATCACGCTCACATACAACTTGATCTCCGACGTGCCAGACTGATAAGAACGGTTATCGACCGCTGCCAAACCGTCGTAGTCATACCCAGCCAGCATGTTCATGATGCGATGATCGAACTCTTCATCGTTCACAAAATGCGACAGCCCTCCCGATGCAAAAATGCCCACGCGCACATCCTCAGGCCATGCGGCGATGGCATCGCGCAGCACGCGCCCGAACTCGATGCAGCGCGACATCGACGGCTGCGTCGGCGGATAGAAGCAGTTCATGATGACCGGCACATGCGGCGGCGGATCGTCGCCCATGATCTTGTGATAGACGAAGCTGTACGCATGCGGCGCCACGGGGTAGTCCGGCAGCGGCTTCATCCAGACGTTGTCGGGCCACGCGAACAAATCGGTTAGATCGAAGTGCTCGCGCTGGAAATACTCGATCAGATACGCCGCCAGCTTCGGATGACACTGATGCACCACATGATGATCCGGCGCATACACCGATCGCTGCGGCGGACCGTTGTGCACTTCCGCGCCGCTGTAGATGGCGATGGACGGCGAGACATCTGTGAAGATCTCCTTCTGGTCCTTGCCGAGAATGATCGCCACGTCGATCTTCGCTTCGCGATACGCGGCGGCCATCTTGTCCAGCGCCGCACGGCAACGCGCGGCGCGCGCGGTGCGCTCTTCGATGGTCAGGAACGCCTCGAACGCCGCTTCGCGATGCGCTTCCAGTTCGGGATACGTCCACGTCCGGTTGCGGAACCACAACTCCGGATTGTTGCGATCGCGCTCGCCATTTTTAAGCCAGTCTTCTGGTGCCTGACCCAGCATGCCACTGTGCGGCACGGCCATCCCGAATACGATTTTCGCCATGAATACACTTCCTGTGAATTGAAGATCTTTTGCGTTTAAGCCTCGTGCAGCTCGCCTTGCGGTTCGCTGATCTTGGGTGCCCATTCGGGGCGATAGAGGAAAGCCGTGGCCAAGGCGCCGACGACGAGAAAGAGCAGAATGATGAGCATCGGAAGGCGGTAGCTTCCGCTCACTTGCAGAAGCCATCCCGACAGACTTGCTGTCATGCCGCCGGCAAGACTCGTTGCAACGCCCTGAATGCCGGTCACCAGTCCGATCGCCTGCGTGGGAATCAACGTGAGCCGCGACAGCACGAGATTGTTCGCGGTGACCAAACCGAGCAGCGAAAGCGAGAGAACGTTCCAGAACAACGCCATCTCCACTGAATTCGCATAGGCGCCGAGCAGCACGGTGCATCCGCCGAGAAAGCCCGTCACGGTGAAGATTTTGCGTACGAGAATCGGATTGCGACCGTTGGCAATCACGCGATCTGCCACCCAACCGGCCACCGCCGCGACGATGGCGATACCCGCAAAACTGAAGAAAGTGAAGATCCCGGAGCGGGAGATCGACAGATGGCGTTGCTCGACCAGATACGCCGGCATCCACGTCATGCAATAGAAAGTGAAATAGCCGTAGCAGAAGTTGGTGATGATGCCACCCCAGACGACAGGGCTGCTCAGGATGTTTCCCAGGGTTACCGAACGTATGCGGCTGTTCGAGCGAATGACGTCAGACTTCGAAGGAAAGTCGCTCCGAACCATCGTGAGCCAAGGTATCAGCCACATGAGTCCGACGAGGCCTGTTCCGATGAACATCGCCTGCCACGAGTATTTGACGATAATCCATGCGCCCAGCGGTGCGCCGAACGCAGGACCGAACTTATTTCCCATCGCAAGCAGGCCGACTGCAAGACCGTTCTGGCTCTCGTCGAAGTTGTTGCGTATCCATCGATAGCTAGCCGGAATGACGATTGCCTCGGCCGCGCCGATGATCAGGCGCATCACGACAAGGCTGGTAAGCGAGATCACTGCTCCCATCAGTGCAGTTGCGACGCACCACAGCGCGAAGCTGATCGCGTATGGCCACTTCACGCCATAGCGATCAGCAATCCACCCCATCGGGACCTGAAACACGCCGTACGACCAGAAGAACGCCGCGTTTATCCAGCCTCGATCCACATCGTCGAGGGCGAAATGGCGAATGAAGCCGGGATGTGCCAACGTGGCTGAGATGCTGGTGCGATCAATGTACGCAATCAGCACGCCAACCGCGAGAAGCGCGAGCACGCCCCAGCGGGGGGCCATTTCTGATCGTCTGTTGTTGCTTGTCTCCATATGCTTTGTCTCTTATGTTTGATTGAGTCTGCGCGCGCCGGATGCTTGAACCGTGCGCTGCGTTTCGTGTTCAGGCCAATGCTGGACAAAGCTTCAGCGCTGTCTTGCCAAAGATCCAGGTACGATCTTCCTCGCCAAGCGATGCAAGTTCAGCTTGAGCGCTCATCAGGATTTCCGCAAGCGTACCGGGCAAGTTTTGAGCGGGATTTTCCTAGCCAACTTCTTCTCCTTGGGATCGATCGTTCCTGGCCGCTGCCTGATGCCTTGGCGGCACGGAACGAACCGTCTGGACGAAAACAATAATATGAAAAGACACTCCAATTGTCTCTACACAAAAGTGAGTTTCGATGGCACTTTTCCGCAAGTTTCGGGCTGAACAAGTCGGTGTCGATTCGATCGATAGTTTTCCCATCCGTGATGGTCGGATTCAGATGCAGCTTAAAGCGCGCACATAAACACTATTCGATGCCCTAAATTTCTACGCATAGCCGTTCGATTCGAACGATTTCCGCAAGCTAAGTGTGCGCGTGACGTGCTTTTTCCGTACTCGGTCAAAGAATAAAATTCTTTAGTTCTCTTGCAAAAGCGTTGCTCTCCGGCAGCCCGACTCAAGACGATCTGCAGACCAATATGGGAGACATTGAATGACCGCTGCACCTTATAAACATCGCCATCGTGCGCACACCATACGGCTCCGCCAGCACACGTCCGTGAGTTCACTATGAAAGCGTTGCGTCGTTGGTCACTGAGGCATGCGCACGGTATGCGCACGTTATATAGCTGGTTCGAGCGTCTCGCGCCGCGTCTCACACCGATCACCAAGGTGGTCGGCACTAGCAGGCTCGAAGCTGTTCTACTGCCAATCGAACGCGCAGCCAAGGGTGCCTTCTTCGATTGCCAGATGTGCGGGCAATGCGGCCTCTCGGTGACAGGCATGGCCTGTCCGACAGGATGTGCAAAGGGCATGCGCAACGGACCCTGCGGCGGCGTGCGCCTCAACAGTCAATGCGAGGTTCGACCAGAGCGCCGATGCACCTGGGTTGATGCGACTGAAGGCGATGCGCGCATCCGTCCCGGACACACGGACACGTGGGCTCAGCGCGCGGCTCCCCGCGACCATCGCCTGACGGGAAAGTCGACCTGGATGCCGATGATTGCACCGACCAAGGCCGCACCGGTACGCGCTCCCTCAGTTCCCGCAACCGCAGCAGCGACACCCGCACCGAGTTTTCTGGACGACCCGGTCGCCAACGATTTCGCGAGACTGTGCCGTGAGCGGAGCCGATTCATCGTCACGGTCGAGATCTCCCCGCCGGACTCGGCAGACCCACAAGCGCTGCTGAAGCGGGCGGCCGTGTTCCGCGGCCTAACGGACGCGATCAACGTCACGGACGGCGCGGGCGCAAACTGTCACATGTCGAGTGCGGCGGCCAGCGCACTGCTTCTCTCCGCCGGCTACACGCCCGTCAGCCAGGCCAGTTGTCGCGACCGCAATCGCATTGCGCTGCAGGGTGATGTGCTCGGCGCCGCCGCGCTGGGTATCCGCAATGTCCTGTGCCTGACCGGTGACGATGTTTCCAAGGGCGATCATGCGGGCGCCAAGCCCGTCTTCGATCTGGATTCCGTGAATCTCCTGCACACGTTACGAGGAATGAGCGAACGCGGGGAATACGCATCGGGCCGCAAGCTGGAACGCGCACCCCGCCTGTTCCTGGGCGCCACCACCAACCCCTTCGTGCCGCCATTTGCCGAACGCATCAGCAACCTCGAGCGCAAGGTGGATGGAGGCGCGCAATTCATTCAGACTCAGTTCTGCTTCGATCTGAATCTTCTTGAGCAGTTCATGCATGAGGTGTGCGCGCGAGAACTTCACAAGCGCGCCGCGATCATCGTCGGCGTTGGCATCCTCTCGACAGCCAAGGCGTTGCGATGGATGGCAGATCACGTGCCCGGTGTGAACGTACCGGCGTCGGTCACCGAGCGCATCGCTGCCGCAGCCGATCAGCGTCTCGAAGGAAAACGCTTCTGCATCGAAACGATTCGAAGCATTCGAAACATCGAGGGCGTAGCGGGTGTTCATCTTATGGGCTACAAAAACGAAGAGATGCTGGCCCAGATCATCGTGGAAGCAGGACTGCGCGCTCCGGCCCGCGGAGTCGAGCCGGTCTTGTGAAGCGATCACGCCCTTTCCCAACGATCATATCGGGTGCGCGGCAAACCAGTCGACGAGGAAATTCATCAAAAGCGTTACCTTTGCCGGAACGCCGCTGCCGGGAGCAATGGCGACATAGAGCGTTTGACCCAATGGCGTCCATTCCGGCAAGACTTCGCAGAGCCTTCCATCTGCAAGGTCGTCGCGAACCAGAGGCACGGGCAGCAGCGACAGTCCGAGGCCATCGAGCGCGGCATCCCGTAACGCGGAAAAGGTGTTGGTAGAGAAGGCCGGAGTCGGCTGAGAGTGTTCTTCGCGGCCTCCCTGCTCAAACTGCCACGTATGGTAGGCAAAGTGAACGAGCGCGTTGTGCTTCGCGATATCGTTAGGATGATTTAATGCCGGCGCCAACTTCAGATACTCAGGCGAAGCACACAGGCAGTAAGGAATGTCCGCGATCCTGCGTGCGATGATCCGACTATCCGGTACCGGGCGCGTATGGAGCGCAATGTCACAGCCCTGCTCAAGAAATCCGTAGGCCGTCTGCACTACCCCTCCGAGCACAAGGCGCGGCCGGATCTCGGGATGGCGTTTGGCGAAGGCAGTCAATAGATGAGTTGCGGTGGTTTGTAGCCATTTTGGGGCGAGCACTGAAATTTCGCCTCGCGCCTCGGCTGCCTCTGATGATATCTGCCGGTCCATATCGTAGACCCGGGTCAGTATCTCGTCGCAGAAGTGGTAATAGCCCTTCCCCGCTTCCGTCAGTGACAGGGACCGCGTCGTCCGGTTCATCAGGCGTACGCCAAGCTCGTCCTCGAGCGCCTGAATGTGACGACTGACAAGCGTTCGAGAGATGCCTAGATGCTGTGCCGCACCGCCAAGGCTGCGCTGTTTGACCGCTTCAACAAAAGCTTGCATTGCACTCATTCGATCCAATCTATCCTCCTGAAGTCACCTCGGCTGCGGAGCGCTCCGGAAACGATAATCCATCAAATCGAAAGACGGTGGCAGCGGCCTTCCTTCCAGGCAAACGCCTTTTATGATACTAAAAGTTTCCAGGCATGGATCTCTTCACGCTTAAAGTATTGAACGAATTTTCGACGCGCTCCGCTTGCCGTCACATTTGGCCTTTGCTTAATGTTACGCAGGTACTGGCAAGGCAGGCGGGAACAGCGCGCGGTTTGCCGATTCGAACTTCCACTTTGAGCACCGCGTCGTGAGCCAGGCACATCTGCGCAAGCCTGAACGCAAAGGTCTCGATGAGCATGATGCGCTGCGCCGCGAGCTCCAGCGCACACGCCCGCACACGCGTGTAGTCGAAGGTTTTCGAGAGTTCGTCCTTCGATGGCAACGGCACGCTGACTGCAACGTCGATCAACAGCGGCTGCGGAACCCCCATCTCGCTTTCGTACGCGCCAATATCGGCCATCACCTCGATACCGCTCAAACGAACCTGACACGAAGCCGAAACGAACGCAGCGAAATCTTGCGCGCGCGGCACGAATACCAGTTCATCCATGAGCCAATCTCCTCGCGGCCTTTAACGTATTGGTAAGCAGACAAGCAATGGTCATGGGGCCGACACCTCCGGGAACGGGCGTCACCGCAGCCGCATGCTCCATTTCGTCCGCGGCGCAGTCACCTACGATCAGCGCTTTTCCATTCGGACCTTCTTTTCGTGTGATTCCCACGTCGATCACCACGGCGCCTGGTTTGATCCAGTCACCCCGAACCAGACGAGGTGCGCCCGCAGCGACCACGACGATATCGGCGCTGCGGACAATGTCAGGCAATCCTTGGGTGGCGATGTGGGTTACGGTGACCGTGCATTCACGTTCGAGAAGCAACAGTGCGACCGGCTTGCCGACAATATTCGACTTGCCGATAACGACGGCGTGCTTGCCGCGCATTTTGTCAATGACCGTGTCGAGTAGCATCATGCAGCCCAGCGGCGTGCATGGAATCAGCCCGTCGCTACCCGTCGAGAGGCGCCCCACGTTCACGGGGTGGAAGCCATCAACGTCCTTGTCCGGGGCGATCGCATCGAGTACTTTGCTGGCGTCGATATGCTCAGGAAGCGGCAATTGAACGAGAACGCCGTGCACGGTCGCGTCCTCGTTGAGGCGCTCGATGAGCTCGAACAAGTCCGCTTCCGGCGTCTCCCTGGATAGTCGGTACTCTTCAGAACGAATCCCGGCCTTGTTGCATTCGATGACTTTTTGCCGGACGTACACTTCACTCGCTGGATTGTCACCCACAAGCACGACAGCGAGAGCAGGTGGAAGACCATGCTCGTGGCTGAAGGCTTTCGCCTCGATCGCTACCTTCTCGCACAGTTCTCTGGCAATCTGCTTCCCTTCAATAATCTTTGCCACTTCCACCTCAGTCCCGAAAGACGATGGTCTTGCTACCACACAGCAATACCCTGTCTTCAACGTGCAATCGAACCGCTTCGGAGAGCACGCGTCGCTCGATATCACGGCCTTTGCGCACAAGGTCGTCGGGCATATCGGCGTGATTGATCGGCTCGACATCTTGATGAATGATCGGCCCCTCGTCGAGATCGGCGGTGACGTAGTGTGCCGTCGCCCCGATCATTTTCACACCACGAGCGTGAGCCTGGTGATAAGGCTTGGCGCCCTTGAAGCCCGGCAGGAACGAATGATGGATGTTGATGCAGCGGCCCGCGAGGAAGTCCGCCATCCGGTCAGAGAGCACCTGCATATAGCGCGCGAGCACGACCAGCTCAGCACCAGTCTCTTCGACGATCCCCCGGATCTGGGCTTCCTGTTGCGGCTTCGTTTCCCGTGTAACCGGGAAATGATGATAAGGAATGCCGCTACTCAGCGAGATCGTGACCGCCTCTCTCGGATGGTTCCCGACGATACCGACGACGTTCATCGCGAGCTCGCCGATGCGGCGGCGATACAGCAGGTCGCCAAGACAATGGTCCAGCTTGCTCACGAGGAAGAGAACCTTGACCGGTGTGTTCTTGCGGCGAATCTTCCACTGAATTCCCGCTGATCGCGCAATCTCGCCGAAGTCTCTTTCGATGAGATTGATCGCCTCCGTGCCCGAAACATCGATTTCCGTGCGCATGAAAAACCGATTGGACTCGCGATCGTTGAACTGCGCAGCAGCGACAATATTGCCGCCGTGCGATGCCAGACACGTGGTGACTGCCGCGACAAGCCCTGGACGGTCTTTGCATTGAAGGGTTAGGATGCAGGTTTCAGTCACATCAGACTCACTCATTCCAGATGGGATCGTGCAGTCGCCGGAACCGGCAACTGACTCCAGCCCGGACGTACCGGGCCGACACGTGCTCACTTGCGATACACACTGCGCGCGTGTGCGCCGTAGGGCGCGGGCGCCACGATCGCTTTGATCGAGGTCTGCTCGTGCGGCTCGACCTGCGGCTTGGTGGAAATCGGATTCTCGCCCCAGAGGACCGTTACCTCCGTCCCGGTTTCAGCGAACTCCTCATCGATCACCGCCAGCGAAACGACGGCACGCTCGTTCGCGATGTAGCCGCAATCCATCGAAATCCCGACGCGATTGCCGCCGACCCGCACCTCATCCATCTGGTAAAGGCCATACCGAGCCTTTGGCATATTGAAGTGCTTGAACCTGGGACCTTCGGTCCAGGCTGACGACACGACGCGCGCCATGTCCTGCGCATCCCAGACCAGCGTGACCTTTTTGCGACGCTTGCCTTTAGCGTGCTCTTTCAGCGCGTCGGAGCCAACGAAATCGTGATCGAACGCCACCATGCGTTCATATCCAAGATCAAACGGCGTAACGTAGTAGTCGGAAATGTCCTTCGAGTAGAGACTGCCCGCAAGGCTTCCGGCGGCTTTAGCAGGCAGCCATTCACGATACCCTTTCAGTTCGTCCTGGCTAAAGATCGCGGGCATCGGACCAGGAATCCAGCCCGATTCCAGGTTGGCCGTGGAATAAGCAATCGAGCCTACGCGAAGCAGACCGAACTCCTGACCGGCTAAGAGAATCGCGTCTCGAATCGCACCGCCCTCTGCCCAGGGTCCGAAGATCTCGAAGCCGACAGCGCCCGCCATTCCGTGACGCAGTGCGCGGACGCGGTGTCCTGCGATCTGAAAGTCAGTCATGCCAAAGAACTTGACATCTGGAAGCAGCTGGCCGGTCAGCTTTTCCACGAGCGGGCCAGCGAGCGGACCCTGAAGCTCGTATCGGTACACGACGGGCGGGCGTCCGCCGCGATCCATCGACTGCGGGTCACGCTCTGTCGTGACGTCCCACTTCCCCGTTTCGACGTGGTACTGAACCCAGTCGAGTGCCGTCGGACGGCCAACCAGATTGAACAGTTCTTCTTCAAGGTAAAACAGCACACAGTCACCGAGATAGTGGCCGTCCGGAGTGGTGGCGATGAATTGCTTCGCCATGCCTGGCTTGAAATTCTTGAAGCTGTTGACCGCGAGGCTGGAGAGAAGAGCGAACGCGCCCGGGCCTTTGACATAGTGATCCACCATGTGATGCGACTGATCCATGAACCCGACACCGTCACGCCAAGCATTGACTTCACTCTGCCAGTTCGTGAATTGGCCAGACACAGTGCCGTGCGAGAAGGCACGACGCTGACTGTTGCGCAACAGATCAACAGCGTTTCCAGCGCGCTGGATTGCGGATTCCAAGCTCTCAGTCGGTGAAGCGGTCATTTGATGATTTCCTATGTCGTAGTTTGATTTCGTCTCGATTGCCATGGGTCTGCGGAGAGACGACGCAGTAGCACAGCGCTAGACGTGATCTTACGAGCAAGGGGATGGCGGAAAAAGCACGTGAGACGCACACTTAGCTTGCGGAAATCGCTCAAATCAAACTGACGATCTGCTGCGCCTCTTGCAACGAATCGGGATAGGTGTCCGCATCGGAACTGGAGTATTCCCCAGGTCGACCGAAAAGTACCAGCGAATGCACGCTTTGTGCAGGGATCCGAAATATCACATCGAATACTCTGCTCCCGTGTTCACTGTCATCGCAGTCGCGTCGCACGGAAACATACGAACTAGAAAGTACGACTCACTTGATTTACGATAAGAAAATCCGGAGACAAATGAAAAAGACTCTTCTCGCAGCGTCAGCAGCCGTTTCCTTAAGCGCGTTACATGGCGCTTATGCGCAAACGTCGGTGGTCCTCTACGGCGTTGTCGACAACGGCATCGAGTATCAGGACGGTGGCGCAAATAGTGTAGTTCGCGCATCGTCTGGCGGCTTGTTCGCGACTGTGTACGGCCTCATCGGTCACGAGGATATCGGTGGGGGCGTTCATGTCAACTTTCAACTGGAACAAGGATTTTCTGCCTTCAACGGGACGGGGCAGGCGCCGGGCGCCGCGTTCAATCGGTTGGCATGGGTCGGCATGTCGGGCAGCTTCGGTGAATTCCGTATCGGACGTCAGAAGAAGCCTCAGTACCTGTTCCTCGATGGGGAACTCGATCCGATTGCAGGAAAATCGATTGCCTCATCCTTTAGCGATCTGTCGAGCGTTTCTGTGCGCGCCAACAACGCGATTACGTACTTCACTCCGAGGTATCACGGCTTCGAAGCACAGCTCATGACTGCAATGAGAGATTCGACCACGAAGCCTTCCAACGGCATTCAACTCTACAACGCAGTGTTCAAATATATAAACGGCCCGTGGCACCTTGCTGCCGGCTACGAGCAGCAAGACAATGCAGCGGGAACCTCAGTCCAGCGGAATTTTATGGTGGCTACGTCACTGAGGTTCGATGCCGCCCGGTTTCACCTCGTCTACACAACAGAGACTCAATCTGATCACAGTTTGGACGTGGCCCTTTACACTGCTTCGGCATCTGTGCTGTTGAATCCCGCGAACGAGATTGCCCTAATGTATGGTTATCTTCATGACCGCAGCGGCAAGGGTAACAACGCGCAACAGGTAGGTCTCGGTTATATGTATTTCCTCTCGAAGAGATCAACGCTGTACGCGCTGGCAGGCCTCGTCGATAACCGCAATCGGGCGACATATGGGCTTCAAGGCACAGAATATTCGGGTATTCCGGTGACGCCCGGCGCGACCGCGCGCGGGATCATAATTGGAATGGCGCACAAGTTCTGACTCCGAGCAATAGGCGCATTCAACCGGTCGTCGCAACCGGGGGGTATCAATCAATGTCCGAGCCCGGATGGCCGCCTCTGTGCTGGGCATGATCGTGCATGACGACGGGCACGTTACCCGAATTTCTCTGGTAGAAGCCAGGGCGGCATTTGATTATCTTCTTGAATGCGGCGCTGAAGGCGCTTTCGGATTCATATCCGACTGTGCTTGCTATTTCTGCGATGGAAGCCCTTTTTTCCTGCAGAAGATCGCACGCAATCTGCATACGCCAATGTGTGAGATAGTCGATTGGCGCAAGTCCAACCAGTTTCTTGAAATTGGACGCAAAGCCCGCGCGAGACATTCCCGACGTCATCGCCAATGTATCCAGAGACCAGGCCTTCCCGTAGTGGGTGTGGATAGCCTCCATCGCCTTAGATAGCTTCGGATGGGACAAGGCAACGAGCCAATTCCTGTCGCTCTTTGCCGAAGCAAGATAGATGCGCAAGGTCTGCAAAAGGATGATGGGCGCCAGATAACCCATCATCAGCGAGCGGCCTGCGCTGCGCCCCTGAAACTCTGCACCGAACCTGTCCAGGCTCCATCGCAGGACCGTCGCGTGATCCAGGTACGCGGGTATATGTATAACCGGCGGAAGAGCGCAAAGAATGATATTCGAAAAGTGACTATCGAATCTGAACATGGTTCCGATTGAAATCACGTCTCCACCGCCATTACAAACCGCGAGGCCGTTCTCGTTCCGAGTATGAGCCAGGACTTTAGAAGATATTCTCCTTCTGACCTTCAGGTTCTTGGCCAGAACGAAGCTTCGACCTCCGGAGACGAGGAAACAATCCCCCGTCTTAAGGTGATATCGCGCCTCCTCGCCCTCGACGGTGAGCCAACACTCGCCCTTCGTAATAACCTTGAAGCTGAGGGCCTCAGTGGGAGGGAACTCGATCGCCCATGCACCTCCGGCATCAAACGCGCCTGTGGCGAACGCATCTAATTTCATTCGCGACAGAACGACGGACAAAACGTCCTCTGAAGAGGCTGCGTTAATCCACATGATTTAGACTTTCTAGCATAAAGTTCCGACGATCTCGCATTTCCAAGAGGATTGCTAACGACTATTCTGGACTCTGCAAAAGTTCAAGACAAGAGGGCAATCATGCGTGTGTTTATCACCGGAGCGACCGGTTGGGTGGGTTCTGTCGTCACCAGGGAACTCGTCGAGGCTGGCCACAAGGTCGTGGGACTTGTCCGCTCCGAAGAGAAGTCGCGAGTTCTGTCGGCTTTAGGGGGCGAGCCGCTACTCGGTTCGATCAGTGATGTTGATATCCTCAAGGCAGGCGCTGATGCTGCGGACGCAGTCATCCATACCGCCTTTGGCCGGGGTCTAGGCCAGCCCGCGGCTTTCGCCGAGGCTGCGAGAGAAGATCGTCAAGCCATTGAGACTTTCGGCAACGTTTTCGAAGGATCTGATCGGCCGATCATCATCACGGGCGGGATCGGCGTTCTGCCGCGCGGGCAAGTATTTACTGAGGAAACCCCGCCCGCTCCGATCAATCCTGCATTTCCACGCGCTTCGGAGCAAGCAGCTTCGGCCCTGGCCGATCGCGGCCTGCGTGCAATAACCGTGCGATTGCCGCGCTCGGTTCATGGTGCAGGAGAGACCCATGGCTTTGTCCCGCAACTGATGGCGCTGGCGCGTCAAAAGGGCGTTTGTGGTTACGTTGGCGACGGCCAAAATCTCTGGCCGTCCGTTCATAGGCTCGACGCGGCGCGACTCTATCGTCTTGCTCTCGAAGGCGGTGGCATGGGTGGTCCCTTTCATGCGGTCGCTGAGGATGGGATTCCATTCAAACTGATTGCCGAGGCCATCGGCCGCCGCCTCGATCTCCCAACCAAGTCGATTGCGCTTGATGAGGCGGCGGAACACTTCGGCGCTCTGGTGATGCCCGTCAGTGGCAACGGGCCCGTCTCCAATCTGCGAACCAAGGAGCGCCTCGAGTGGAAGCCGCAGGAGTTGGGTCTCCTCGCGGACATCGACCAAAACTACTCAGCGTAGAACTCGGCAGCGCGGATCTAGCGCACTACTAAATTTCCCGAGAAGTATTAGTCGGATCTCGGAACCGTACCAGGGGTCACCGAAAGCCGTTTAGCCTGGGAAGCTCGGGTACTTCCAATCGTTGTCCGCCATGGGCGTCGTCACCAACATGAAGGCGCCCATATTGACGGGGCGAGCAATTCATAACCCGCTTGAACGCCGTGCTAAAGGCCTTCTCCGATTCATAGCTGAGTGCGGAACTGATCTCCGATATCGAATCTTGGGAATTGATCAACCTGTCGGCAGCCAGCATCATTCGCCAGCGCGTCAGATAATTCATGGGCGATAGTCCAACCGTCTCCTTGAATTTCAGCGTGAAGGCGGTACGTGACATCGCCGCTTGTTCGGCCATGGTCTTGAGGGTCCACCTGCGGCTGGGATGTGCGTGCATGGCATTGATCGCCGCGCGCATGCGCTTGTCGGCAAGCGCGAAAAGCCAACCTGTTTTGCCGTGCCCTTCATTCAACATATGCAACCGCAACACCTGCACCAGCATCATCGTGGCGAGCTGCTGGGCGACGATGAATTCTCCGGGCTGCGGATCGCTCAACTCCTGTCTCATGCGTTCGACGCACCAGCGCAGTATTTCGCCATCTCGCTCTTCCCTTAGGTGAACGAAAGGCGGTAGCAGGTTCAACAGCAGATCGGCTTGAGGTGCAGCCAAGCTGAAATACGCGCCGACGCTTAGAAACTCACCGCCTTGGTTATATGTCACAACGCGCCCGTCAAAAACGAACGGAGGAAGTGCATCGGCGTCGACCGGCTCGACTAAAAGATTGCTGGCTATCAGAAATGACTTTCCCCTCGCCAACAGGAAACATTCCCCTGCGCCGACCTTAACCGGGTCGAGGTTACCCTCGACCGATACCCAACACTCGCCCTTGATAACGGCCTGGAACTTGATCCCTTCGTGAGGACCGAATTGCAGTGCCCAATCACCGGATGCATCGAAGCCACCCGACCCGTAGCCGCGGACCTTGAGCAGAGACAACACATCCGATAGCGGATACATTTCAATTTCCGAACGATCTAAAACTAAATATGAACTATACGACATAGATTATTCAGTCTCAACCGCACAAACTCTTCCGGGAACAATCAGGGAGAATCGAATGCGCGTTTTCGTTACAGGGGCGACGGGATTTTTAGGATCGGCGATCGTTCGTGAACTCGTCGATGTCGGCCATGAGGTAACAGGGCTGGTGCGCTCTGCCAAAGCCGCCGCGAAGCTCGAAGCCATGGGAGCAAAGGCGCACCGGGGCACCATGGAGAATCTGGAAAGCTTGCGACGAGGGGCCACTCAGGTGGATGGCGTGGTTCACACCGCCTTCTTCCACAGCTTCGGACAGGCGAGCCTCGGGATTCGCATGCGCACAATGTTCGGAGGAAGCCCGGCGAACATAGTCGCACGGTTCATGACAGCCGCCATCGACGTGGACCGGCGTGCGATCGAGACGCTCGGCAATGCGCTCCGTGGTGGCGGCCCATTGGTTATGGCCTTTGCGACGATGGCTGTCGCTGCTGGGCATACCGCAGTGGAAACTGATCCGGCAGATCCGAATGCCGCAGGTGGCCAAAGGGGGCGTACTGAATCTGTGGCCTCGGCGCTGGCGGCGCGCGGTGTCAGAACTTCAGTCATTCGGTTACCGCCGGCCATGCATGACCAAAATAAGCAGGGGTTCGCCACTCTCTTGATGCAGATCGCGCACAAGAAAGGGGTCTCCGCCTATATCGGTGATGGGAGCAACCGGTGGGGCGCGGTGCATCGGCTTGATGCAGCCCATTTGTTCCGGCTCGCTCTTGAAAATGGTAAGGCCGGTGCCTGCTATCACGGGGTCGGGGAGGGATATATCACGCTTCGCGAACTCGCAGAGTTCATTGGTCGGCAACTCCGCTTGCCGGTCAAAAGTTTGACCCCGGAAGAGGCCTCCAGGCATTTTGGCTGGTTTGCATCATTCGTCGGCGCGGATAATCCAGCGTCCAGCGAAGCCACCCAAACACAATTGAGCTGGCAGCCGACGCACGCAAAGCTGACGGCGGATATCGAAGCCACCGTTCAAGCCGGGGACACATGGCTTCGCGCACGTTGAACCAGGAAAGCATCCCCTTAGTCCAACCGCCCGATGCTGATGGCACAACCCATCTCTTTGTTCTGCTTTTTCTAAGATGCGCCAGTATCAAATCCAGTGATCCAACTGGGCGGCGAAGTGCGACGCGCAATTGAGGAAAACGACCTTGATTGCGGAAATTTTTTGAGGCTCGGAAAATCACCGAAAGCCTTGGTGGGCCGGGTGGGAGTCGAACCCGCGGTGTCCTTTCGGAGGCGGATTATGAGTTCGTGTTGTTGCACCACTACGAGACACAATGTGTTCTAAAACAGTACTTTATGCACCGTCCTACCACGTCAGTCCAGCGTTAAATGACATCCCCGTTGAACCTTGTTTCTTGCGCTGTGTGACGGATTCTCGCATCGGCAACATTAGCCTCGCGAAGGCGACAGGGCGTCGCGCACCAACGCGATTGATCAATTAGCGGAGGGCCAAACTCTTGCGCTCAAATCGCATTCAGAAAGGCCGCGACCGCAAGCGTCACACTCACCGTATCAGGTGATATTCCTTCTGCTTACTCGCCACCCAGTTCTTCATATGCGACACATCCTGCAGGAATGTGTCGTCAAAGCTCTCCAGCAACAGTACCTTCGATGACGTGCGGTCGAGGACCTGCACCCCCTTATGCTCGAGGATGCGCTCAATATCCTTCTGGGGCGCATCTCCTGGCCCTCTGAAGTACAAGACGTATCTGCTCATAAGGCACCTCCATTCATTGAGGCAATCCACTTCCTACGTCCGATAGATTGAAGCCGAGTGAGTTACATTTAGCGTAGAGCAACTTTTGCAATTGCGCCAGGCGCGAAGGCGTGCGAGCCTTCCCTTTCACCGACAGTTCGTCAGACAACAGGCAAGCAGCAACACCCGTTACCACCGGGGCGGCCATAGATGTGCCGTTTAGGGCCGCATAGCCATCGGTCCCAATCGTAGAAATGATGCCCACGCCAGGTGCCGCCAAATTCACTTTCCCGAAATTGGAAAAGTCCGGAACAAAATCATCTGGGTCGGCCCCTTGCGCCCTTCGGCTCAATGCCGCATGAACCGTGCCCGCTGGAAATGTCCCTGTCCGGCCAATCGCACCAACCGACACTACTTTCGGATGCGCGGCTGGATGGCAAGCAGACGGTTTTCCGAAATTGCCCGACGCCGCGACGACGAGTACGCCGGCTGCGACGGCATCGTCAACCGCCGAATCAAGCCCGTCGTCACCATCTTCGTCGCCAATGCTCAGATTGATGATGTCAGCACCATCATCTATTGCCTTGAGAATCGCTTTGATGACCCGGTAGTTGTCCGTCGTACCGCTGCCCTCTTCGAAAATGCGATAGCTCAACAGATCGACGTTTGGTGCTAAACCCCGAGTAGCTCCCCTCGCACCAATAATCCCAGCAACATGGGTACCGTGGCCTATGCCATTGTCATAGATAAGATTGTGCGGAGGGCTTGCTACCAGTGTCGTACGCTGGCGAACACAGGCGAGATCCTTATGGTCATCCACTCCAGTGTCAACCACGGCAACCTTCACACCTTTGCCGCCGCCAGCTTTCACTGAAGGATAGTGATGCTTCTTGCAATCAGCGAACGCAGCGTCGAGCCGCTGCATTGCAATGACGGCTTGACCTTTTGCGGCGTACAACCCTGGTTGAAACGCACTCCAAAAACCCGAAAACGTGGATACGGAGCAGTCAGCAAAACCCGACGGCAGGGCGATTGCAACTTCTCCCGCGACTGAAGTGATGCCTTGATACGTTGCGCCCGAAGGGTCAGAGAGTCGTACCGTCGCGTTAGGAACAGGATTACCGGTTTCGTCGACAACCTTAATATCGAAGGTTCCGGCGACTGGAAGCGGTGACGGAGCAGGACTTGGGATGATGCTCGCAAGTATCGAGTTGTCCATGCTAGCGATGAGCGAGTATGTCTTGAGCGGATACAATCTCACTCGCGGATTCGCCCGCTCGATCGCAATGCGTTGTGTATCGGTAATTTCGACGAGCGCGATTTCCGACTCGAGCATTCCTCGCTCGACCGGAATGTTGTCTGCTCCCGACCCCGTTACTGCACGAAGAACATCGGCGATGGGGTCGACTGGCTTCGCAGAAGACTGTACAAATCCCGCCCCGGACGCACCTTGCGTCGGACGAGGAATGCGTAAAATGTATTTTTTCCCAGCGACCTCTTTCACACTGCCCTCTCTCTGAATTTCTTCTTAACGTGGACGAATGCGCACCGCGGTACGGATGTCCCCCAAGGTCAAAGCGGAGCCCACAATCAATTCTTGACGCAGTTGATCGTACACATTGGCCTGTTTCAGCGGGTCAGCAATCGTCAGGATCGCGGCAAACGGTATTCCTTCCGTGGGAAACTCGACCTGCTCGCGAGCAACATAGTTGATCGTGAGACGCCAGTCGGACGAAGCTCCAACGCCCTTCAGTTGCCCCTCAAGGACTTTTACAGGACTCCATTTCAAGCCATCGACGAGCAACGCCGCCTCTCTCGACGTCCGCTTCAGTCCATAGGAGTGAACCGGCTTCACACGCGAGATGTATCTGATTTTTCCCTCTTCAATCTGTTCTTCTTCGTCGTCCTGCTCGACCTCCTCAAGCGTAGCCTGACGCAATGATGGTTCCAACATGATGCGTGCGGCTTCAGCACCATAGCGAAAATCAAGCGGCGGAGAGTACACGAGAGTTAGTCTAGCGTCACCCCTGCACGCTCCCCCCGGCCCGACCAAAGCCTGCGGCCATTTGAAATCGATGATCGTGTTCTCCTTGATATGCAAATCATCAGCGATAACGACGCCAAA
Organism: Paraburkholderia sp. SSBN10T; assembly: GCF_056619545.1. Classification (NCBI taxonomy): domain Bacteria; kingdom Pseudomonadati; phylum Pseudomonadota; class Betaproteobacteria; order Burkholderiales; family Burkholderiaceae; genus Paraburkholderia; species Paraburkholderia sp. SSBN10T. The sequence continues at coordinate 77,483 of NZ_JBWQQI010000019.1, forward strand.
TGTATGCTGATCAAGGTTAAGAATTTCGGCACTCGTCGTGGGGAAACCGAAACCCACCAGGTTACGCGCAAAACGTTTCACCGTACGCCCCGAAAGGGGATTTCTTAGGCGAGCGCTATGAAGCAGCATCGCTTGCAGAACCTCCCTCGGGGCGGTACCTTCCAGTTCGGCATCTAGCATCGCGAGCGTCTTTGCGACCAGCGGCGCGGAGTAACTTGTGCCCCGCACTGCCACTTTGTTACCCACATTGTTCGTGGTATGCAGGCCGGTGGCTCCGTCGTCGCCAACAGCACCGCCGATCTGGCAAACGTCAGGTTTGATGGAGCCACGAACCCCTGGCCCACGACGGCTATATCGTGCCGGGGCATCAGGAAGACAACCTTTAACACCGTGCCCATTTGTGGCGCCCACCGAGACATTCGTCAGTGAATCAGCTGGCACATATAGAGTGTCCGTCTTCGTTTCTATAAGCTGTTGCGCGGCGTATGATGGCCGCCCATCCCACTCGGGACGAGCGTCCCCATCAGTTGCATTGCCAGCCGAAATGACGAAGAACACATCATGTTTGCGAGCAATTTCATCTAAGCGAGTCGCCTCTTCGCTGAACTCGCGTGCCGAAACCATGCACTCGTTGTTCAGACTGAAATTGAACACGCGAATACCATGCTCTTCACGAACTTGCGCGACTATCCTTTCTAGCCGGTCAAGAAACTGTCTGGTCCCATTGGTGTAGTAGTCACCGGCGTAGACTGACTCACAGTCGGGCTGCATGACTACATCGACAAGCCAGCAACCGTCTTTCTCTAGTCGCCCTGAGTACTGGTCATTAAATGAACCAGCACCCACCAGCAAACCCGCGATATTGGATCCGTGGGTGAGGTCCCTGTCACCTTCCCGAATTTCGGCATAGCGTCCGATCACCCATTCGTCGAACTGCGCCGAAATCCCTCCGTCCACTACCGCGATTGACGGATACAACTCGGAATTCTGTGGCGATGGAAGCTTGAGAGGTTGAACGGAGATCGCATCCGACTGTCCCCGCCTCATACGCTGCCCTACCGCTGACGGCGTGAACGCTGCCTGTTTATCAACAGTGAAAACGGCAGGAATGCTTATCCTACGCACGTTCGGATGCGCACCAAGGAGCTTCAATAATTCGAGATGCTCGTTCGGATCGAAACTCCCGTCTTCTCTTAGCTGGTCGCCAACGCGCTGAAGTGTCGTGCTGCCACGGATCGTAGCAAACCCTGCGTTGCCCGTCAGACCAACATACACAGTAGGAATAGGCCCTTCTTCATCACCGAAAACGATGTACACCCCAAGTCTCTGCCCCAAGCGCTGTAAAGATCGCAAGAACGAGGCTGCCGGAGTATCACCTCGCATCTGACGTATGTTATCTAGATCAATCAGCGCAGTCGATTCGAACAATTGAACCGAGTACATTGGGGCAAGCTGATGCTCCTTGAATACGCCTATCGCTCGCAATGGATCAGGTACATGTCGATCAACGGACGACCACAAGCTAACCTGCTCAATGGCGCCGATCTCCGAGCGTTCGCGGCTAGGATTCAGGACGACGTTGCCGCGCCCGTCACGCCGTCTGCGTGTATCTGGTTCCACACCATCGACACTTGAACGCACGTCGTTCAAGGACTCCACGCTCACCTTGACGATTAGCTCGCCAATGTCGCTATTTCCGACGACCGGGTTCAGATCCGGTGTGAACAGTCGTTTGGTGGGGCGATGGCTTTTTGCCCACGCCTTTTCCTGAAGAGTGACCTTGAGAAATCCGGAGGAGCCAAAACCGGCCGAGCTTTGAGTCAGAGCACCTTGAACCTGCCGTATTTCAGACGCAATTCGCGCCTTGTGAAGCGCAAATTCCCGATCCCGGTCGGCAAAAAAATCCTTCTTCGTGTTTCCCGCGTGCGTGACGCGCTCTCGTCGAAGATCTGTCGCGTTTGTCACGTAGAGAAGCGGATATTCTGCTGCCATGACACCCCCGGATCGCCAAGTCAGCCCACCCAGCGACTTATCGTTGTTCGATTTACCGCAAATGCCTGGGCCAACTCAGGCGTCGAGAAATTATAGCTCTTTGATAACAACTTCGCGATTTCCTTATCGGAATGCGAGATCATCTCGTGTGTCGCCTTGGGAATGCGTGCAGAATGCGCATGCGAGATCGTCTTAAGTCGCTCGACGAGTGGTATCTCCTTGCCCTGCAATATCCAGCTTTTCCTGATTGACTGGACGAAGTCTTCCACTTCCGCACCCGAGGTATCACGCAAAAGCCATGCAATGAATTTCAGTTCGCCTGGCAAAAACTTGAGCGGCAAAGAATATTTACGGATTATCTCAAGCCGCTCCGCGTCGCCCGGCTTTGGAAGCTCCATCTGAACTTGAAAGCGTCGCCAGACCGCGGGATCAAGTAGTTGCGGATGATTCGTAATGCCGAGCGTCAGCCCGTGTTTGGCGCGCTCATCTATGTTCTGCAAGAGCGTGTTGACAACCCGTTTGATTTCCCCAATTTCGTTCGGGTCATCCCGAAGCTTAGCAATTGCATCAATTTCGTCCAGTAATAGTATTGCTCGATGCCGGTTCGCGAACGAAAAGAGACTGCCGATGTTGCGCGAAGTGGTTCCCAGAAACGACGACATCAGTCCGTCAAGCCTCGCCAGAATCACCGGCAGTCCGAGCCGGGACGCAAGCCACAGCGCAACCTGTGTCTTGCCAGTGCCCGGTTCACCGAAAAAGAGGCAGCTCGTCGCAGGCTGAATTCCCACTACAAGCAATTCAGCCGATCGCTTCCACTCAACAACAAAGGATTCGAGCGCAGTCTGGAGCGCGGGCGGCAGAATTGGAGATGCTGCAGGAAGGCGATCCTGGAACAGGACTGTCGCAAGAGGTGACGCCGTCTCACGGTCTACCGGAACCCGTGAAGCACGAGTCAGGGGCTCGCCTGGCAGATCGATGGAAAGCTCAGCTTTCGAAGGCGTCCCAGACATATCCGGCGACGCACCGCGCACACTCTCGCCCTCGCCCAGAAGCCCCTTGATAACGGCCCCCCCCTCCTGATTGCCGCTAGAGATCAGGGCTTCCGATACTCGCGACACAAGTACGCGCGGGTCTTCCTCACCAGTTAGCACCGCGCGACAGGTGTCTGCGAGAAGCGAGATTTGAATCGATTTTTGACGTTTCACGTGCAGTTTTGCGTACAAAATGTGCGCATAACACTACAAACCGTGCACTGCCGTCAAGCTTTTTTTCCGCCGTGCGACCGTTGATAGCGCCTTCCCCCTAAGGCCCGGCGCTCCGCGATTCGGAAAAGACACGACCGGAGTGAGCAACCACCTAGTGCATCGCTGTCGACAATGCCACTTGCAGGGTTGTCCAGGCGTCGTAGGCGCGACCGGAAGACAGCCCCCATGAAAGCGCAAGGAAGATCGCGCCGAACGTCGCGCCGAACATTGGCGTATATCGCGACGTCATTCGTGAAAGGGAGTTGAATGGCGACAGCGTGTGTTCAATCAAGATCCGCAAGGCCGCGAGCCAGTTTACAAGCAGTGCCATCCCTGCCGCAATCACAGCCCCTTCGCCTTCGAGAACAACCCGGTGTTCGAAATCGGAAAGGCTCTTCCACATCGCCATGGGGCTTGTTGTCTGTGTCGCCGACGCAAGTACATCCGACGAGATCCTGTTGTTTAGAAACCCGAGAAACACAAGCCCGATAACCCCAACCAAGACCACCGGCAGCCCGCTGGCAACCAGCTTCGATGTTGATCCGCCGGTCCGCGCTACTGAGATGGCGGTCGCAAACAGCGCCGGTGCCATGCTGAAGAAAAAGCCTAGACGCAACGCGGCATGCACGGCATCGAAGTGTCTCAGATACACCCACGCCAGAAGGACTGCCCCGGCAAACGCCGCAAATAGAACGGCGACGTTGTCTACAGGCTCCGGACCGGCGCCTCCGCCTGAGCGAATATTGTTGGTCACGCGGACGTTCGAGACCGTCGTATTACCATTGTTATCCCCGAACGTGACGCGGTCGCCGCTCACGTGAAATGCGCTGTTTTTGAATTCACTCATTTCTTACTTTCCTTCTCGAATTAAACTGCGAAATGCCGCCTGGCTGCGCGCGGCGCAAGAAATCAAATCACTCGACTGCAGATAGGAAGCCTGTATTCACGCCAGTAAGGTCGGTCGGGTTCAAAACGACACTTCGGTAGTCGAGGTCGAAAAGATCGACGTCGATGACGTCATGTGCCACCCCACCGTGCAACAACCGTAGCAACTCCGAAATCACGAGGGTGGCCGCGAATGCTCCAACAAATGCAGCCCCTACGGCCTTACCAGCAAGTAGCGTCACACCGCACTGGTCGAGGAGTCCGTTGTTAAGCAGGGCGTTGTACGCCGGACTGGGTGGTTTTTTTACGAAATTCACCTGCGGTTGCCAGATCTCAACGGCACTACGCGAGCCGGGCAGTGAGTGAATCCGCGCGCACTGGAAGTCATCAAACCGGCTTCCGAGCCCCGCTTCAACGATGAGCGAGAATCCGACCGTATCGAGTACCCGGCGCGCAGCGGGGTTGTCGACGCCGCATAGCAGGACACCCGGGTCACCTTCACGGCGACGCATGGCACCGTCGAACAGCCGTTCGACTATGTTCGTACGAAAGCCGCGAGCCTCAAGCCATTCAGAAACGACCCGCGTCTTCATGCGCTTCAAGTCCGCCTGCGTACTCAGTAGCGACGTGCTTTCCGTTGACTTCGTAATGATGTCCGTATCCTGGATTACGACTCGCGCCTTCGGCGTTTGCGTGCTGCCATACGGCAACATGCCCAGACACCAGGCGTAAGCCTGCCCGAGGTGTCCTACCCCAAGTATCCAGACGTCGGAAGGGAGATATCTGAGCGGCGGCCCGTCTGCTTCCGAAGTTTCCCAGGTCGATGAACTGGGCTCCCAAAGAGAAATTCCGAATCTCCGTTTTCCCGCAAGTGGCGAGTCAGTGCTTACGAAGAAGAATGCCTCGCAAACAGCCATCGCAGCAGCGGCTACGGCCGCGAGAGGCATCACATAGCCAGCAGCCTCATCGATTGAATCGTCTGCCGGAGCAATGCCGGCTCTCCATCCCTCCATGACCAGTCGCACATGAAAATCGGCATCCCGCGCTCTTGACCCGCCAATCGAAACCAACGGAAGTTGACCAGGTGAGCCGACCCGGGCGCCAGCCTTCATCAAGGCTTCAACCAGCGTACCGCCAGATGCAATGCACGAATGCGCGGGGGCGTCGGCGTCTACGGACACGTAGACGCCACCAAGAAACACACGACGCGCCAGCTCGACGGTGGTCAGCGCGGCAATCTGGCCGTGCAACGTCCGTCCTTGCGCTGTGCCGATGTGCAGCTGAAATCGATAGCTGCCAAGCAACTCCCGAGCTTCTTCGAAAGTCGATGCGCGTCCACTATCGACGAGTTGCTTCAGCGTCCGGCTTACCGTATCGCCATTGATGTCCGTTGTCATTTGCTGCGCTCCCTAGATACCAACGTAGAAGAAGTCCGACTTCTCCACATCCCTGACGGTTTGCCACTGGCGTCCACCCAGATAACGATAGATTCCCAGTGCGCCACGCCGCTGCCGTCCAAAGGCAAAATTCGGCACAATTAGCGAAATATGACCAGTAACGGAAATCATCGGATTGAGCTGATCAGACTCGCTCTGCTCGGAGCCACCAGGATGGGTGTGCACGTCGGCCACAACCTGCAGGTTTCGTTCGCGGCACACCGCCCACAGTTTTCCCATGCTGGCGCCGTTTAGATGCACGTATCCCTTATCCAATGCGTGCGGGTCGATGTCGTCGTAAAGAACGAAATCCTCAATGACGCGCGTGGCGTCATCAATAGAGCCCAAGAGGAATGCACCGCTTTCCCGGCGCCCGCCCCCACGTTCGCGAAGGCTGCTCAGCAGCCGACGCCATACGAGAAAGTCGCACGCAAGCTCATGCCGCGGCGACCACAGGCGGCGTAAAGTCCGCTGAATTGAGAAGTTCATAAACCGCTTCGAGATATTGAACAATTGAGCCGTCTGGCCGCCAAAGTTTGGCCGGCATCTGGGTGGCCCAACCGGGGTGAGTTGCGATGGTGATGCGGTCACACGGTAGGTAAAGCGCGGTCCCATGGTGCCAATCTCTGCGGAACACCTCGCCCACGCGACCGCCCTTGCTGCCGGGCCACAGTGCTTCGCCCAGCCGCACCTTTTGCTCTACGTCCCACAGTTGCGCGGTGGGCGGCTGCGCCGGGTATCCAGACAACTCGAACCGCAGAACGTAGGTTCCGACGGACGCTGCGACCTCAATCAGCGCGATGGGCCACTCGACGCCTATGAGATTCCAGCGACCGTCGGCGACGCCCATGCGGAATTCCGGTTGATCAACGGAGGCACTGAACGCGCGGCAGTCCGGAGAACGGGTGTCGATCAGCGCGCTCATGCCTCACCCCTGGATCCGCTCGTTCGGCACAAGGTCGAACGTCACCGCACACACACCACCGTGAGTCAGTGTGCCGAGATGACTCGATGCCGACGGACGGTCGACTGAGCCCTGAAGTTGGAGAACGTGCTCGGCCGCATGCGACGCGTCAATACCGAACTTGTCGTCGGCCCATGCCTTCACAACTGCCACTGTCGTCGCTGGCGAGAAATGATGAGTCACCTCCCGTGCATTGAAGTACACCCGCGTTTCCACCTTGCGGCAGCGATGCACGTGAACCTTCGGATGCCGTTTTTCCTTCAGCAGGACAGCGAAAATTTCTTCTGTCACCGGCTCGTCGCTGCCCTCTTCGAACACGAGAATTTCCTCGAGCGGGACATCCTTGCCGAGCACAAGCTCCTTCAGAATCACGAGGTTAAGCCCCTCAAGCTGATCGACAGCGTTGACCTGGGTAGAACCTTCTTTCTGGATGAAGATAGTCATTTTCAAATCCCTCAAAAGTTGGGTCTTGGAGATGAATTACTCGCTGACCCTGTACTCTATAAATCGCTACGGGATTCAAAAACCGGAAAGCAGGATGACAAACTCTCCTGCTTGTAGAAGCGCAATGACGGGGTCCAAGCCTTCCATCTAGATGGGCGTCCCTTCGACCAGCGAGCGCTCATACTGCCGTCAACCTCATTGCCTACGACGATAGAAATTCAGCACCGTGGCAACGAGCGAACCTGCAGGTCGTCCCCAGGTTATGGCGATTTGAGTCGGCGAGCAGAGATGTACCACGCTGCGCAGCGCAGCTTCGCAATAAGGATCTTGTGCCTTGCGTTAGGTATGATCGATTCACGATGTCTTAGGATGACTGACTGTTTTACAACGAACTCGACATGAGGGTGCTAGCGCAATGAGCAATAAGTGTTATTACCCGGAAACAAAAGGGGAGGCGTGATCCACGCGGGCGCTGTGGATGCCTCGGGCAGTCAATTGGCCTACGCACAGCCACCTGAAATTAGTGGCTAGTGCGCTGCAGACAACGAGAACTACCCGAAGCTCCCGCCGTCGATAGCTGAAAGCTCAGAACTGGACGGGATGTTGTCGTCTATTCCTAGTGTCAGCATTATTCATCACGCGACAGAGTGACCAACAGCCGGTCCGCTTCCTCCCGGTCAAGGCCGCATGAATGTAACGCTTGCGAGAATGATTCTCGTTCCTCTTTATTGGCGGAACTTTGAACAAACGCGAGACGAACAAACTGCTGCGGCGCCCAGAAATGGGCTTTGATATCCGTTATCGAGACATTCAGAAGTCCTGCGAGTTTTTTTACGAATGCATCCGGAATGGTGGAAGGAATCACCAGTCGATCACGCAGTTTCCTGACAAATGAGGATGGTACGCCAAGTTGATCCATCAGCGCACTGTATCCCTTCGAATCAAGTCTCGCGATCGGATTCTCCGCCAGCACCACGTTCGAATAAGGCTTGTCGTCAGCCTGGTTTTCGAAGTTAAGGTTATGGAAGCGGCTGATGGCTCGCTCGGCGACCGGGTCATACGTCATCTCAGATTCTACGCCCGTTCGCTGCGACAGACGGTTTTGGACCAGTGCAGCCGCGCATTCCACCAGTTCACGCTCGAACTCCGGATATTGGATGACGTACGCTTTCAGCAGCCGCTCATCCGGCAACTCCTGTTCGGTCGAAAACTGCATCAGGACGTCCTGCAGCTTTTCGTGCTTGGCTTGGGCATTCATTTTCACTCCTTGAGGTTTGCGAGCTTCTCACGGGCCCGTTTCTGGCGATTTCTTACAGTTTTGCTGTCAACCCCGCATAGGGACGATATGGTCGGTTCGGACTCGTCACGCGCTTCGCTCTTGAGGCCAAGAATTGAATAGATCATGACCTCCTGTTCGCCTGCTGGCAGATTAGCCAGCGCGTCGAGCACCTGTCGTGTGAAAACACCTCGTTCAGGTTGGCTGAGCCCAAGCGGAAGGTCAGTTATCGACCCGTCCGCTAGCGAATCCTCCAGATCGTTGCCTTCATCATCCTCACGCTCGGGCATAGGCACGATTCGCGATTGATGAATACGCATACGCTTCGCCTCGGTGGATGCGAGTGCACAAACTGCGTTGTCGAAGAGCACTTCGTAAAAATCAAGCGATTCACAGCCGGGACTCGTGGCGTCGATGCTCAACATCTCCACGAACCGGTACATCACATTCTCTGTCGCCTCATCCTCGAGACTGACATTTCTTGCGCGAAAGCGCGCACGAACAAGGGCAGTCATACGCCTGACGAGCACATCGACAAGCTGGTTCACAACGGTGTGGCGTTGGGTACGTTGCGCATCTCGCAGCAACGCCAAGAGACACTCGTTTCTGATGTACCCCGCGCCTCTTCGAGACCCGATTTTGGCGCGGCTAATCAGCTCGGCGTCAGACAGTCGCTCAAGTGCAGCCAGCTCCTGCTCAACGTCCGGCAGACGCTGCATCGGGGTCCCACCTACGGTCTTCTTGGTCAGCTTTTTAGGCATGTGTCCTCCGATTCGACTGCCTCTCTATTATTAAATAGGAAGGGCACCAAAAAACCGGAAAGGTAACCACAAATATTTTTTTCGGGTCATCCGCACGCGGCGGCCTTCACGAGGGGAGGCCACCGGATAATATTTCAACCGGTCCCGGCGGTACGGCGCAGACGGAGATTGAGGAGGGTGACCACCCGACAATCGGTATCGTCCGGCGCATAGGGAGGATAGCAATGAGATCAAGAGCCCTCAGCGCAGAACCTGTTCTCGAACGACGCCCGACACCCTCCTGTGACAGATCACGACATAGCGGCGCCGTTTTCCGACCTGGCAGGATCCATCAGGTAGCACTCCAGGTTCGATCCTCGCGGGACGTGCAGTCGTCAGCACGCCTTCTGTTGCGGACGCACCCGAAACGCTCTGAACGCAGTCACCGAAATACGTTTGGTGACCCGCGCCTGATCTCGCGTCGCCAGGCCCACCCCGACCGTCCCCGTGGCATGTCCACCACGCTTGCGCAAGCCTAGTAGTCCGGGCGTCCGGCGCTGACGCGCCGCCGTGTCCCCGGTCTCCCTCAGCCGTGCAAGCGGATTCAGGTGACGCGTTTCGGCGAGGTGTTCGGGCGAAAGGTGCGCATAACGCATCGTCATGGCCAGGCTGTGGTGGCCAAGAGCGCGCTGCAGCGACAGGATACTGCCGCCGTTCATCATGAAGTGACTGGGAAAGGTATGCCGCAGAACATGCGTTAGCTGGCCTTTAGGTAGGGTCACTCCGGCTCGATCTACGCCTTCACGGAAGGCTACTTCAAATCGGTCACATTGCGTGAGGCGGTCTTCGATCGTACGCACGCAGTAACCGCATCGGGTTGATCACATCGTGCCGATCGGTCTTTCCCCGCTGCCGGGATTCTTAGGGATCAGTGACACGGCGCATATCAGGCATTCGAAACCTTGCCTGATGAGTCGTCGACGCAAACCGTAACCACAGGGGCCTGCTTCATAGACCACGCGCACGCGCCGTCCTTTGGACTACGGCAGCTCGCAAAGGCGATTCGTCTTCGTCAGCGTGTAAGCGCGTCGCCATCCCGGTCGGTCAACATAATCCTTTGTGAGTCGTTTGGATCGCACACGAAGTCTTAGCAAAAAACTCGGTTGACCCTTTGTTGAACCCTTGAGAAAAACAAGGGCCGAGCATCTACCTAACTCTTTGATTTCTTTGGTGGGCCGGGTGGGAGTCGAACCCACGGTGTCCTTTCGGAGGCGGATTATGAGTCCGCTGCCTGCAACCAGCACGGCGTCCGGCCCTAGAGAAGTGAAACCAAGAAAAAGACCCGGTCTGAAGGCCGGGCCTATTCGCTGATTGGCCGACATACTACACGAAAAAGGGGCCTCCGTGACCGCTTCGCGTCAGCAAAACGATCAGGAAGCCCCTATATCCGCAGCAGCAGCCTGATACCCTTCGATCAATTCCCTTCGAGGAACGACTTCAGCTTGTCAGAACGGCTCGGGTGACGCAGCTTGCGCAGCGCCTTAGCCTCGATCTGACGGATCCGCTCACGCGTCACGTCGAACTGCTTGCCCACTTCTTCAAGCGTGTGATCCGTGCTCATCTCGATACCGAAGCGCATGCGCAGCACCTTCGCTTCGCGCGGCGTGAGCGAATCGAGCACGTCCTTCACGACATCGCGCATGCTGGCATGCAGCGCGGCGTCAGCGGGCGCAACCGTGTTCGTGTCTTCGATGAAGTCGCCCAGATGCGAATCGTCGTCGTCACCGATCGGCGTTTCCATCGAGATCGGCTCCTTCGCGATCTTCATGATCTTGCGGATCTTGTCTTCCGGCATCTCCATCTTTTCAGCCAGCGTAGCCGGATCCGGCTCGAGACCGGTTTCCTGCAGAATCTGACGCGAGATGCGGTTCATCTTGTTGATCGTTTCGATCATGTGAACCGGAATCCGGATCGTCCGCGCCTGGTCCGCAATCGAACGCGTGATGGCCTGACGAATCCACCACGTGGCGTACGTGGAGAACTTGTAGCCGCGACGATATTCGAACTTGTCCACCGCCTTCATCAGGCCGATGTTGCCTTCCTGAATCAGATCCAGGAATTGCAGGCCACGGTTCGTGTACTTCTTCGCAATCGAGATCACGAGACGCAGGTTGGCCTCGGTCATTTCACGCTTGGCCTGACGCGCCTTCAGTTCGCCGGCCGCCATCTGACGGTTGGTTTCCTTCAGGTCCTTCAGCGGCAGCACGACACGCGCTTGCAGGTCCAGCAGACGCTGCTGCTGTTCGCGGATCGCCGGGATGTTACGCGTGAGAATCGCGCTGTACGCATGACCTTCGCCAACGATCTTGTCGGCCCATTCGAGGTCCGTTTCGCTGCCCGGGAAACGCGCGATGAACTCGGCACGCGGCATGCCGCACTTGTCGACCACCGTATGCAGGATCTGACGCTCGACCTGACGCACTTCGTCCACCTGAGCACGCAGCGTGTCGCACAGACGCTCAACGGTACGCGCGGTAAAGCGGATCGTCATCAGCTCGTTCTGAATCGTTTCCTGAGCCTTCAGGTAAGACTTCGACTTGTAGCCTTCCTTCTCGAACGCGCGACGCATCTTGTCGAACCATTCGCTGATAAGGGCGAACTTCTCGAGCGAGGCACGCTTCAGCGCTTCCATCTGCGCGGCGTTGGCGGTGGCTTGCGCCGCGCCATCGTCGTCTTCCTCGTCTTCTTCTTCGTCCTCGTCGACTTCCTCGTCTTCGCTCTCGATCGCTTCCGCTTCCTGCGCGGAGAAGCCGTCGGCATCTTCCGCGTTGGCGTCGATCAGGCCGTCGACCAGTTCGTCGATGCGGATTTCCTCGTTCGCGACGCGCTCAGCCATCGCGAGGATGTCCGCGATCGTGGTCGGGCATGCGGAGATGGCCATCACCATGTGCTTCAGGCCATCTTCGATCCGCTTCGCGATTTCGATTTCGCCTTCGCGCGTAAGCAGCTCGACCGTGCCCATTTCACGCATGTACATGCGGACCGGGTCGGTGGTGCGGCCAAATTCGGAATCGACGGTGGACAGCGCTACTTCGGCTTCCTCTTCAACTTCGTCGTCAGACGAAGCCGCCGGCGCGTTGTCGTTCAGCAGCAGCGTTTCGGCGTCGGGCGCCTGCTCGTAGACGGCCACGCCCATGTCGTTGAACGTGCTGATGATGCCTTCGATCGCCTCGGTCTCGGCAAAGTTGTCCGGGAGGTGGTCGTTGATTTCGGCGTACGTCAGGAAGCCGCGCTCCTTGCCGAGCTTGATCAGCGCCCGCAGTTTCGCGCGCCGTTCTTCCAGTTCTTCAGCGGTGCCGGGTTGGGTAGACGCGAAAGCATCCTTCAGCAGCGCTTTCTCCTTCGCGCGGCGGTCGCGTGCCTTGGCCTTTTCGCCTTTTCCCGGAGCTGCTGCAGTTTCCTCGCTCGGGGTTGCGTCGTCATCGACGGATACTTCATTCAGCTTTTTCGTCATGGAGTTCGCCGTACCGGCTGTAGTCTCGACTCTCGGCTGTTGGACAACAGCCGGCAGAACCGTGGATACTGGAGTCTCGCGCGTTACCGCATCGTCCTGGGCGGCAACGGCTTCCCTTGCGCTTCTGGTACTCGGCCGCTTCGTGACCGGCGTGGCGGCTTTCGCCGTACTCACCGACGCCGCTCGCGCGGCGGAAGTAGTCGAGGATTTCTTCCTTACAGAAGGCGTCACGCTTGCGGCAGGCGCTGTTTTCGCGGAAGAAGCGGACCTGGCCCGGGTGACCTTGGTGGTCGGCTCCTCAGAGCCTGCGCCTGTCCCTTTCTTTCCGCCTGTAGTCTTTGCCATTGCAATCGCCTTTCGCCTTTTGCCTGGAAAACAAACCGCTGAAAACCTTTTATTATAGCACCTTAGGTTCAGCCCACCCCTGCTACAGCCCGAGCTGACGCTTCATGTCAGCCCGTTTCTGATTCAGATCCGTCAGCTCGGCAAACTCCTCGGCGGTATGCCTCGATTGCCGTGAAAGTTGCTCGAGTCGCTCACAATAGGCGTCATAGCGCATCTTCAGGATTGCCGCCTTTAACTCTTCGCCGACAATCCTTTCCTGCTCGCGCCGTTCCTCGATGACGGCAGCGTCCGTAGGATCCTTCAGCAACAAATCCCGAACGTTTTCATCATAGTCCAGAATTTTGCGAAAGATTTCCTCGAAAGTCGGGGCGTTGGCGCCATTTCGCAAGAGATCGGACAGCAACTGGAACTCCGCCGCGTCGCCGAGCGCGCGTGCATGCGTCGTGACTTCCTCGAAAAGCTCGCCGTGACGGGTCACCGCCAGCAGCGCCTGCTCGGCCTCTTCGTCCAGCACCGCGACGGTCCGCGGATGCATCACGAGGTTGCGCAGCGTCTTTTCCTCGATCCCCGTCACGCTGCGACGGTCCTTGCGGGCCGGCGCCTGGCGGGCGGCAGCGGCGATCCGGGCGTCGACTTCACACAACCCGGCCACCTCGTCGAACGGCACGTCGAGCCGGTCGGCGAACATATGCATGATCTGCGCACGCAGCGCATTGGCCGGCAGCGCCTGCAGAAGCGGCTTCGCATCGAACAGCGCGCGCGCCCGGCCTTCCGGCTGGTCCAGCTCCTTGCCGGCCAGCACCTCATTCAGCATGAACTGTGACAGAGGCATGGCCCGCTCAACCTGTTCGGCAAACGCTTCGGTGCCGAACTCGCGCACATAGCTATCCGGGTCGTGCTCCGTGGGCAGGAACAGGAAGCGGATGGTCCGGTTGTCCGCCGCATGCGGCAGGCAGGCGTCGAGCGCCCGGCGCGCCGCGCGGCGGCCCGCCGAGTCGCCGTCGAAGCTAAAAATTACCGTATCGGTCTGCCGCAGCAGTTTCTGTACATGAATTGGCGTGCAGGCCGTACCCAAGGTGGCGACGGCGTTCTGGAACCCTAATTGGGCCAGTGCGACCACATCCATGTACCCTTCGACCACCAGCGCGTACTGCTGTTCACGAATCGCAAGACGCGCCTCAAACAGCCCATAAAGCTCGCTGCCCTTGTTAAATAGAGGCGTTTCCGGCGAATTCAAATACTTGGGCTCGCCGCCGTCCAGCACCCGGCCGCCAAAGCCGATCACCTGGCCTTTGACATTGCGGATCGGGAACATGATCCGCTCGCGGAAACGATCGTACCGGCGGTTCTGACCCTGAGCATCGGACTTTTCGCTGACAATCACGAGTCCCGACTCGACCAGCGCCTCATCCCGATAATTAGGAAATGCCGCCTCGAGGTTCTGCCAGCCGTCCGGCGCATAGCCGAGCCCGAAACGGGCTGCGATCTCGCCGGTCAAGCCGCGTTTTTTCAGGTACTGGATCGCGCTGGGCGCGCCGCGCAACTGCTTGCGGTAAAAGTCGCATGCCGCCTGCATCACATCGGAAAGCGCGGTGGTCACGGCCTTGGAGACCGCCGGCGCATAACCGCCGCCGCCCCCGCCGCCCTGATGCGGCGACGGTTCTTGCGGCACCGTCAGGCCGACTGACTGCGCCAGGTCGTTGACGGCTTCGGGAAAGGACAGCCCGGCGTGCTCCATCAAAAAGCCGATTGCCGTGCCATGCGCACCACAACCGAAGCAATGATAGAACTGCTTAGTCGGACTAACGGTAAACGAGGGGCTCTTTTCGTTGTGAAACGGGCAGAGCCCCATGAAGTTCGCACCGCCCTTTTTCAGTTGCACATACTTGCCGACCACGTCGACGATATCGACGCGGTTCAGCAGATCCTGCAGGAACGAATGCGGAATCACAGTGGAGGGCGCTACCTTGAAAACCTGAAGGCTGGGCGGCCTGCGCGAAGGCAGGCCGTACAGTCCGTTGAACCGGCGTTACTTCGCGAGCGCGGCCTTGACCAGGCCGGAAACGGCGGTCATATCGGCACGGCCCGCGAGCTTCGGCTTGAGCACGCCCATCACCTTGCCCATGTCCTGCGGGCCGGCTGCCCCGGTTTGCGCGACCGCGGCCTGCACTTCGGCGGCGATTTCCGCATCGGACATCTGCTCCGGCATGTAGGCCGAGAGAATGGTGAGTTCGGCGCTTTCCTTTTCGACCAGATCGGCGCGGCTTGCCGCTTCGAACTGGCTGATGGAGTCTTTGCGCTGCTTGATCATCTTGTCGATGACCGCGGTAATGGCGGCGTCGTCGAGCGTGACGCGCTCGTCGACTTCGCGCTGCTTGATCGCGGCGAGCAGCAGGCGGATGGTGCCGAGACGCTCGGTTTCGCGGGCGCGCATGGCGGCCTTCATGTCGTCGTTGATCCGATCCTTGAGACTCATTACTCACCTAAATGCGTTGGAATGTAAAAAGGTCTGGCCACGCCCGGTGCATCAACACAAAAACCCGCTTGGGACTGCTTCCTCAAGCGGGTTGGCGCGAATTCACGGAGTAGATGCGGCGTGACCAAGGTGGCCTTGACGGCCAGGTTGTCCGCACGGGACGGCGTTTATTGCCGCCACCGGTTGCGTGCCGACGCTCCGTAGGAACCGCAGCGACGTCAGAATCAGTAAAACTTCTTGGGCAGCATCTGGCTGCGCAGCCGCTTGAAGTGGCGCTTCACCGCCGATGCCTTCTTGCGTTTGCGCTCAGCCGTGGGCTTTTCGTAAAACTCGCGCGCTCGAAGCTCGGTCAACAGCCCGTTCTTCTCGATCGTGCGTTTGAAGCGGCGCATCGCGACTTCAAAAGGCTCATTTTCTTTTACGCGGATGATCGTCATTTTGCAATAACGGAACTTTGTAAAGGTTGGGGAGTATAGCAGACCTTTCTCACAAACACACGTCCGCGTCAAGCCCCTCCTAGGACCTGTTCACGCTTATTTATAACAGGCTTGCGCCGACCCTGGCATACTCCGCGGCCGCCTGGCCCGCCGCCACGCCCGAAGCCCACGCCCACTGGAAGTTGTAGCCGCCGAGCCAGCCTGTCACGTCGACCGCCTCGCCGATGAAATAGAGACCCGGCACCCGGGCGCTCATCATGGTGGCCGAAGAAAGATCGCGTGTATCGACCCCGCCGCGCGTCACCTCGGCCTTGCGGTACCCCTCGGTGCCGTTCGGGGTGAGTGTCCAGCGCGACAAGGCCTCACCGACGCGGCGCAGTGTCTTGTCGGGCAGGTCGGCAAGACGCGCTTCCGCCGGAATCTGGTGGGTTTCCAGCCAGACGTGGGCGAGCCGGGTGGGCACCCATTCGGCCAGCAGGTTGGCGATCTGGCGCCTGGTGCTCGTTTTGGCCTCGAGCAGCGCGTCGATGGCGTCCCGCTCCGGCAGCAGATTGACGTGGATCGGCTCGCCGGGCTGCCAGTAGCTCGAAATCTGCAGAACGCCCGGCCCGGACAGCCCACGATGCGTCAGCAGCAGGTCTTCGACGAACTCCATGCCGGTTTTCTTGCTGCCGGTGGCGAGCTGCACCTCCAGCGAAACGCCGGACAACGCCGAGAACGGCTCCCAGTCGGCTGCGGCAAAGGTCAGCGGCACGAGCGCCGGGCGCGTGTCGATCAGCTTGTGGCCGAACTGCTTGGCGAGCCGATAGGCGAAGTCGGTTGCGCCGATCTTCGGGATCGACAGACCGCCGGTCGCCACCACCAGTGCGCGGACACGGATCGGACCGGCGTGCGTATCGAGGATGTAGCCGTCAGCCGCATCGTGCCGCACTTGCTCGACCGCGAGCGGCCGGCGCCAGGCGATGCCGCCGGCGTCGCACTCGCTTTTCAGCACGTCGATGACCGCGTCGCTCGACTGGTCGCAAAACAGTTGCCCTTTGTGCTTCTCGTGCCACGTGACGCGATAACGCTTGAGCAGGGCCATGAAGTCACGCGGTGTGTAGCGTGCAAGCGCCGAGCGGCAGAAATGGGGGTTCGCGGACAGATAGTTGGCCGGTCCCGCGTACAGATTCGTGAAGTTGCAGCGGCCACCGCCGGAAATGCGGATTTTCTCCGCGAGGCGCGGTGCGTGGTCGATCAGCACGACGCGCCGGCCGAGCTGGCCGGCGACCGCCGCGCACATCATGCCGGCTGCGCCCGCGCCGATGACCGCGATATCGAAGGATTCCATGGCGCGCATTGTACCTGCGGCCCCTGCCCCGCACTGCTATACTTTCAAGCTTGCCTTTTTACTTTTCGGGCGCCTGAATATACCGGCGAAGCACGCTGGGAGGCAGTGGGCGAGCGGGCCAGCGGTCAGGCTGCGCTCCCAAGCTGCAGACCCAGGCTATCAACCCGGCCGCATGTTCGCCGCGCCCGTGCAGCCCACACATCATGCTCGTTCTCGGCATCGAAAGCTCCTGCGACGAAACCGGACTCGCGCTCTACGACACGGAGCGCGGCCTGCTGGCGCACGCGCTGCATTCGCAGATTGCGATGCACCGGGAGTACGGCGGCGTGGTGCCGGAACTCGCCTCGCGCGACCATATCCGGCGCGCGCTGCCGCTGCTCGAAGAAGTATTGGAGCGTGCCGGCACGGCGTGCAGCGAAATCGATGCGATTGCCTACACGCAGGGTCCGGGTCTGGCTGGAGCGCTGCTGGTCGGCGCGAGTATCGCCAATGCACTCGCCATGGCGTGGGACAAGCCCACCATCGGCATCCATCACCTTGAAGGACATTTGCTCTCGCCGTTGCTGGTCGACGAACCGCCGCCGTTTCCGTTCGTCGCCCTGCTGGTCTCCGGCGGTCACACACAGTTGATGCGCGTGACCGACGTGGGCGTCTATGAGACGCTCGGCGAAACGCTCGACGACGCGGCCGGCGAAGCCTTCGACAAGACCGCCAAGCTGCTGGGCCTCGGCTATCCCGGCGGTCCGGAAGTCTCGCGGCTGGCGGAATTCGGCACGCCCGGGGCAGTAGTTCTGCCGCGCCCCATGCTGCATTCCGGCGATCTGGACTTCAGCTTCAGCGGCCTGAAAACCGCCGTGCTGACGCATGTGAAGAAGCTCGGCGGCGCAAATATCTGCGAGCAGGCGAAGGCGGATCTCGCCCGGGGTTTTGTCGACGCGGCCGTCGATGTCCTGGCCGCCAAGTCGCTGGCCGCATTGAAGAAGACGAGGCTCAAGCGCCTGGTAGTGGCGGGCGGAGTGGGAGCAAACCGGCAGTTGCGCGAAGCGCTTTCGGCCGCCGCGAAGAAGCGCGGCTTCGACGTCCATTATCCGGACCTGTCGCTGTGCACTGACAACGGCGCGATGATCGCACTGGCCGGCGCGCTGCGTCTTGCGCGCTGGCCCGACCAAAGCGGTAGGGACTACGCGTTCACGGTCAAGCCGCGCTGGGATCTGACGTCCCTGGCACGCTAAGCGAGCCGCTCGCGGCGGCAGTCAAAGCCACGCCGCCCGGTACACGCAGCCCTCAACCGAAAGCACACTGCTGCAATTGAAAACAGCCGCTTTCGCGGCCGTTTTCACGTCAAAACAGACTTCACCGAAAGCCGAACACAGGCTTACCGTGACGCAACCCGCTTGTCGTGCTCGATCACAGCATAAGCGCTGTGATTGTGGATCGACTCGAAGTTTTCAGCCTCGAGCACGTACGCCACAATCCGCGCATCCGCATTCAGACGCTGCGCCACATCGCGCACCAGGTCTTCAACGAACTTCGGATTTTCATAGGCCCGCTCGGTGACGAACTTCTCGTCCGGTCGCTTCAGCAAGCCCCACAGCTCGCACGATGCCTCTTCTTCGGCAATCCGAATCAGGTCTTCCACCGGCACGTCATCGGCCAGCTCCGCGTTGATCGTCACATGCGAGCGCTGGTTGTGCGCGCCGTATTGCGAAATCTTCTTCGAGCACGGGCACAGGCTCGTGACCGGCACCAGCACCTTCAGGAACACACGCGTCACGCCATGGCGGGTGTCACCCGTCAGCGTCACTTCGTAGTCCAGCAGACTTTGCACGCCTGACACCGGCGCCGTCTTGTTGACGAAGTAAGGGAACGACACTTCGATGCGGCCGGCTTCGGCTTCGAGCTTTTCGAGCATCGCGGCCAGCATGGCGCGGAACGTCGCCGGCTCCAGCGGAGCCTTGTTCTCTTCGAGCAGCGCCACGAAGCGCGACATGTGCGTGCCCTTCTGATCGGCGGGCAGGTGGACGTCGAGATTCCATGTACCGACCGTCGGCTGCACGTCGCCGCCCTGTGCACGCACCGTGAGCGGATGGCGCACGGCCTTCACGCCAACCCGTTGAATCGGGATCTGGCGAGTGTCGACCGTACTCTGCACGTCGGGCATCACAAAGGCGGGATTCATCTGATTCATGTTCTTGTTCCTTACAGGAAAACGCCGGGCCGCCCCAAATATTCCGCTCTGCAGGGAATCCCCCAGGAGGGGATTGGAGACCGCCAGCTCCAGGCTCGTCGCAAAGCGACAGGTTGGAGGTACTCAGCAGCCGAGCGGATCGGCCTACACAACGGCGAACGCCGGCTTCAGCCGGCGTTGCATGATGGGCCCGAAGGCCCATCGACTCAAGTTGGAGATTGCTATAGCCACGATAGCGCCGGCAAACCTCGGCGCCCGGCCGGTCCCACGACTCGCTCGCCGGCTTGCTTAGGCGACGCGCTTGACCGACTTGCCCGCGGCGCCGGTGGCGTGATCGAGGAAGCGTTCGCGAATCGATTTGGCAATGCCCGCGCCGTCCAGACCACACTCTGCGAGCAGCTTGGCCGGATCCCCATGATCGATGAAGCGATCAGGGAGGCCCAATTGTAGTACGGGACGCATAACCCCACTGGCAAGCAGGGCTTCGACGCAGGCCGAACCCGCACCGCCCATCACGCAGCCTTCTTCGACCGTGACGAGGTAATCGTGAGTTTCTGCCAGTTCGCGTACCAGCTCGGCATCAAGCGGCTTGACGAAGCGCATGTTCGCCACGGTGGCGTCCAGTTGCTCCGCAGCGGCCAGCGAGGGCGCCACCATCGTGCCGAATGCCAGAATCGCGATGCGCTTGCCGGCCGGCTGCGCGGTTTCGCGACGCACTTCACCCTTGCCGAGCGGAAGCGCGACCATCTGCTTGACCGTTGCCACGCCCGTGCCCGCGCCGCGCGGATAGCGCACCGCCGTCGGGTTCGGCTGCTGCAGCGCCGTGTACAACATCTGACGGCACTCGTTTTCGTCCGAAGCGGCCATCACCGTCATGTTCGGGATGCAACGCAGGAACGCCAGATCGTACGCGCCCGCGTGGGTCGCGCCGTCCGCGCCGACCAGGCCCGCGCGGTCGATTGCGAAGACCACCGGCAGGTTCTGCAGGGCGACGTCGTGGATCAACTGGTCATACGCGCGCTGCAGGAAAGTGGAGTAGATCGCCACGACCGGCTTCATGCCATCCGCGGCGAGACCGCCCGCGAATGTCACCGCGTGCTGCTCGGCAATGCCGACGTCGAAATAACGATCCGGGAAGCGCTTCTCGAACTCCACCATGCCCGAGCCTTCCCGCATGGCCGGCGTAATGCCGACGACACGCGAATCAAGTTCAGCCGCGTCGCACAACCATTCGCCGAACACTTGCGTGTACGTTTTCTTCGACGGCGTGGTGGAAGGTTTGATGCCTTCAGCCGGATTGAACTTGCCCGGGCCGTGGTAGAGCACCGGATCGGCCTCAGCCAGCTTGTAGCCCTGCCCCTTCTTGGTCACGACGTGCAGGAATTGCGGGCCACGCAGCTCCTTGATGTTCTGCAGCGTCGGGATCAGCGAATCGAGATCGTGACCGTCGATCGGGCCAATGTAGTTAAAGCCAAACTCTTCGAACAGCGTAGCCGGCACGATCATGCCCTTCGCGTGCTCTTCGAGCTTGCGGGCGAGATCGAGCATCGGCGGCGCGACGCGCAGCACGCGCTCCACGCCGGCACGCGCCGCAGCGTAGAAGCGGCCCGACATCAGACGCGCCAGATGGCGATTCAACGCGCCCACCGGCGGCGAAATCGACATGTCGTTGTCGTTGAGGATGACCAGCAACGGGACGTCGTCTTCGACACCGGCGTTGTTCATCGCCTCGAAGGCCATGCCGGCCGTCATCGCACCATCGCCGATCACGGCGATGCCCATGCGGTTTTCGCCCTGCAGCTTGCTGGCGATCGCCATGCCGAGCGCAGCGGAAATCGAGGTGCTGGAGTGGGCCGTGCCGAAAGTGTCGTACTCCGACTCGTCGCGGCGCGGAAAACCGGAGATGCCGCCGTACTGGCGCAGCGTGTGCATCTGGTCGCGGCGGCCGGTCAGGATCTTGTGCGGGTAGGTCTGATGGCCGACATCCCAGACGATCCGGTCGCGCGGCGTGTCGAACACGTAATGCAGCGCAATCGTCAGTTCGACCGTGCCAAGGTTGGACGAGAGGTGTCCACCCGTCTGCGAGACGCTGTCGAGCACGAAGGCACGCAACTCGTCTGCAAGCGGTTGCAACTGGCGGCGATCGAGGCGGCGCAAGGCTGCCGGGTCGTCGATGGTTTTCAGCAAGTCGTACATCGTCGTTCCATTGTAGGAAAACTTACGCGCCCGCACTTCATTCACGCATTCATCGTGGCGAATGCGCGGCGGCGGGCTTTCGCGTTCAGCTAACCCGGTTCACCACCAGGTCGGCCAGTTCGGCAAGACGCTGCGCACGCGCGCCAAACGGCGCGAGCGCAGCGTGGGCATCGGCGCGCAGTTGCGCTGCGAGTTCGCGCGACGCTTCGAGCCCGATGATCGACACGTAGGTCGGCTTGCCGTCCTTCGCGTCTTTGCCTGCCGTTTTGCCGAGCGTCGCGGAATCGGTCGTGACGTCGAGAATATCGTCTACGACCTGAAACGCGAGGCCCACAGCGGCTGCGTAGGCGTCGAGCGAACGCATTGCGTCCGCGCCCGGCGCTTCGCCCGCCAGTGCCCCCATGCGGACCGAAGCGCGCAGCAGCGCGCCGGTCTTCATGCGGTGCATCGTTTCGAGTTGCGGCCGCGTCAGCGTGTGACCAACGCTCGCCAGATCGATGGCCTGGCCCCCAGCCATGCCGATCGAACCGCTCGCCAGCGCCAGTTCCCGCACCAGCGCCGCTTGTTGCGCAGGCGCCAGTACGTCGGCTGTCAGCGCGACGAAAGCTTGAGATTGCAGCGCGTCGCCGACCAGTAGCGCGGTCGGTTCATCATACTTAACATGCACCGTGGGCTTGCCGCGACGCAGCGCATCGTCGTCCATGCACGGCATGTCGTCATGCACCAGCGAGTAGACGTGGATCATCTCCAGCGCCGCTGCCGCCGCATCAAGGCATTCGACGCGTGCGCCCGTCAGTTCCCCTGCCGCATGGCACAGCAACGGGCGGACCCGCTTGCCGCCGCCCAGCACCGCGTAGCGCATGGCCTCGTGCAGTTGCGCCGGTTCAACGGAAGGCGCCGGCAAATAGTGTTCGAGTGCCGTCTCGACGCGCTCGAGTACCGAGTGCATCCATTGTTCGAAAGTCATAGGTCGTCCCCGCTCTCTGTCGCGGCTGTGCCTGCGCCACTCATGGGCAGCGGCTTGAGGGTCTCGCCATCGAGGACCCGCACCTGCTGCTCGACCTTTTCCAGTTGTTGCTGGCAAAACGTCACGAGGGTCGCGCCGCGCCGGTACGCAGACAGCGATTCCTCCAGGCTCAGACTGCCGCCTTCCATCCGCGCAACGAGCCCTTCCAGTTCCGCCAGCGCCGCTTCATAGTTCTCGGGCAGCGGGGCGCTGTCGGCGCCCTCGGGCGTTGCAGCGGGTTCTTTCGATGCGGTCTTCGCCATGAATGGTCGCAAAATTAAAACAAGTCGGACATTCTACGGCAAAAGCGACAAATCCGATCCGCTCGCCGTCCCCTGCCCCACCTGCTTGCCTTACGGCCCACCCAGAGACTGACAGAAAAAAATCCTTTTTGCTCGCACGAGAAGAGTGAACCATCTTCACAATTTTGACCCAAATCAGACACTTAGTCGCCCCAAGGAGGGGGAAACGGGTATAATCGCGGGCTCCCTAAATCGAATCTTCGATGGTTGGGTTGTTCACTGCTTTCACGTCTTCATCGGGAGTGGGAATGTCCAATCTGAGCAATGCATTGCAGTTGCGGTCTGTTCACAGCCAGCTGCCAGTCACGGCTTACTTTGACGAAGCGCTTTTAACGCGCGAAATCGAAACCCTTTTCAAGAAAGGTCCTCGCTACATCGGGCACGAACTCATGGTGCCGGATGCGGGGGATTATTTTGCCTTGCCCAGCGAGAGCGAGGGGCGTGTACTCGTCCGTAACAAACAGTCACAAGTTGAGCTGTTGTCGAACGTGTGCCGCCACCGGCAAGCCATCATGCTTAACGGCCGCGGCCAGGCGGAGAATATCGTCTGCCCGCTGCACCGCTGGACGTACGATCTGAACGGCCAGCTTCTCGGTGCACCGCATTTTGCTGACAACCCCTGCCTGAATCTCGGCGCCACGCCGCTGCAAAACTGGCAAGGGCTGCTGTTCGAAGCCCAGGGACGCAACGTTGCGCACGACCTTGCACGTCTGGGCACCAAGCAGCACTTCGACTTCTCGAATTTCATGTTCGATCACGTCGAGGTCCACGAGTGCAACTACAACTGGAAGTCGTTTATCGAGGTCTATCTCGAGGACTACCACGTTGCGCCGTTCCACCCGGGGCTCGGCAGTTTCGTGTCGTGCGACAACCTGACGTGGGAATTCGGCGAGTGGTACAGCGTGCAGACGGTCGGGGTCCATAAGGGCCTAGAGCAGCCGGGCAGCCCGACGTACCGCAAGTGGCACGAGCAGGTGCTGCGCTTCCGCGAGGGCAAGGCCCCCGAGTTCGGCGCAATCTGGATGGTGTACTACCCGGGCCTCATGATCGAGTGGTACCCGCACGTGCTGGTCGTGTCATGGCTGATTCCGCGCGGTCCGCAGAAAACCACCAATGTGGTGGAGTTCTATTACCCCGAGGAAATCGCGCTGTTCGAGCGTGAGTTCATCGAGGCCGAGCGCGCCGCCTATATGGAAACGGCTCGTGAAGACGACGAAATCGCCGAGCGCATGGACGCTGGCCGCCGTGCGCTGATGGAGCGCGGCGAGTCGCAGGTCGGTCCGTATCAGAGCCCGATGGAAGACGGCATGCAACACTTCCACGAGTTCCTGCGGCGTGAACTCGGCACGATCTGAGCGGCAGCGCCACCAGCCAGCACGCGTGCTGGCAGCAATCATGGAAAGACGGGCTTCGGCCCGTCTTTTTTTGTTTAGACTTAGAACATGATTCGGTTGAACGGCTTGGGCTTGCGAAAAGTTGGCTTCAAGCCGCGCCGAAGCCACCCGTTTCGCAACTATCTTGCATGGAACCGGAGCCGTCATGCCACACACTCACTACACCACGCTGATCTCCGCGACGAATCTCGCGGAACGGCTCACCGCTGCACCGGGCAGCGTCTTTGTGATTGATTGCCGCTTCGATCTGGCCGATCCCGAAGCCGGCGAAAAAGCCTACGCGGCTGGCCATGTGCCGGGTGCGCAATATCTGCATCTGGACCGCGACCTGTCCGGCCCGAAGACCGGCACCAATGGCCGTCATCCCTTGCCGGAGCGCGCCACGCTGGTCGCCGCATTGGCCGCGCGCGGCCTCAAGCAGGGCCAGCAGGTCGTTGCCTATGATGCGCAAGGCGGCATGTATGCCGCACGTGCATGGTGGCTGTTGCGGTGGCTCGGCCACGACGCAGTGGCCGTGCTCGACGGCGGGCTGCAGGCCTGGCAAGCCGCGGGGCATCCGCTGACGCAGGATGTTGCGCCGCACAGCGCCGGTGACTTCAAGGCGGGTGCGCCGCTCGCGGTAACGTTCGACGTCCAGGCGGTGGTGCGCAACCTCAGCACGCACGAGCGGGTGGTAGTCGATGCACGGGCCGCGGATCGCTATCGCGGCGAGAACGAAACTCTCGACGCGGTGGGCGGGCACATCCCGGGTGCCTTGAATCGCTTCTTCAAGGACAACCTCACGGCCGACGGCCGCTTCAAGCCGGCCCATTCGTTGCGCGAAGAATTCCAGGCGCTGCTGCCGGGCATCGCACCGGATCACGTCGTGCTGCAATGCGGCTCGGGCGTGACAGCCTGCGTAAACGCCTTGGCGATGGAAGTTGCCGGCCTGCACGGCGCAGCGCTTTACGCGGGATCGTGGAGCGAATGGAGTTCAGATCCGGCGCGGCCGGTTGCGACCGGGCCGAATCCGTAAGGATGCCCAGGCGGCGGGCGCACCCGCCGCAGCGGATAGCAGCCCCTCCTAAGCCACGCCGTGCTGCTTGAACCAGACCAGCGCACGGCGCCAGCCGTTTTCGGCATCGGCCTTCTTATAGCTCGGCCGGTAGTCTGCAAAGAACGCGTGGCCCGCATCGTCATAGACAACGAACTGCGAGCCACGCCCAGCCTGCGGGCCCTGCGCAATCGCCTGCTTCATCTGCGCGAGCGTGTCCTGCGGGATGCTTTGGTCCTGTAGTCCGTAAAGGCCCAGCACCGGCGCATGCAGATCGGCCACGCGGTCAATCGGGTTAGCCGGCGTCATCGCCGTATGATCGCCTGCCACCCGCCCATACCACGCCACCGCCGCTTTCAAGCGCGGATTGTGCTCGGCGTAAAGCCATGTAATCCGCCCACCCCAGCAAAAGCCGTTGACGCCCAGGCGGTTCAGGTCGCCGCCATTCGCACCTGCCCAGGCGACGGTGGCATCGAGATCCGCCATCACCTGCTCGTCGGGCACCTTGCTGACCAGGTGCTCGTCCAACTGCTGGATCGTCGGATACACCGACGCATCGCCTTCCCGGACATAGAGATCCGGCGCAATCGCCAGATAGCCGAGCTTGGCAAAGCGCCGGCAGACGTCGGCAATATGCTCGTGCACGCCAAAAACCTCGTGCACGACGATGATCACCGGCAGGTGCGTCTTGCCTGCCGGTTGTGCGCGGTAAGCCGGCACGAGCGTGTCGCCGGAATGCACGGCGACTTCGCCGGCTTCGAGGCCTTCGCTGTCGGTATGGATGGTCTGGGCGGACACCGGCAACACGGCGGCGGCGAATCCGCTGCCGAGCGCGGCCTTGATGAACTTACGTCGATTGAACGGCACGTGCGGGACCAGGCTGTCGACTTCGGGTTTCAGCATGCGGCACTCCTTGAGTGAAGGGCAGTGATCGGCGGTGAACGACGAAACAGAAGGCAACAGGATACGCTTGCGCGCATCCTGCTGCAGAAGCTCACCGCTACGGCCAACCCTCAGTGCAGCTTGACGCGCGGTAGCGTCGTGCGGCGCAGCCAATGCGCGAAGGTATCGAGCACCATCCGGGCGTAGCCGTGCAGCGCGGCAATATGCAGCCGGTACAACGACATATACATAAAGCGCGCAAAGAGACCTTCGATCAGCATGTTGCCGCCGATCACCCCGCCCATCAGATTGCCCACCGCACTGAAATGCCCGAGCGACACCAGCGAGCCGAAGTCGCGATAGGTGAACTCCGGCAGCGGCTGATTGTCGAGCCGTGCGGCCAGCGCCTTCAGCAGGAAGCTCGCCTGCTGGTGCGCTGCCTGGGCACGCGGCGGCACGTTGCGCTCGTTGCCCGGCCACGGGCAGGCGGCGCAATCGCCTAGCGCGAACACGTTGTCGTCGATCTCGGTCTGCAGCGTACGGCGCACCGTCAATTGACCGAGCCGGTTAACCGGCAGGCCGTCGAGCTGCGAGAGGATCGCCGGCGCCTTGATGCCCGCCGCCCATACCGTCAGGTCAGCGCGGATCGCCTTGCCGCTGGCGGTCCGCACCACGCCCGGCGCGACTTCGGCAACCGTTTCGCCGGTCATCAGCTTGACACCCAGCTTCGTCAGCAATTCCGCGGTCGCGGTCGACACGCGCTCCTGCAATGCCGGCAAGATCCGTGGCCCCGCTTCGATCAGGACAATGCCCACGTCATGGCGCGGGTCGAGCTTGTGCAGCCCATACGCGGACAACACCTGGGCGGTATTGCGCAATTCCGCAGACAATTCGACGCCCGTCGCGCCGCCGCCAACAATCGCCACCTGGATGCGCGGTTCCGTCGACGGAATCGACGCATCGGGCGTCGACTCCACCGGCTCATGCACCTGATGCTCGGCGCGCATGCAGGCCGCGATCAGGCGTTTGCGAAAGCGCTCTGCCTGGCTGACCGTATCGAGCGCCAGCGAGTATTCCGGCGCGCCTTTGACGCCGAAGAAATGCGTCGTACTGCCGATGGCTATCACCAGCGTGTCGTAATCCAACTCGCGTTGCGGCAGCAGTTCCGCACCGTCGTCGTCGATCACCGGAGCGAGCGTAATGCGCTTGGCCGCCCGGTCCAGACCCGTCAGCTCGCCCTGCTGAAACTCGAAGCCATGCCAGCGCGCCTGCGCGGCATATTCGAGTTCCTGCGTGAACGGGTCCATGCTGCCGGCGGCCACTTCGTGCAGCAACGGCTTCCAGATATGGGTCGGATAGCGATCGACGAGCGTGACCTGCGCACTCACCGCCCCTTTATTCTTGTGTGGGGCATAGCGATCGCCGAGACGCGTCGCCAGTTCCAGCCCGCCCGCACCCCCACCAACGACGATAAAACGATGCATCGTAGTTCTCCGTGTTTGCCGATCGGTTATGCGTCGAGACGGCCCACGTCACCCCGTCGGGCCGTCTGTCAGTGATTGTCCGCGAGCAGCACGGCTTGCCACAAGTCATCAGAGCGCATGTGTGACATGCGCACGACGATATCGCGGGAGTTCAGGCGTCCCGCAGTGTGGCCTAATGCGCCTCCTCCCAGTTGGCGCCGGCGCCGACTTCGGCGACCAGTGGCACCTTCAGCGCAGCCACGCCGCACATCAGTTCAGGCAGGCGCTTGCGCACCTCGGACAGTTCGCCATCCGGCACTTCGAGGATCAGTTCGTCGTGCACCTGCATGATCATGCGCGTACCGATCTTCGAGACTTCGAGCCAGTTCTGCACGGCGATCATCGACAGCTTGATCAGATCGGCGGCGGTGCCCTGCATCGGCGCATTAATTGCAGCGCGCTCGGCAGCCTGACGGCGCGGCCCGTTGCCGCCGTTGATTTCCGGCAGCCACAGGCGGCGGCCGAACACGGTTTCGACGTAGCCCTTGGCTTTCGCGCTCGCGCGGGTTTCGTCCATGTAGCTGGCGACGCCGGGATAGCGCGCGAAGTAGCGGTCGATATAAAGCTTCGCCGCATCGCGCGTAATGCCGAGGTTGGCGGCGAGACCGAATGCGCTCATGCCGTAGATCAGACCGAAGTTGATCACCTTGGCGACGCGCCGCTGGTCGCTCGAGACTTCAAGCGGCGTGACGCCGAAGATCTCGGCGGCGGTGGCGCGGTGAATGTCCTCGCCCTGCGCGAAAGAACGCAGCAGCGAAGCATCACCGGAGATGTGAGCCATGATGCGCAGTTCGATCTGCGAGTAATCCGCGGAAACGAGCTTGTGACCCGGCGGCGCAATGAACGCCTCGCGGATGCGGCGGCCTTCCGGCGTGCGCACGGGGATGTTCTGCAGGTTCGGATCGTTCGAAGCGAGCCGCCCGGTGACCGCCACAGCCTGCGCATAATTGGTATGCACGCGGCCTGTCTGCGCGTTCACCATGCGCGGCAGCTTGTCGGTGTACGTGGACTTCAGCTTCGAGAGGCCACGGTGTTCGAGCAGCAACTTCGGCAGCGGATAATCTTCGGCGAGCTTCTGCAGCACTTCTTCATCGGTCGAGGGCGCACCGCTCGGCGTCTTCTTGACCACCGGCAATTGCAGCTTCTCGAAGAAGATCTGCCCGATCTGTTTCGGCGAGCCGAGATTGAATTCGCCCTCGGCCAGCACGTAGGCCTCGGTTTCCAGCTCGATCAAGCGCGCCGCGATTTCATTGCTCTGCTGGCGCAGCTTCTCAGCGTCGATCAGCACGCCGTTACGCTCCATCTTGCGCAACACGCGCGAGGTGGGAATCTCGATCTCGCTATAGACGCGCTTCAGGCCCGCCTCCGCCGCGACCTGCGGATACATGGCCTGATGCAGACGCAAGGTGATATCCGCGTCTTCGGCTGCGTATTCGGCGGCCTGTTCGAGCGCGACTTCGTCGAAGCCGATCTGCCCCGCTCCCTTGCCCGCCACCTCTTCGTACTTGATCGTCTTGATGCCGAGATGGCGCAGCGCGAGGCTGTCCATGTCATGCGTGCGATGCGATTCGAGCACATACGACTGCAGCAGCGTGTCGTGCTCGATGCCGTTCATTTCGATGCCATAGTTCGCCAGCACCTGCTCGTCGTACTTCATGTGCTGGCCGACCTTCTTGTGGCCGGCGCTTTCGAGCCACGGCTTCAACTTCGCGAGCACTTCGTCGCGCGGCAATTGCACCGGGTGATCCGGCCCGCGGTGCCCGACCGGAATATAGGCTGCGGAGTTAGCCTCGACGGCCAGCGAAATGCCCACCAGTTGCGCCGTCATCGGATCGAGCGAGGTGGTCTCGGTATCGAAGGCGGTCAGTTCAGCCGCGGTGATCTTTGCGAGCCACGTGTCGAACTGCTCCCAGGTCTGCACGGTGTCGTAACGACGCTCGCCGTCGATCACGGGTGCGACGTCCTCGGCGGCGCCAGGACCTTCCATGACCTCGGCCGCTTCGACCTCACGCAGCCAGGTCTTGAAGCCGTGCTGCGTGAAGATATCCCGCAGTTCTTCGCGCGCTTCGGGACGCGTGACGAGGCTCTCTTCAATAGACGTGAGATGCGGCGTCAAATCGCAGGCCGTCTCCACGGTCACGAGCTTGCGCGCCATGGGCAGGAAATCCAGCGCGCGGCGCAGGTTGTCGCCTACAGCGCCTTTGATCTCATCGGCATGAGCGACGATGCCGTCGAGCGTCTCATACTGCGTCAGCCACTTGATCGCCGTCTTGGGACCACACTTTTCGACGCCGGGCACGTTGTCGACGGTATCGCCGATCAACGACAGATAATCGACGATCCGCTCCGGCGGCACGCCGAACTTGGCCAGCACGCCGGCGCGGTCGAGCGTCTCGTTGGTCATGGTGTTGATCAGCGTGACGCGGTCCGTCACGAGCTGCGCCAGGTCCTTGTCGCCGGTCGAGACGATCACGTTCATGCCGCGCTTTTCAGCCGCCGTGCTCAACGTGCCGATCACGTCGTCAGCTTCGACGCCGTCGATCATCAGCAACGGCCAGCCAAGCGCGCGCACCGCAACGTGGATCGGTTCGATCTGCCGCGCCAGGTCTTCGGGCATGGACGGGCGGTTGGCCTTATAGTCCGGGTACCAGTCGTCGCGAAACGTTTTGCCCTTGGCGTCGAACACGCACGCGCTATACTCTGCTGTGACTTCCTTGCGCATGCGCCGCAGCATGTTGATGATCCCGTACAGCGCACCCGTAGGTCCGCCATCGGGTCCGCGCAGATCAGGCATCGCATGGTAGGCCCGGTACAGATAGCTCGAACCGTCGACCAATAGCAGGGTCTTTCCTTCCAGCTCAGTTCCCAGCTTAGTTTCCAGGACTCGTTCTTCAGGCATTATGACAAAGAGAAAAGTGATTCCGAGTCTGCGATCGCTCGCAGATCAAGAACGCGCGACAGCCAAGAAGGCCCGCGCATCGTGGCAGATGTTCACGATTATGGCAGAGTTTATTGAGGCGACCGAGTACCTCTCGGAGATTCGCCCGGCTGTCAGCATCTACGGTTCGGCGCGCCTGAAACCGGCCTCGCCTTACTACAAACTTGCCACGCAGATTGCGCGCAAGCTGTCCGACGCGGGCTTTGCGGTGATCTCCGGCGGCGGCCCCGGCATCATGGAAGCGGCCAATAAGGGCGCGCATGCCGGCAAGGCGCCGTCGGTGGGCCTGAACATCGAGCTGCCGCACGAGCAATCGGGCAACCAGTGGCAGGACATCTCGCTGCGCTTCCGCCACTTCTTCACGCGCAAGGTCACGTTCGTGAAGAACTCGGATGCGGTGATCGTGATGCCCGGCGGCTTCGGCACGCTGGACGAACTGGCCGAAGTGCTCACGCTGATCCAGACCAAGAAGTCGCGCCATGTTCCGATCATTCTGGTAGGCGGCGAGTTCTGGAAAGGCCTGCTCGGCTGGTTCAAGGAGTCGCTCCTGCCGATGGGCCTCATCAATCCGGACGACATGAACCTGATGCAGGTGATCGACGATCCGGACCAGGTGCTCGAAGCGGTCCTGAAGTTCTACGAGGACCGTGAGGAAGCAGAGCCGCATCCGGTGAAGTCCGACGAAGACCGGATGTTCTATCTGTAACATGGGGTGACAAGCGTCGGGCGGCATGCTGCTGCCCGGCGGCTATACCTCTGTAAGGACGGCGAAGGCCCCGCGGCCGCTCATGCGTGCCCGGCCTCGTCCTCCTGGTCGCCTTGCTCCTGCAGCCAACGGCAAAACTGCTCGACCAGCGGCGCCTGCGCGACTTCGCGCCGCGCAACCCACCAATAGCCGCGCGCATCGAGGCGCGGACCTTCGAGCGGCGTCACGAGCCGGCCCGAAGCCAGTTCATCGGCGAGCATCGGCAGTGGTCCGAGCGCGACGCCCAGTCCATCCACGGCCGCTTGCAACGCCAGATAGAAGTGATCGAAAGACTGCTTCTTGCGGCATTTCGCCTTCACGCCCGCCGCCATCAGCCAGTTGCGCCACGCGTCCGGCCGGGTATCCGAATGCAGCAGCACGTGCCGCGCGAGATCGTCGGCCACCTTGATTGGCGAACGCTGCAATAGCGCGGGACTGCACACCGGCAGTTCGCTTTCGTCAAGAAAATGTCCGCTTACGCAATTCGGCCAATGCGCCGGCCCACGCCTGACCGCCACGTCATAGCCTTCCAGCATCTCGACGGGCGCGTTCGAGGTGGACAGCCGCAGTTCCACATTGGGCATCTTGCGCTGAAACTGGTTGAGCCGCGGCAGCAGCCACTTCATCGCGAACGTAGGCAGCGCGTTGACGCGCAGCACATGCACCACGCCGGTGTCGCGTAGCTGGTTAGTCGCGAGGGCAATACTGTCGAACGCGGCCTGAACGGTTGCCAGATAGCGGCGGCCGTCGTCGGTCAGCCGCACGCGCTTGCCGATGCGGTGAAACACCTGCACGCCGACCCACGCCTCGAAGGCGGCAACCTGGCGGCT
This sequence comes from Paraburkholderia sp. SSBN10T, assembly GCF_056619545.1. NCBI lineage: Bacteria > Pseudomonadati > Pseudomonadota > Betaproteobacteria > Burkholderiales > Burkholderiaceae > Paraburkholderia > Paraburkholderia sp. SSBN10T. The sequence continues at coordinate 109,603 of NZ_JBWQQI010000019.1, forward strand.
AATTGCACCGTGCGTCACATGCAATTCGTTCGCGGCAGCAGTGAAGCTGTCATGCCGCGCCGCGACTTCGAAGGCGCGTAGCGCCGGAAAGGGTGGAAGATTTCTAGCCATGCTTGTGATTCTAGATCACAAGGAGGCGCCCGAAAAATCGTTTTGCCCGCAGGCGAAACGGCGTTAACCTCCGCAGGATGGACAAAATAGCCAACCACATGGATCAAAACCTCTCCTCCGCCGAAGCCGGCCTCGCGGCCCCGCCCACCGTCAGCGAGATTTTCAGCGGCTTTCTGGGCCTCGGCCTGATCTCGTTTGGCGGGGCCTTGCCGCTGGCGCGGCGCGCGATCGTCGAACAGCGCCGCTGGCTCAGCGCCTCGGACTTTACCGATCTGCTGGGCCTGTGCCAGTTCCTGCCGGGCGGCAATGTAATCAACCTTTCGGTGGCGATCGGCATGCGCTTTCGCGGGTTGCCCGGCGCACTGGCGGGCTTGCTCGGGTTGATTGCGGGGCCGTCGCTGGTAGTGATCGGCTTGGGCGTGTTGTACGAGCACACGCAGAACGATCCGCACATCCGTCATCTGTTTGCGGGACTCGCGGCCGCTGCCGCAGGGCTGCTGATCTCGATGGCCGTAAAGATCGTGCTGCCGCTGTGGCGCAAGCCGGTCGCGGCGATCATCGCCGCGCTAGGCTTCGTGGCGATCGCGCTACTGCGCTTTCCGCTGCTGCCCACCATGCTCGTCCTCACGCCGCTCAGCATCTACCTCGCTTCGAGAACCGCACGATGAACGACACCCTCATTTCACTCGCCATCATTTTCAGCCAGTTGTCGCTGCTCGCTTTCGGCGGTGGCAACACGATCTTGCCGGAGATGCAGCGCCAGGTGGTCGAGGTGCATCACTGGATGCCGGCCAGCGAGTTCAGCGCGCTCTTCGCGCTGGCGCAGGCCGCACCCGGCCCGAACCTGATGGTCGTGACACTGGTCGGCTGGCACGTGGCCGGATGGGCGGGGATGCTGGTGAGTTCGGTGGCCAAGTTCGGCCCGTCATCGATTGTGACGATCCTCGCGCTCAAGGCATGGGAGCGCTTCAAGGACCGCCCGTGGCGGCGCTGGGCGCAAGCGGGATTGGTGCCGGTAACGGCGGGGCTGGTCGCAGCGAGTGCGGCGTTGATCGCGCATGCGTCGGATACGACGTTGATTGCGTGGGTGATTACTGCCGTATGTGCGGTGCTGGCGTTCAAGACGCGCATTCATCCGTTATGGCTGCTCGCTGCGGGGAGCCTGATTGGGTTGACGGGCTTTGGGCAGTTCTAGAGTGTTTTCGCTAGCGGCAGCCCGTCGATGTCTCCAATAGGTCAGACCTTTCGAACGAACTCGGATTTCAGGCTCATCGCGCCGAAACCGTCGATCTTGCAATCGATGTCGTGGTCGCCATCGACCAGTCGAATGTTCTTGACCTTGGTTCCCATTTTGATCACGCCGCTAGAACCTTTCAGTTTCAGGTCCTTGATGACTGTGACAGTATCGCCGTCCTGGAGAACATTGCCGGCCGAATCCCGATAGACCTTTGCAGCCGCTTCGGCGTGCACGCCTGTTTCGGACGACCACTCGTGAGCACACTCCGGACAGACAAACAATCCGCCTTCCTCGTAGGTGAACTCGGACTGGCATTGCGGACAGGCGGGCAAAGTGCTCATGGGCTTTCCTTTGGAAACGTAGAAGATCCTAAGCCCATAAGTATACCGTCGCCGCCTACGCGACCTGACGAATGGCTGTTAGCGTTAAGCGGCAGTCGTTGGAATTTCATTGCGTTCGAAGACCATGGCCGCGCCGAGTCCACCCGTATTGCTCAGCACGATCCCCATATATTGAAATAAGCCGCACTATCTCATAAACAAGGATTCCTGAATATCTGATACGTTTACGGCCGCGTTAATAGTGCACGCCACGAAAACGAGACCAACAACAACGAGTCAGGTTCATGCCGAAATGCGATAACTCAAGGTGTTCGATTTGTTACCCAAACTGGAAAGAGGAGGAAGCCGCGGCAAAGAAGCGCGCGGAAGACGACAAACAGGATTGCATCACCTGTTGGCGCTTCTATCAGAAGAAGGCCGAGGAGATCGCATCCTCTGACAACCCGGTTGTCCGTAACCGGCACATCAATGCGGCCTACGCGCAATTGTGGCTAGATGACAGGCGCTTTCAGTGGGCAGGGTTGGCCGCGTTCGCATCCAAACAGGTCGGTTGCGGCTTGCTTAACGCAGCGGAGCTCATCAGCAAGTCAAACCGGGAGCGTGACGCCTATCGGCAATGGGAAAGACAAAGCTCCCCGCTCGAACGAATGGCACCTTATGGATCACCCCGAATGCCGATCCCGGATCAGGCAAACGGCCTCGGCGCGGAGAAGGTGTATCAGATGCTGGCCAAGGGCAATACGTCATTGTTTCTCGATATATGGCCGCTGCACATGTTCTACAAGAAGTTCGGCTTGCAGCGGCTTAAGAGGTGTCATCGAGAGCGTCAACTTTTAGAGGGATCTGTTACGTGGCCAATCTCCAAGAGTGTTCCGTTCGGCGTTACCAGGCCCCATGTTGCGCAGGCATTCGAAGCGATCGACGCCGGAAATATTAGTAAAAGCGTCGAATTGATGGCTTGGCATGAACAGATAAACATCCTGCAACCGGCCATGTACGACGATCCGACCTTCGCTCTGCTCATGCGAGCCAACCAGTTCGCGTGGGCATTGAATATTCCAACCGGTTCGGCGCGGGAGATCCAGCTAACTCTTGCCAATCAGTGCACAGTCACGGGCGCCAACGCGAAATACGAAATATTCAGCAAGCAGCCCTTGGCCAATCTCGCGGATGGCGACCAACGAATGGCGTTCGTTCAACGCGCTGCTCAGCGGTTCGATGAACTCCTGCATGATCCGATACAGCGGCATTTTGTGGAAAATTCCCTGTTCCTCATAGCGCATGGAGGCCGCTGATGGCAATCAGGAGATTCCGTTGGCACCGGCACCTTGCTTGCGTGGGGTTTGGACTTACCGTCATATTAGTTATCGCCGCGACGGCGCGGCCAGGCGACGAAGTTGTGCTTGCACTAGGTGAACCATACGAGCAGGTACAACAGCAGTCCCGCTCGATCTTGCCAACTATCGAGCCCAACGCAAACTGGGGTGGCCACGTGAGCCGCCCCGCTCGATTGCGCTTCGTCGACCCCCAATATGGTTTTGTCACTCCTGCGGCGAAATTCCTCGCGGTACATTACGACAGCAACGGCAAGGTCGATTCCGTGACACTATCCCCGCAAATCGCGGCTTTGTCCCTCGATAACGCGATGGCAATCCTCATCAACTTACAGGATCAGCTTCGACGGGGAGGGTGGAGGCCATTTCGGGCAGCGCGAAGCCAGCCTATCGGAGACACGCCGGCCAGTCGAGCCGAGATTCGAAAGTGCTCTGCTCCAACGAGCTATTGGCAGGCCGGCAACAAGTATCAAGTCTCGCTCAATATCCGCTGCTTTCGGTCCGAAGACCATCCAGCCGACGAGCGCTACCTGATAACACTGGATCTTGGTCCTCCTGTCTTTGATGACTACCCTGAAGACTGAGGCGCACTCCGGCGGAGCCCGCAAAGGCCCACCGGATAATCCTTTGCTACTGGAACGCCACTTCCGTAAGGCTCCGTAACCTTCTCGCGCACAAGCCTTAAAAATCAGCAACTTAAGACAGTTTTCCTAACAAAAATGCTCATTTTTCCGGCCACGTCTGGCGCGGTTTTGCCGCCGATGATTTAGTTAAGCTAGACAGCTTTCCGACCCTTCGGAACATTGCGCGAACACTGCCTCTGGAGTTTTACGCGCGCACCACAACACTTTATCAATCAATTCTTTGTTCAACTCGCAGAGCACAACCAAGACTAATCCCAGTCAATCGGTGCCACTCTAATGCGCCCGAGGTGTACTTTAGGATCTCCACACCCTGTACCACACCGTCTGATGCCTGCACTAGACTTCTCCTCAAACCACAAAACGCGGGGTTACACATGGTTCAGTTCGCATCAACAGATTACGTCGTGGCCGGTGCAACCGTGCTAGGGCCTGTACTCGCAGTTCAGGCGCAAAAATGGGTAGAACGCGCGCGCGAGGCGTCCAATCGACGGCAATTGGTCTTCACGGTACTGATGGCCACCCGACAATCCCGCGTATCCGTCGATCACGTTCGAGCACTAAATTCCATTGATCTCGCGTTTTATGGTCGACGCGTGCTGGGAATCCCACTCCGTGGCCGTAGGGCTCAAGCAGTGCTCGACGCCTGGCACGACTACCATGCTCACTTGTCTGTTCCACTCGACCAGCGTCCGAAAACTGACGCCGAGACTCGCGAATGGAACGGTCGTGGCGATGAACTGTTCACTAACTTACTTGAGCGCCTAGCTGTCGCGACCAACTACAAATTTGACCGGCAACAACTGAAGTCCGGTAGCTACTCTCCAGAAGCACACGGTACGGTTGAGACCGAGCAAAACCTGTTGCGGCGTCTTACGCTTGAATTGCTGGCTGGCGACCGCTCGCTTCCGCTTGATGTCAGAACGATACAGGTCAACGCCGATGCCGCAACCCAGCAACGAGACTTCCAAGAACGATTAATCACCAACCAAACCAACGTTGCAACTCGGTTGGCCGACATTCTCGACCGCCTGACACCGGCACGGGCCGATGGCGACGGTCAAGGTGGATAGAAACGCTTCAGCGTGCAACAAGTTGCCTGTACACGCTGCGATTGTCGTTCTCTTGGCCGAGCAACGGAGAGTATGCTTGGATGTTGCACATACTTGGGCTATTGGTGGTATGTGGATGGAAAATGGCACGGAATGAAGTGCGTTCCGAATATGCCACCGTTCGCTGAGTACGCCGCCTTCATCACAGGCTTTATGAACACCCTTAGCTCGGAGGAATGTGCCATCAGGCCATTCAATCCGGGGCCATCCATTAATGCGGCTGGAGCGGTTATGGATGCTATGGGCCTCAAGCCCAACGAAGTACCGCCTGATTTTTTTTCTCAACGTCACGCAGTAGTGCGTTGTACTTTGCCGTGTTGTCCACATGCGAGCCGTAATTCGTTCCAAGTGGTGCGCCGGAGGACCGGCGTAGCTACGGACACTACAACGAACAAATTTTGCTCATCACTTGTTGGCGTCGGTGGGGCGCAGCCGTAAAAATAACGGACTAGCATTCCTGTCCAACAAAGGAGGTTCAGTGGATCCGGGTTTGAAGCAAGCCGCAAAGGTTTTTAAAACCGTCGATTGGGTCGTCCCAGCGTACTTCAGCGTTGGTGTGATTGGCAGGATAGCGAGTGCCGTCGAGAATGCTGCATCTCATGAAGATCAGCAGACCATCCTGCGCACTGTTCTTCCGACTTTCTATGACGACGACTATTTGGCCGCGACGCTGACTGCGCGGTATAGCTCGACGATCTATGTGCGCGACTTCCGTAAACCAATCGCCGAATCCATCGAAGCGGCTGTAATCGGGTTACCGCACGCGGCCGTATCCACACTCACACCAGTGCTGGAGGGCGTTCTGCGTAAGATTGCGGCCGAGCGCAAGGGGCCAGAGGAAGATGGAAAGAGGTTTTTCATCATCCCCGAACTAGACGAATTGATCGCTAGAGAGGAGCGGTCATCCTACCGATACGAAGAGCGCATTACGATGCTTCAGTCACTCCGTGATTTTTTTGCTGAGCGGCTTTACATCAAGACCCCAAACTATCGAGGCTTGGACCAACTAAACCGTCATGGCATCTTGCACGGTATTTTTGATGGATATGGCGATGTCGTGAACTTCTATCGTCTCATATCTCTACTGGATCTACTGTGCTTCGCGTTGGGGTTGTTGCACGGAGGTTCAGGTTTTGCGTCGGACGACACGCCGGCATCACGCAGGCTTGCGAGCTACTATCGAGCCGCACGAGAACATGCAACGCAGCGCCCGACGGCATGATGTACTCGCAACAGGGATGCACTCGTTAGCAACGGTCTATCGCTCACAGGCGATCAAAATCAGTGGCAGATCGGACTCTGACGGCCGAGTTGGTCCAAGATCGGTTCATGAGCGCCACTCGCACCTCCGAAGCAAGTTAGACACCGCCCTTCAAGTTAGACAATCCAATATCTGGCGAAGCCACCAAAGCCCCGCCAGATAAAGCTCCGTCACTGAAACGCCACTTCCGCAAAGCTACGTAACTTGCGGCTATGCAGACGATGCAAACCGTTCATGCGCAGCAGTTCCATCGCCTTCACGCCGATCTGCAAATGCTGATCGACCTGTGCCCGATAAAACTGATCCGCCATGCCGGGCAGCTTCAGTTCACCATGCAGAGGCTTATCCGACACGCAGAGTAAGGTGCCGTAAGGCACCCGGAAGCGGAAACCGTTCGCGGCAATCGTCGCGCTTTCCATATCCAGCGCAATGGCGCGGCTTTGCGACAACCGCTGCACGGGCTCACGATGATCGCGCAGTTCCCAGTTGCGGTTATCGACGCTCGCCACCGTCCCCGTGCGCATCACGCGCTTGAGCTCGACGCCGTCGAGCTGCGTCACCTGCGCAACCGCCCGCTCCAGCGCCACTTGCACTTCCGCCAGCGCCGGGATCGGCACCCAGAGCGGCAGATCGTCGTCGAGCACGTGGTCTTCACGCACATAGCCGTGCGCCAGCACGTAGTCCCCGAGGCGTTGCGTATTGCGCAACCCCGCGCAGTGGCCGAGCATGATCCACGCATGCGGACGCAGCACCGCAATGTGGTCGGTAATCGTCTTGGCGTTCGACGGCCCGACGCCGATGTTCACCATCGTGATACCGCTGCCATCCGCGCGCTTCAAGTGGTATGCGGGCATCTGCGGCAGACGCGGCGGCGGCGTGCCCTCGTCGGCTTGCTCGCCGAGGTTCGCGTTGTAGGTGATCACGTCACCCGGCTCCACGAACGACGTGTACTCGCTGCGATAAGCGCGCAGTTCCTCGTCGTCGGTATGGGCCATCATCGTGCGGCCGAGTTTGACGAATTCGTCAATGTAGAACTGGTAGTTCGTGTACAGCACGTAGTTCTGGCAGTGCGTGGGAGACGTCGCGGTGTAGTGCTTCAGCCGGTGCAGCGAGAAATCGACCCGCGCCGCCGTGAACAGTGCGAGCGGATGCGGCTCACCTGGCCCCGGCTCGTACGTCCCATTGACGATGCGATCGTCGAGAAAGCGCAGGTCCGGCGTATCGAACACATCGCGCATGCCGAACAGCCGCTCGCGATCGAGATCGCCTTCCAGATGGATGCCTTCCGCGAACGCGAAATGAATGGGAATGGGCTGATCCGAAACGCCCACTTCGATCTGCACATGATGGTTCTTCGCCAGCAAGCGCAACTGCTCGCGATAGTAGTTGCCGAACAGGTCGGGGCGCGTCACCGTGGTTTCGAACACACCGGGGCCGGCCACAAAGCCGTACGAGCGGCGCGAATCGATATGCGTATTGACCTCGGTGCACACCCGGACGAACGGGTAGCACGCGCGCACCCGGCGCTCAAACGGTTCATTACGCCTGTAACGTGCAAACGCATCGCGTAAGAATGAGGTGTTCGCTTCGTAGATAGCAGACAGATGAGTCACGGCGTCCGCTGCGTCGTCGAAGGCCTCGGTCGGGAAGTCATTGGCGGGTGTCTGCACCGCGCGCTGATTGGTGTTGTTGTTCATCGTCATTCGCCTCGATTGATGAGACGACATTACCACGGAACCCTACCCGATTGCTCATCGGGGCCGGACCAGCCAGGGGGCTGGCGAGTTTGCGCGCATGTCGCGCACGCGTCGCGCGAAAGCAGCGCAAAATAAGGCCAACGCGCCCGTGAGCAAGGATGGATTTGCTAGAATCGGGGCACCTTATTGGAGAATCACCATGAAGCCGCTCCTTCCGGTCGCCGTTGCGCTGGCGCTTGCCATTGCCAACTCCGCAATGGCTGCCCAGCCTGTGGACGCACCGCCGCCCGCCGACAAGCCCATGTCCGCCAATGAACGGGCCGGTCTGCCGGACCTGGCTGCGATCAATCGTCCGGCCGCTGAGGTCAGCTCGAAGGTCGAGATCAATCAGCCGCGCGTGCCGAGCTTCTATGAGAAGAGCCCGAACGGCACCGAAATCACCGAATACCGCGATAAGGGCAAGCCGGTCGAAATCAATGTGCACTCGAACCTCGGCACGCGCTATCAGATGAGCGCGCCGCTCGACACGTCACCCAGCGCGAACAGCAGCACCCATCCGAGCAATCGCCTGCCGTCGGTTAGCCTGACCTACTGATCGTTTATCCAGCAGCGGGGTGCCGACCGCGCCCCGCAGCGCGCGCGGCCCGGCGTCCGGGCCTTCAGCCTGTTTGTCCTGCTTGCCCTGATTACCCATACGTTGCCGCACTGGCCGCACCGCGCCAGCCCGACCACCTGACCCGACGTTTCCCGCATGGCTGTCTTCACCGCTGTTACCGAACCCCAACTCGCAGAATGGATGCAGCATTACGATCTCGGCGACGTCGTCGAGTTTCGCGGCATTGCTTCGGGTATTGAAAACAGCAACTTCTTTCTGACGACGACGCGCGGCGAATACGTCCTCACGATTTTCGAAAAGCTGACGGCCCAGCAACTGCCGTTCTACCTCGACCTGATGCAACATCTGGCGGCGCACCGGGTGCCGGTACCGGATCCCATGCCGCGCGAAGACCGCGCGCTGTTCGGCATGCTGCAAGGCAAGCCGGCCGCCATCGTCACCAAACTCGAAGGCGCGCCGGAAATGGCGCCGGGCGTCGAGCACTGCATCGAAGTGGGGCAGATGCTGGCGCGCATGCACCTCGCTGGGCGCGACTACGCGCACCACCAGCCGAATTTGCGCAGCCTCGCGTGGTGGCAGGAAACCGTGCCGGCCGTGCTGCCGTTCCTCGCCGATGCCCAACGCGACTTGCTGAGCGCGGAACTCGCCCACCAGCAGGAATTTTTCGCCTCGGCGGATTACGCCGCGCTGCCCGAAGGTCCGTGCCATTGCGATCTGTTCCGCGACAACGTGCTGTTCGCGCATGCGGCGCCGGATAGCGGCCACGAAGTGCGCCTGGGCGGCTTCTTCGATTTCTATTTCGCCGGCTGCGACAAATGGCTCTTCGACGTGGCGGTCACCGTCAACGACTGGTGCGTCGATCTGGCCACCGGTAAGCTGGACGAGGCCCGTGTCGAAGCAATGTTGCGCGCCTATCAGACCGTGCGTCCGTTCACGCTGGAAGAAAACCGTCACTGGGGCGACATGCTGCGCGCAGGCGCCTACCGCTTCTGGGTCTCGCGCCTGTATGATTTTTATTTGCCGCGGGCGGCCGAACTGCTCAAGCCGCACGACCCGGGCCATTTCGAGCGCATTCTGCGCGAACGCCTTTCCGGCATTGCGCTTCCAGGCATCCATACCTCATGCAACTAATTGAAGTCCCCGCGAAGACCGGCTATGTATGGTTCCGGCAGGGCATCTGGCTGTTCCGCAAGAACCCGCTCGCCTTCCTGACGCTGATCTTCGCGTACCTGCTGCTGGTGACGCTAATCGGGCAGATCCCATACGTGGGCGGCGTGCTGCCGCTCGCGCTCGTTCCTGGCGTTGCGGTCGGGTTTATGGCTGCGTGCCGCAACACCATCGCCGGCAAGCCGGTGTTTCCGACGATATTGGCAGACGGTTTCCGCTCGTACGGCGCGGTCGCCGCCAAGCGTCTGCTCGCGCTCGGGGGGCTGTACGTGATCGCCATGGCGCTTGTACTCGCCGGTTCCGCGCTAGCCGATGACGGCACACTGCTGCGATTCGCGCTGGGCACCACGGCTCAGGACCCCGAGACGCTCGCTAACACCAACATCATGTCGGGCATGCTCGCGGCGTTCGTCTTTTCCATTCCGGTCGCCATGCTGTACTGGTTCGCGCCTGTCCTCGCAGCGTGGCACGATGTGCCGCCGCTGAAAGCGATGTTCTTCAGCGTGGTCAGTTGCTGGCGCAACCGCGGCGCCTTCATTGTCTTCGGTGCATTGTGGCTTGCGCTGAGCATGGTTGTTGTGTTTGCCGTCATGGCGCTCATGGCGGCGCTCGGCGCTGCCGACTACGCTCCCGCCATGGTGTTACTCGCCAGCATCGTCTTGATGACCATGCTCTATTGTTCGTTTTACGCGACCTATCGCGGCTGCTTCGGGGTGCAGACGCCCGAGGCGCCGGATCTGCCCAGCACGCCGGCCGGCTGAAATGCGGGTTTGCCGGGACGGTGCGAGCGTACCGCCCCCGCATACGCCGCGCGCTGTTCGCTGCGCCAGCAGCGTCCAATCTGGCGCAGCGCCCTCTCCCTCCCCACGTCGCGCTCGTCAGTCCAGCGCGAATGCGGCACAATTGGTTTGCGTGCAAGCCATTTGCACGCTCTTTTCCGATCGAGCCGCATCATGACCCAACGCCCCGCCCTTCCGCTTACTCTCGACGAGCAGCTCTGCTTCGCGCTCTATTCGACCTCGCTCGCCATGACCAAGGCGTATAAGCCGTTGCTGGAAAAGCTCGGGCTGACCTATCCGCAATACCTCGCCATGCTGGTGCTGTGGGAGAGCGACGACCTGACCGTCAAGGACATCGCCACGCGGCTGAATCTCGATTCCGCCACCGTCACGCCGCTGCTCAAACGGCTCGAGGCGCAGGGTTATCTGGAACGCGTGCGCGGTGTCGACGACGAACGGCTGGTTTACATCCGCCTCACCAAGTCCGGCGTGGCGCTCAAGCGTGCGGCACGGGAAGTGCCCGCCGAAATCTTCTGCGCGACCCAGCAAGCACCGGAATTCCTGCTTCAGCTACGCGACGATCTGACCCGACTGCGCGGCACGCTCAACGACTATCTCGAGCACTGACCCGAACGGCCGGTTCAGCACCATCCGTCCGATTCGCAATTTAATTTGCACGCTAATTATTAGTACGATATGTTTACAGCATGCCGGTTCGACGATGACCTTCGCGGATCCAGGCAATTTCCCCGACCCAGACATAGGAGCAGCACAATGAACGTACTTTACAAGGCAACCGCCACCAGCACGGGCGGACGCGATGGCCGCGCGGTATCGTCGGATCAGATACTGGACGTGAAGCTTGCCGCGCCGCGTGAACTGGGCGGCAACGGCGCCGTCGGCACGAACCCCGAGCAGCTCTTCGCTGCCGGCTACTCCGCATGTTTTTTGAGCGCGATGAAATTCGTTGCCGGTCAGCACAAGCAGGCATTGCCTGCCGACACCACGGTCACGGCTGACGTTGGCGTGGGCCCGAACGACCACGGCGGCTTCGCTCTGGATATCGAGCTGCGTGTTTCCCTGCCGGGCCTGGAAGCCTCAGCGGCACGCGAACTGGTGGACACCGCGCATCAGGTCTGCCCGTACTCGAACGCTACGCGCAACAACGTCGCCGTGCGCGTTCAGATTGCCTGAACTGGGTTAGTCACACCGAGGGTGTAAAGCGCTCCGGCATCCCACACGACAGGGGTATCGTCGGGCAGCCAACCCGTTGCCGCATCCAGGCGATGCGGCAGTTAAAGCAGACGGGTTACATACACCACCGCCTCCGCATGGTGAGCGCGGGTTTTCTGGTGATGGGCCACATCAATTAAAACGCGAGCATCGCACCACAATGCTATCGACGACAACGCGATAGCGAGCACTCACATGCTCAAACCCCGGCAGTGCCGGTGGCTCTAGCGATATCAGCTTAGTGCTGGGTCATCCACGCCGGATGACGCACCGCTGCTTCGCGGTCGAGCTTGCGCATACGGAACTCGAGATCGTACAGATCCGTGGCTTCGGCCAGATAAGCGTCGCTACGCTCTTTGGCCATCTGGTCAGCGGACTTCGTGAGGAACAGGAACAAGCGGCTCAGGAGATACATGATCAACCTCGAAAAGAATCTAGGGTTTATACTTAGTGAATAACCCTAATTATAGGGAAAACCCTAGGTGATGCCAAGATATCTTTTCTGAAGTGTTGCTCTATTGCTCTGCGGACCCGCCGGAGCGCCGCTAAGCCCCGCCCGACGCGGCTCCAGCCGGGACGCCCTCGGTCTCCCGCACCTTTGCCGGGCGCCGCTGATACCTGAAAAACTCCCAGATCAGCGCGCTCGCATCCGGCCCTTTGGACGAATGGAACGGCACGGCGTCGTCGCCACCGCTCCATGCGTGACCCAGCGCCTGGACCCGGCACAGGCGCACCACGCGCCGCCCGCCACGCAAGTAGTCACGCGTGATCACGCCAGCCTTGCGCTCCTCGCGCACTTCGCCGGCAATGCGTTCGCCCTCGGCGTCGATCAATCCGTTCAGGCGCAGAAACTGAGTCGCCAACTGCTCCGCATTGGCGGGTGCGACGACGTGATCAGCGTCGCCGTGGAGGATGACGGCAGGCATGCCGGGGTAAGCCGCGACATCGACAGCCTGGTCGATCAGCATGACCGGGTCGTGCCGGGCGCCACGCCGCATCACATCCATCGCGACGATCCCCGAATGGGCCTCGCCAAAAGCCGGTCCTGAATGCATGGCAACCGCCGCAAAGCGCTCCGGATAAGAGGCGGCCAGCAAGGTCGTCAAACCGGCCCCCGCCGACAACCCCGCGACATAGACCCGCTCGCCGTCGAAGTCATGCTCGTCGACGAGCGCATCGACCAGCGATACCACCGCGCGCGCCTCGGCGCCGCCTGCGGTATCGCTGGCGTCGTACCAGTGCCAGCAGCGATGTGCATGCACATGCTTGGATTGCTCGGGATACACCACCGCAAAGCCGAAACGGTCGGCCAGCAGGTTCATGCGGGTGCCTTCGGCGAATTCGTCGATCGATTGCTTGCAGCCGTGCAGCATCACGACGAGCGGCATCGGCGCGTCGGTCACCGCAGCCGGCACATACAAGCCGTATTGCAGATGATTGACGAGACGCCCTGGCGCTGCGGGCGCGGAATGGAACGAGCGAGTCCACGTCCCGCTCGCCCACGCGGCCGCCCGCGGACGGACCCGCGATTCGCGGGCACCCGGACGCGGCGCTTCGCGTTTGCTCGGCGAACGGAGGGTGGTGGCCGGTTTGACCGGCTTGAGCTTGGCGGATACTTTGCCGGTCGGCCGCGCGGGCCGTGCGGCGGTGCGCTTGACCGAATCGCGCGCATGTTGGGCTTGAATCGAGATCAGACGCTTCAGACCGCCCAGCCAGATTTTCGTCAGACTTTTTGCCATCGGATGGTGACCTCGCAAAAAGGGACCGATACTGTCCTGTGGAACGGATAACTTTGTGCATTGCACAATAACATCAATCCCGATGCCATGCCGAACGCATCGTCCGTCCTGGTTCGCCGGCGCGCACGAACTGCGCACTCACCTGGCTACCGCCGCTCGTCCCATTGCCAAGTGTTTTTGCTCAGTGTTTCATACAAACAGAGGCGTCACCGGCGGCCTGGCGCAATGCACCAGGGTTGGCGCCATAACGTCGCGCAACAAGCTCCGTCGGGCACTCCCGTCTATACTGACAGTCAGATGCATGAAACACGTATGGCGTGTCTCACTTGCTTGTCGGCCAGATGGATGGCTGGCGCGTTAAACAACTACGGTCCTGATTCCACGCGGCGCTTTTCGCGCTTCTTTCCATGCCTGACTTGCCCTCCCACCTTTGGTATTCGATCACCAGCCTCGGCGGCGCCGGTCTGACGCTGCCGCTCGCCATTGCTATCGCGCTTTGGCTGGCGCTCGGCTACTCGTGGCGGATGGCAGCGGGCTGGCTGTTGTTGCTGGGAGCGGCTATCGGCGTCGTGACGCTCACCAAACTGGCCTTTCTCGGCTGGGGCGTCGGCGTTCGCGAACTGGATTTCACCGGCCTGAGCGGCCATGCGGTGCTCTCCACCGCCGTCTATCCGGTCGCCCTGTTCCTGATGCTGCTGCCGGCGCGTCCGGCATTTCGCGTTGTCGGTGTCGTGCTGGGTCTGGCCGCCGGCATTGCGGTCGGGTTGTCGCGGGTCGTGCTCGATGCGCACTCGCCGTCTGAAGCCATCACCGGATGCATCGTCGGCGCGGTGACTGCGCTGATGTTCGTGCGTTGGTCGTGGGATGCCGAGCCAGGCAAGCTGTCGGCCGTGCCGGTCGCCGTGAGCCTGATGATGCTGACCGTCGGACTGCACGGCGTTCATCTGCCGACACAGCGCTGGGTCACCCACATCGCTCTCAAAGTCTCCGGCCACGAACGGCCGTTCATCCGCGCGCGCTGGAAGGCGGGCCACTACGACACACCGAGCGCGGCGCCGCTGTCGCAGACCCAAAACACGCTCGCGGCGCCAATTCGGGGCGACGCTGACAGCGTGTAGCAACGCGCGCATCCGACCCGCCGCCTCTCATCAACACCCTGCAGCGCCGCCTGATATTTTGGGCTTGCGCAGTCTGCGCAGCAGGCGTTCGCCTTCCTGCGCCGTGTAGCGTTGCGACGCCTCGCACCAGCCGCGAGCGAAACCGGACTGGTAGGGCGGCGCATCGATCTGCTCGAGGTGACGCAACGCGACCGCTGCGTCGTTACCTTCGCCAAGGACGCCCTGTATCCGCGAAACGGTTTTCACGCTTTCGCTACGGGTTTTCTGTGAAGCGATCGACTCGAAAAATTCCAATGTGTAGCGCAGGTACTTTGCCTGGATTCGTTCTGCGTGGCGGGCCGCTTCATCGAGCGTGGTGAGTTTCGGTGCGCCAACCAATCGTCTGTAGTACTTGTTCACGCGCTTTCGTGCGTACGCGCGCAGCGAATGACCCGACGCCCCTGCGGGCGGTTCGTTCGATGGCAAACCGCTCAGCCATTCGAGCCACGCGAGCACAAGCCGCGCGTAACGGGACGAGCCCACCGCGCCGCGGACACGCTCACGGGCTTCGAGACGCTGCGCCTCGGCGAGCTCGCGGGTCGTGTTCCAGGCGGCGCTGTCGAGGTCCGCGGCGGCGAGACCCGGCAGCGTCGTATCGACGAACACGTCCCAGTCACGCGCTTCGCCGAGGATCTTTCCCAGCCACTTGAGGTCGGGCGCGATGCGCGTCTTCCACGTTTCGTCGGCCCAGTGCGGGAAGATCCGTAGCGCCGTCCTCAGACGCCGCTGCGCGACGCGCATCTGATGAACAAACTCAGTGCTGACGGCATCGCGGACGCCGGCGTCGTTGCCGAACCAGTGCTCCGCAAGGTTGTCGCCGATGGCGATCAGGGCCGCATGCGGAGTCGAGATGCCAACTAGATGGATCGGGGCGGCGCGCACCGGCATAGCGGGGTCATGCACGGCATCGGTTGCGTCGTCGCGTGAACTGCCAAACGCTGAATGCAGCACCGGGAAGACCGGTAAAACAGCAACCAGCTCACAGGCCGCTGCGAAAAGCGCGCTCAGCGAAGGGGCTGCGGCGTTATCCACGCAAGCTGTAGTCAGGCGCACTTCGCGGTGCGGGGGCGTTTCGTCAGACGGGGAAGCCATCGGACGCTCGAAGACGACATTGACAGCGATCCCATCCGCCGCGCGCCATTGCCAGTGATCACGCCGGCAGGCGAGCCTTGTGAGCAGCGCGAACTCGCCCGCTTCGGCAAAGGTCTGGCGCAACTTTTCCGGTGCGTCAACGAGCGCCGTGCTAAGCGGCGCGTCCGCTTCCAGCCGCGCCTCAAAAAGAACCTCGCGCAGTGTGATGCCGGGCGAATAGCGTGCTTGCTGGCAAACCACAACGCGTCGCCCGCTCGCCGAAGTGTCCAGCATGACCTGCAAGCCTGCCGCAGCCAGTTTCTCGTTGCAGTCGGGAGCGCTGCTTGTCACCTGCGCACGGACATCGGCGAACTCGGCGCTGGGTGAGCCGCCGCATTGCATGCGCTCGCTTCCTGGCAATGCCTCAAGCGCCTTTACGAGAGCCGCATCGAGCCTATCCGCAGTATGAAGGCGCTTGCTCCGTTCGCGCTGCAGCAGCCACGCCTGCGCGGCGGGCGTTGGAATATCCAGTACAAGCTCGTAGACCCGGGCCATGAACGTCTCGATGTGTGAGAGGACGAGGTCGCGCGAAGAAGAACGCGTGGCCTATTGTTCATGTTACATGGACGGTAGATTAGGGGGCACTCCCCTCGTCAAACTCAAGAGAAGACGACATACGCCGCCGCCAACAATCTGCGCGGCGCCACATTGCTTCACAACGACGGGCCGAAGAGCGGCTAGCGGCGTTGGGGCGAACACGTAGGTACGACGGAAATCGATTTATGCGCAGGCGCCTCGTTCAACGCCGCGAAACAAGCCTAGGTCGCGTGCTGCACGATCCCGTTTCCAAAAGATACACAAAATAACATCTACCCCGATTAGCCAGAAGCCTTACCAGATAGGGCTTTTGGCGATTTTCGACAGGAACGATACGGCTCGGGGTAGCGAACAAGTATCACGCCACTAGCGCTACCCCTTGGCTGCCAGAGGCAGCGATCGGACCGCATCGGAGTTCGGCCACCAACAGCCTCTCCTGCCGGTTCGCGAAGGTCCGCTGTCGAAGCGCTACGGGTGCAATGTCCAAAGACAATCAACTGATTTCCGCCGATTCGTCCGAAACCGGTTCTAAGCGATCACGGATAACGACCCGCCATAAGTCCACTCATCAAATCTAGGTGGTGGGCAACGCTCCAACGTTTGTTTGTTGCTAACGAGATAGAAGATGCGGCCGTGTTAGCGGCAAGGTACCGTTCATAGGCAACAGTCTGCCCAAACGAATCTGATGTCCGCTTAGCGGTCTCTGCTACCTTGGCGATCGCCTGACGCATTTTTACTTCCAGATCGGGACCTGCGAGTGACGTGGAGGTTGAGACGAAATGTTCTACAAAGATATCTTGCGTCGCGCGATTCACGAAGACTAGGTGGATGGCGACAGCATCCGGCCTTCTTCCACCCTCTTGAAACGTTCCCGCAAGCATCGTGAAATCACCGAAGCCGGCAAAGCCTAGTGGTTTATACCGTTTGTGCATATCAGTGAATGACTCAATGCCAGCGTAGAACGCGTTCTTGGGCTGGGTCTGGAAGCAATCCTCGATTGGTACACAACGCTTTTCGGATAGCGTTTTCAGCGTGCTGCTCTTGGGTATTTCGCCTGTCAGGAAAAACCGACAGTCTAAGGCCGCTCTGTCTACAGAAGTCGCGACGTCGGCAGGGGAGATCGACGAGTTCCGGAGCACGATTCCTATCTTTGGAACATCCCACGTCTTCAGGAAAGCACGAAGTTCTGCAATAGTCGAGTGCCTCCCGGCGAGGAACGTCGGCCGGACCACATCGTGCATTTCGATTAGATTCGATGTCTCTCCAGCCCAAGCCTTGCTTTTCCCGTTTTCTTCTTTGAACTTCCCCAGTTCGGGGTTAACTACAACATAGACAGGTTGATTTACGGATTGCGCGGCTCCAGTTGCCAAGCGCAGGCTGTCAACGTTATGCGTTACCGGCTCAATTACCGGGATGACCATCTTGTCGCTTGATAAGCGTGCAGCAATATCCCGAAACGCAAAGAGCTCGCTTTGACGGGCGTACAGGTAAGGGTGGTACACGTGGATTCCGGTTGAAGAAAGAAGGTCCTTCTGCTTGCTTAAGACTGCGGCGAAGTGTTGCTTAATTCGCGCAAAGTTTGGGCGAGTAACCACATAACTTTCACGTCGACCGCCGGTATGGGTCTCTGTAGCGGCCTCAGCATACGCAATGTCTCCAAATTTTGCACACGTGAACGAACTTGGCGCGTCGCGTACCACACAATCTTAGCTGTCGGACGAACCCTCCGTCCATGATCTCCTGTTGCAGTCGGCTGCACTCCGAAGCTGCTCACCTCCCCAATATTTCCTTCGGAGTGCTCGCTTACGGCTCCGAATGGGCGTTGCAGAGTGACAGGAAATCTCTGCTTGAGAAAAAAGTTGGATGTGATGCATTTTTCAAATGAGAGATGGGACCTCCTTGATGCATCAGAGATGGCTGCCTCGTTTCAACTCGCCCCACTATTTGGCGAATTATGCCGTCGCTTGGGGCATTGGGAAATAAGCTCGTCGTTCACAGCGAACCAATTTTAACCAACTCTGATAGGATTGTATAATTTTCGATTTCAGGATAAATTGCAAATTCAAATAAAGGTTGAGATCGATGAAAGTATACATTCGGAATCGTCGTAGTGCGCGCGTGATCAACGACGGCACGTATCCTCATCTAGTGCTCACGCGCGACAGCTGGAATGACTACTTATACTATACGCTATTTGGTGTGCAATTGCGATTGGGGCCAGATTCCTCCGAGGAGCAAATTACGCTTAAATCGACATGTATTATGCGAAGGGGACAGCGAGAGGGTTTGGAGAATCGTCCGTTCGAAGAGTTAGGCGATGGCGTCGAGGTTCCGGCATCAGTGCTCCAAGATATTTGCTCGTTATCTAGCAGTGAGGAATATTACAACTCTCTCGAAAAACTTTCTCTGGACTTGGCTCGTGACGTTCTTACCACGTTGCGGGATGCTTCGTTAATGAAAGAAATTCGCGAAGAATTCCAATCCGAGCCGTGTTTCAAAATCTCACTATTGAGAGAATCAAGTGCGCGAGAGTTGCTTGATACCGCAGGTTCTCGCTTTGGAACCGAGCGGAAATTGATAAGCCGCTTTGAGGCAGAGATTCCACTTCCCGGTGCGAGTGCACCTCATCGATTCAACTTCGATTTTCGAGAACGACAAGGCGTCCCGCATCGAATCAATTCGATTGTGGGGCTAAATGGCGTGGGAAAAACTCAGGTTATGGCCCGCTTAGCAATGCTTTTGAGTGGCTTCTCGAAAGCTGCAACAAAGGAAAAACGAGCTACCTTAGGCACAGAAGGGATGCTAGAGCCACTTCCATCAATTTACACGGTCGTTGCGGTCTCATTTAGTGCCTTCGACGAATTCGATCGACCATCGAAGACTCAGGGGGAAAATTTTAAATATAGCTACTGCGGTTTGCAAAGCAACGGAGGGAAGCTCAAAAACAAGGAAACCTTGCTGGCAGACATTATGGCGGTGCTGTCAGACACTATGGAGGACGAGAAGCGGGCCCTTCTCAAGAGTGCTCTGCGGCATCTTGTGCGAGTTGACAACATTGACGATTTTGTCGATCAACCCGAACAACATGCTGGTCTGTATGAGCGATTGAGCGCAGGGCAGCGTCTGGCCTTGAATTGTATTCTCCACATCATCTCGAAAATCGGACCGCGCACACTCGTTTTGTTTGACGAACCAGAGTTGCATCTTCACCCCCAGCTGTTGACCGGCTTGCTTAACTCATTAGCGGAAATTTTGGAAAAACAAGATTCTTTTGCAATTATTGCGACTCACTCTCCGCTAGTGATTCAGCAGTTACCCAAAGAATGCGTGCATATCGTCAAAAGAGACCGAAGTACTCCTTTAGTCTTGAAGCCAACGTTTCAAACTTTTGGAGAAAGTGTATCCGACATCACGCGCTTCGTGTTTTCGGCAACAGAGTCGGATCGTGATTATCGAAGTATTCTCGACAAGATGTTTCTCGAAAAAGGAGGAGATATTGACGCTATCCGCGAATTGTTTGACGGCCAGCTTAGCCTGAACGCCAATATATATCTCGAATCGTTGCGGCGTTCGGAGGATATTCGCTAATGAGATTTCAGCCACTAGCCGACCTCGATGAAGGGACCTATCTCGCCGCAATTTTCAGAGCAAAACACCAGCCAAGACGAGATCTGCTGATTGCTGCGCAGGATAGAGTGCTCCGACGGTGTGAAGTTTACGCGGAACAACTCGCAGTTATGCGCCCTCCATCAAGAGAAGAGTGGTCTGAGGATGTTGCCGAGTCTCTTCAATCTTGTTATAACAGCGCGACCGAACCTCTCAACGTCCTTAAAGATGATATCTTGAGAGGGCTGCAGGCAAACTCGGAAGTTAATCTGCAACGCTGTCCGTATTGCATGCTCAACGAACCCAAAACATGGGATCACTATCTTCCGAAGACACACTATCCCGAGTACTCGTCATACCACGCAAATCTCGTATACGTGTGCTTTGGTTGCAATCATCGAAAGCACGACGAGTATCACGACGCAGAGCTCGTTTATTGTCACCCCTATTACACCGTCCTCGACGAGATAGCTGTACTGCACTGCGTTGTCTCGGTGGTCAATGACCGGCTAGCAATAAACTACTACTGCGCGGGCACTGGAGAGCACAAACATTTGGCGGCGATTGCACAGGAGCATCTTTCGAGGCTCGGGTTGAACACTCGTTTCAAGGGCGAAGCCGCAAGTTTGGTGAGTGGGTTTATCGGAGACATCCGAACTGCATTTCCACGGGGGATATCCGCACCATCTATAAGCAATCTACTTCGTGCAAAGTATGCGGAGGCCAAATCTAGATTGGGAGCAAATGCTTGGGACGCTCGGTTGTGGCATGGGTTGAATCAATGCGCAGAGTTCCTCGCTTACGTCAATCGACGAATTGTCCTGGATATCGGACCATCCGCCGCTGGATTTGATGTGCCGGCACCGCCTCCCGACGTCGCATTGACAACTTAGAGATCTGGTGATCGCCAACTCGCGCCGGGATCGAGGCGAAGCTGATCAAACAACTAAAGTTTGAACGGCTCGCCTTGCCGGTTTCCTCGTGACTTGACGGAATTCCGTCCGTTGCCAGCGTGCGTTGCAGGGTCTGCGCAGTGAGGCAAATCATCCTGACCGGGACCAAACGTGGCGCATTGGCCTCGCCCGTAAAGGCACCATCACGCAGATAGCACAAAGGACTTCTTTATCGGCGTTTCAGCTTGCTGCTTATACCCGTGCAGCACGAACACGCTGACTCGCCCCACATTCTGCGTGGGCGCAAATAGCTACTGTTTGCAAACATTTCCGAACGACCAGTTCTCCTTGGGAACGTCCACGGGGTTCGCAAACACGTCTTCCGGCCGCATGCCCGGACTCTCTGCCAAACGTTCGGCGATTCGCTTGTACAGGCTTTTCTTCAGTTAGACCGTGCGCGAGTTGTTCGCGGTGATCTAAATATCAGACAGATCACCGGATGATAGACAGGCTTGCGGGGCATGGGGTTTGGCCTGCTAAGTTGACATTTTCCGCGTTGGCGTCCGACCCGTGTCAGGTAGAGCAAAGTGCAATCAATTGCACTCCGAGGGCGGAAAAAAGCCCGCACCCCAGTGAGGTAACGGGCTAACACACTTGCTGATCGGGTAGGCTATCCAACCCGGATATCATTTAACTGCCATCCGGCCCACCATGCATATCCCCAATTCCAGGGATGCCCGTCTACCGACTGGAACGGCCCCCTGAAACTGCGGACACAAACACCCAATCCATCCTCAAGCGTACTGGGCAATTCCCAAACCAAAACTCCAGTTCTCTTTCGGCACATCCACCAGATTCACAAACACGTCTTCAGGCCGCACACCTGGGCTTTTAGCCAGACTCTCGGCTATGGCAGCGTACAGTTTCTTCTTCTCCGCCGCGCCTCTAGTGTTATTCGCAGTGATCTGAATCAGCACAAGGTCGTCGCTGCGGTGGATGTCCAGGTAGTGCTTGCCGTAAAAGAAGTTGTCCTCATCGTGTTCGGTGACGACCATGAAAATATCGTCTTCCGGCACGTTGAAGATTTCCATCAAGGAACGGTGGATACCCTGCGTGATGGCTTTCCGATAAGCCGCCGGCTTGCCGGCGCGTACTGCAATACGGGTGAACGGCATGACGAAAACCTCTTTTTGAAGAAGATGGAGTACACAGCTTAGGTCGCATCATCCATAATGAACAGACATTCATGATGATTTCATCTATTTCAAATCGAAATGAAAGTCCTCGATCTCGATGCCGTGCGCGCGTTCGTTCTGGTCGCCGATCTGCATAGCTTCACGCGAGCGGCGGATGCGCTCGATACCACCCAGTCGGCCGTCAGCCTGAAGCTGAAGCGGCTGGAATCGCATCTCGGCAAGCAGTTGGTGGAGCGCACGCCGCGCGTCGTGCGTTTGTCGGCAGATGGCCATGTCTTTCTGAACGCCGCGCGCGACCTGCTAAACGCGCATGAACGGGCGCTCGGTTCGTTGTCAGTCGAGCGGCGCAGGCTCACGCTGGGCCTGAGCGAGCACGTGGCCGGGGCGGACCTGCCGGATATGCTGGCCAAGCTGGATGCTTACGATCCGGGGCTCGTGGTCGAGTTGCACCTTGGCATGTCGGCGGCGCTGCTTGCGCAGTTCGACGAACGGCGGCTCGATGCAGTGATCGTCCGCTACGAACCGGATGATGCGCCGCGCGAAGACGCCACCGTGCTGTTCACCGAACCGCTCGGCTGGCTTGCCGCGCCGCAATGGCTGCTGCGGGTCGGCGAACCGTTGCCGCTCGCGCTGCTCACCGCGCCGTGCAACGTGCGCGCGGTGGCGATTCATGCGCTGGATGAAGCGGGTATTGCGTGGCGCGAGGCGTTCGTCGGTGGCGGGGTGGCGGCAGTCGGCGCAGCGGCGGCGGCAGGACTGGCCGTAGCGCCGTTGGCGCGGCGCGTGGCGCCGCGAGGGCTGGTCGACGTCGGCGCGCGGCTCGGCTTGCCGTCATTGCCGGAGTCACGCGTGACGCTGCATTCGCGGCTGCGCGATCCACGTTCGGTGGAGACGTTGAGGTTGTTGGCGGGCGGGTTGGGGAGTGGGCTTTGAGTTGTATTGAAGCCAAGTCTTCGCTACGGTAGTACAATCTCAAAAACCTAAGCAGCTAGGGTATACAATTCGAGGCATGCCCATCATTGCCCGAATCGACGGCCTGATCGTCGTCATTTATCCACACGACCATGCACCACCCCACGTGCAAATGCTCGGCCCTGATCACCCATGAATCCGCAAGAAGAATGGCGTCTCGCTCGCGAGCGCGGAGCAGAAACTGCAAAGCGACCTGCCGCCCGCACGGCTTGCTATAAGCCCCGGACGAAGCGTCTCGAAATCACGCTCACCAACGGCATCTCGTTGCTAGTTCCGATCGCCTATATCGAAGGCCTGCATCGGGCTGCGGCGGCCGACCTTCGTGAAATCGAGATTTTCGGCTTGGGCTCCGCGCTCGTCTTCCCCAAACTGGACGAAGTAGTTTCGGTGCACGGCCTGATCGACGGCGTGTTCGGCTCCAAAGCCTGGATGCGTGACATTGGGCGCGCAGGCGGGAGCGTCCGGTCCGAGGCTAAATCGTCCGCCGCGCGCGAGAACGGCAAGAAGGGAGGCCGTCCACGCAAAGCGGCGTGAAGCAGGCGTCCGACTTCACTGCTGTTTTGCCGCGCAGCGCTTGCCGCACTCCTATTCAGCCGTCGCTTTTAGCAGCTATCCCAAGGCACCAAGTGGACCTCGACCCCCGCCAAACCACCGCCGTTCGCGCCGTCATCGAAACCGGCAGTTTCGAGCAGGCCGCCGCGCGTCTGAACATCACGCCCTCCGCGGTGTCGCAGCGCGTGCGCGCGCTCGAAACCCGGTTGGGCAATCCGTTGATCGTGCGCACCCGCCCCTGCCGGGCCACCAGCATGGGGCAACGCCTGTTGCAGTACCTGCGCCGCACCGCGTTGCTGGAAGACGACTTTGCGAGCGATCTCGCCGGCGCCAATGAAGCACTGCTTAAAGTTGCCGCAGCGGTGAATGCCGACACGCTGTCCACCTGGTTCTTCCCTGCTCTCTCCGAGATCCTGCTGCAGGAAAACGTACTGCTCGACCTGACCGTCGACGATCAGGATCACACGCATGCTTTACTCGCATCTGGCCTGGCAATCGGCTGCATTACCACCGAACCGGCCCCCATGCGCGGCTGCTTCGCCGAGCGGCTAGGCGCGATGCGTTACCGTCTGGTTGCTTCGACGGCCTTCGTCGAACGCTGGTTTCCGAACGGCCTGACGCGCGAGGCAGCGCGCCGCGCACCGGTGATTTTGTCGTCGCGCAAGGATGCCTTGCAGGCGCGCTTCCTGGAGGCACGTTTCGGCTTGCCGCCGGAGGCGTATCCCTGCCACTACGTCCCCGCCCCGGTGCCGCGTTATATGGCGATCCAGCGCGGCCTTGCCTATGGAATGGTGCCGGAGCTCGAGTTCGGCGATGCGGTGCTGCGCGGCGAGCTGTTCGATTTGGCGCCCAGGCAGCCGACCGACGTCGAATTGTACTGGCACGCCTGGAAAGTGCAGTCGCCGCGGCTCGAGAAGCTGTCGGCACGCATTGTCGAACTGGGACGCGCGGCGCTTGCCGGGCCGGGTGTATCGGGCGCGGCAAACGCCAAGGGCAAACGCAAACGCGCCGCTTGAGTTCAGTGCAGGATAGGCGGTAGATTGCCACCGCTGGCGGCGGGCTTCGCCGCCATGCTGCCCATCGCGGGAGCAGATTGAGCCGGCGCGGATGCCGCCGCTTGTGTTGCGTCTCGTGTCGCTACCGGTTTCACAGCAGGTTTCGCCTGAGCGTCCGCCATGCCGGAGCCGGTATGCCCAGCCGTACTCCGCCCCGCCACTTTCTGCGCCTTCGGATGAGCCGCCGCATGGACATGCGCGCCGTTCGACTGCGCCACCTTTAACGACTTCTTCGGTTCACCCTTCACCGCAACCTTCGCATGGGTTTTCGCCGCATGCCCGGCATGTGTTGCCGTCTTACGCTCCACATGCGACGCAGCCTTGTGATCGGCATGCGGCACCACCTTCTTCGACGCGGGCTTATGCGGCTTGTTCTTGCCCTTCGAGGCGGCGCCTTTACCCGCCACTTTCTTACCAGCAGGCGCGTGAGCTTTCTCCTTCTTCGGCGCATGCCGCGCTTCAGGCGGATTCCACACCTCGGCGTACTGCGCCGCCTGCGCGCCCACTGCCCAGCACCCTACTGCCAACGCTACCGCTACTGCTCGCACCCACAACATCACCTGCCGCTCCTCGTCGTCTCGTTCGCTCGTCGGGGCACGATTATACCCAATCCGTCCTTGCAATAATCCATATCTGGACTATTATTGAGACAAAGTACAAATTAGGACCAGCCCCATGTCTCGTGCCGCCCACGCCCCCAATGACGATCCGCCGCTGCGCCGGCCCGTCACAGAACCCTCGCTGACCGAGATGTCGGCGGCAGGCTTGCGTGCCTTCTTCAAGATCGCCAGCGACTGGGATTTGAGCACCGAGGAACAGATCGTCCTGCTCGGTTCGCCAGGCCGCTCGACCTTCTTCAAGTGGAAAGCCGAACCGCAATCGGCGCGGCTGGGCCACGACACGCTGGAACGGCTGTCGCTGCTGCTCGGCATTTACAAGGCACTGCAGATCTTGCTGCCGCAACCCGCCGCGGCCGACGGCTGGATCAAACGTCCCAACAGCGCAGCGCCGTTCGGCGGACGGCGCGCGCTCGACCGGATGCTCGGCGGCAACGTCAGCGACCTCGTCGCCGTGCGCCAGTATCTCGACGCAATGCGAGGCGGCTGGGCGTGACTGAACCGACTTGGCAAGACCGCTGGCGCGTCGCGCCGCTCGACTGGTCGCCCGCGTATCGTGTGATTCCGACGCGCTTTCCGGCGGTGAACCTGTTCGACCGGGTGGCTTCGCCCGAAGACTTCGACGCACTCTACGCGCTCGAAGCAATGACCAACGACCGCCTGCGCACCGAGGTCGGCGAAATCGATCTGGTGCCGCGCGAAGAGCGCCGCTTCGGGCCGGGCTACGGGCCGATCATGGCGGCGCTCACGCATCTGAATCCGCTCGGCAGCCGGTTTTCGGACGGCAGCTACGGCGTGTTTTATTGCGCCCGTTCGCGCGCCACCGCCATCGCCGAAACGCGCTATCACACCGGCAAATTCCTCGCGGCCACGGCCGAGGAGCCGACACGCCAGCAGATGCGGCTATACACGGTGATGGCCAGTGGCGTGGTGGTCGATTTGCGCGACGACGCGTCGCTCGACGCCGCCGTTCTGTCGCCGCACGACTACGTTGCCGGCCAGTCGCTCGGGCGGGCGGTGCGCGCAGCCGGTGCGCCGGGAATCGCGTATCCGTCGGTGCGCGATCCGGGCGGCGAATGCCTGGCGGCATTCAAAACCTTGCTGCTGCGGGACTGTCACCATGCCGCCTATCTGGAGTACAACTGGAACGGCAGCGCCATCGATATGGTGTTCGAATTGAATCAGGTGGGGTAGGCGGCGCAAGGCGCAGCGTAACGCAACTCAAGGCGAAGACGCGAGCGCTCAAGGCAAGGCCAGCGCCGCAGCCCCTTCCGCCCGCGCCATATCCACCGACACGGACCAGCGTTGCGTCCGACGGGCTTCGACCATGGTCAGCTTGCCGCCCGGCCCGAACGCGCCGGTGTCGATAAACACCTGCGCGCCGATCTGCTGGATGCTGCGCATCGGCGTATGGCCGCAGTAGGTCAGCGACAGACTGCGCTGCCGCCCCGGGTCGCCGTTGCCCATCGCGAGCTGGCGGCCCCACAGCAGTTGCTGGCGTTCGTCGGCGGTGAACTCGCCGAGATCGAGTTCGGCGTCGGTGCCGAAGTATTCCGCATGGAGCACGTTGAAGCGCTCGTTGCCGCTGCCGATCACCCGCACGAGCGGCAAGCGGCTCAAGCGCTGCGCATAGTGGCGCAGTTTTTCGTCCGACAACTGCACCGCCCACGCGCCGCCAATGCCGTACCACCACTGCCGGCGCAGGCGCCCTTCGGCAACCGCGCACAGCGTGTCCTCGTGATTGCCGAGCACCGCATAGAACCAGGGCTTGTCGAGCAGCGCGAGCGCCTCTTCGGACTGGCTGCCGCGGTCGATCAGATCACCGACTGAGAACAGCCGGTCGCGCGAAGGATCGAACGCCACCTCACGCAACAGATAGCGCAGCGCATCGACGCAGCCATGCAGATCGCCGACGACAAAGTCGCGGCCGGTGCGGTTGACAGCGTGGTGTTCGACAGTGTTAACGAGTGCGGTAACCATTCGAGCATGATAGAACGCGAACGCAAAGTGCGTATGCGCGGTTTCCATCTTTTCTCAGACGCTTGGCCGCACCGTGGCTGTCCCTTTTAGCCGGAGCGGCAGCACGCCCGGAAAACCCTGCCGGATTACATCGCGTTCCCTCGATCCCGAGCGGTCATTGTTGCTGCGCGCGCAGCTTGGCCACCTGATCGACCGTCACCACAGCTTGCGGATTGCCGAACTGCCTGGTCACGTAGTTCGTGATCGCAGCCACCTGATCGTCGGTAAGTTCGCTGCCGAACGCCGGCATCAGCACATCGGCCTGTTTCGTCGTACGACTGACGCCGTGCAGAATCACCATCGCCAGGTTGTCGGGACTGCTGGCACCGGCGGTGCTGTTGTGAATCAGCGACGGATACGCGCCCGGCGCACTCGCGCCGATGCCCTGCCCGGTCCAATTGTGGCACGTGGCGCAATTGGCCACGAACAGTTGTGCGCCGTTCACCGCGGTAATGTCGGTGCCGCGCAACGCGGTCACATCATGCGCGGGCGCGCCCCACTGGTCGCGCGGATGCGTCTCGCCGCCGCTGACCGGCGCGACCGAACGCAAATACGTGACGATCGAAGTCAGATCTTCCGGCGTCAGATACTGCGTGCTGTCCGCCACCACCTCGCCCATCGGCCCCGCAGCATTGGCGCGTCCCGGCACTACGCCGGTAGACAGATAGCTGACCAGTTCGTCGTCGCTCCAGTTGCCGACCCCGCTGTTCTTGTCGGGCGTGATGTTAAACGCATGCCAACCGGCCTGGGTCGCGCCGGAAAAACGCTCGCTCGTCTTCAGACCTTGCAGGATGTTACGCGGTGTATGGCATTCCTCGCAGTGCGCCAGCCCTTGCACCAGATAGGCGCCGCGATTCCATGCCGCGCTTTGCTTGGGATCGGGCACGAAGCGGCCCTCGTTGAAGTTGAACAGATTCCAGAACACCATCAGCCAGCGCAGGTTGAACGGAAAGCGCATGTTGTTGCGCGGCGGCACGTAATGGATCGGCGTCAGCGTGTTCAGATAGGCGCGAATCGCCTGCACGTCCCGGTCGGTGACCTTGGTGTACTCGGCATACGGGAAAGCCGGATAGAGCCGCTCGCCGCTCTTGCCGATGCCCTCGTGCATCGCGCGCTGGAAATCGGCGTCGGTCCATTGACCAATACCGGTGTCCGGATCCGGCGTGATGTTCGGCGTATAGATCGTGCCGAACGGCGTGTTGATCGGCAGACCGCCGGCGAACGGGCGGCTCTTGTCGGCCGTGTGACAGGCGACGCAGTCGCCGGCACGGGCGAGGTATTCGCCGCGCTTGACGAGATCCTGATCGGCGGAGGCAATGCCGGCTGCAGCCGGTTGTGCAGCCGGCTCCGACTGGGAAGCGTCGTCGGCGTGCGCCTGCGCAATCGGCGATTCGTCGTCCTGACGCGCGGGCGGGTCATACGCCGCCTGCCACGCAACGTACAAGGCAAACAGCGAAAAAGCAGCGGCGCAGGTGGCCACCCGGATACGGCGGCGACGCGTGGCCTGTGCGGGCGAACCGGCCGGCTGCACGCGAGACGTCTTGTTCGTCATTGTGACTCTCCGTCAAGGCACCGGTCAGATTTCACGCTTGAGCTTGTCCGCCAGCTTCAGGGACAAGGCCGCAATCGTCAGCGTGCAGTTCACCGAAGCCGCCGTGGGCATTACGCCGCTGCTCGCAATGAACAGATTCGAGTGATCGTGCGTACGGCAATCCGCATCGACGACGGAATCCGCCGGATCGCTGCCCATGATGGTGGTGCCCATGATGTGATTGTTCGGCGCGAAGGTGTCGTCAAACGAGACTTCGGCGCCGCCGAACAGCACCGCGATCTGCGCATAGAGCTCGTGTGTGTTCGCTGCGCTCTTCTTCACGTAGTCGTTGATCGAGTAGTAGATCTCCGGCTGCGGAATGCCGAGCGTATCCTTGTGATCCGCCGAAGGCATGATGCGATTCTGCGGCTCGGGCAGATGCTCGTGAAAGCTGTTGATGTTCAGCGTCCGCGCGGTGCGGTCGCGGATCTGGCGGTCCAGTTCGGCGCCGGTGAGGCCCTGCTTGATGAGATCGGCGCTCACCGACATGGTCGGCACGCCGTTGGACAAATGCAGCTTCTTCGCCGCGTAGTCGGAACGGAACGCGCCGTCGCGGAAGTTCACCACCGAGGTCATTTCCATCGGCCCGCGTCCTGGCCACAACGGCTCGTTGGCAAGAAAGGTCACGCCCGTGCCCGGATGGTCCATGAGGTTGCGGCCTACCTGGTCGGAACTGTTGCCGATGCCGTGCGGGAATTTGTCCGAGGTCGACATCAGCATCAGCTTGGGCGTTTCGATACCGTTCGCCGCGAGCACAAACAGTTTGCCGCTGACCCGTGTGCTGTTGCCGCTCGGATCCTTGTAATGGACCGCGGTAATCAGACCTTTATTGTCCGCTTCGACGCGATATACCACCGCTTGCGGAATCAGCTTCGCACCCGCCTGCTCCGCCTTCTCGGCATGCACCACGCCGTTGTACATTGCCGCGATCGGACAGATCGGCATGCAGTTGTTGTTGCCGCAGCAGGTCGGTCGTGCATCGTACGGCCGGCTGTTGCGGGCCACCGGCTCGGGCACCACCTTGAAGCCCTGGGCGTTGAGCACGTCGCTAAAGCGCTGGTCCATATACGACAGCGGCAACTGGCTCATCGGATAGGGTTTGGAGCGCGGCGAGCCGAGATCGATGCTGCTGTCGGGACCTGACACGCCGAGTTGCTGTTCCGCAGCGAAGTACCAGGGTTCGAGCGTTTCATACGGATACGGCCAGTCGCGGCCCACCCCGTACAACTTCTTCAACTGGAAGTCCGAAGGCAGCAGCCGCCATGCGGCCGCCGCCCAGTGCCACGTGGTGCCGCCCACCAGCCGGACATACTGCGAGTTGTACGGATAGTCACCCTTCTGGATCAGATAGTTGTTGGCCGGCGCATACTCGGGATGCGGCGCGTAAGGCGTGGAAGGATACGGGGTCGCAAAATCGGACTTGGCCGGCGAATTGCGGAAGTTCTCGACAATCTGCCAGCGCGGAATGCGCGGCCCGGCTTCGAGCAAGATGACCGAGACGCCTGCCAGGGCCATCTGATGCGCCACCAGGCCGCCTGCCACGCCCGAGCCGACTACGACGACATCGGCGGAATTTGAGTTTGCCATTGTTGCCCTCTTGAGCTGGCTTATCGCTGCTTGCTTGTTTATGCATGCCGCAGTCACAACCGACGCGACCGGCGACACGCGCGAGAGGCATGCCGCGCTTCAAGCGCCGGCGGGCTTTTGGGTCCAGTAGAACGGCACGTCGCGGCAATAGGACGGAATCGTCAGCACGTCCTTCACCGGATCGAACATCAGCGCACTTTCGTAGGCCACCACCTGCACGTGCGGCATCTCGCCGACCAGGCCGAGATACCAGGCGCGCATGACGGCGCCGACGGTCTTCGCGAGCACCGGCTGGTCGGCCTGCAAGGCCTGCGTGACCGTGTCCGAAGGCACGCCGCCGTGACCTTGCAGCCAGGTGTTGAGAGCCGCGACATTCTGCGTGAACTGGCTGTCGGAGCGGGCCAGCGCATCGTAGACGCGCTTGCCGAGGACCGGGTCGAAGCCGGTTCGACCGGTGAGATGCTGTGAAAGAGCGAGGAAAGCATCGAGACCGCCACCGGCGGGTGCATCGGCAAAGGCCGGCGAAATCCCGAACGATGCGCCGGATGGTATGCCGAAGCGGCCGGCGCTCGTGAACGCCAGCACGGCAGCCGCGGCGCATGTGCCTAACAACCAGCTACGGCGGCCGGCGGAATGGGCGTGCGTCACCGCGCGGCGCGCATCGTTCTCATCGTTGTCTTGAACATCTGCCATGGGGGCTCCACAGATGACGAGTCAATTCTTTTCAACCGGCCAACTTTACAGGGTGCGGCATGCCGCTCTCTGCAAGTTGTTCCGATTGTCCGCCCCAAAACCTGGTCTGTGCCGCTTCAGCGGTCTCGTATGATTGTCGCGATACGGTGTGAAAGCCCGGCGCAAGGCCGTTGCGAAAGACTATAGCCGCCTCGCGGCCATTCGACAATTGGTGCCCAAGGGTGCCCGAGGCTCGCGGTAGAATCAGCAACGCTCAATTCTGCTTAGCAGTGCTGTGCCGACCCCGACGCAGCCTCATCTTGACCGCCCATGCCAACGAGTCTTTATCCGCAGGTCCTCCGCAACCGCCCGCGCATGGTCGCGGCGCTTGTAATCGGTATCATCGTCGCGCTGGCGTTGCCTTGGCACATCAGGCCGATGGTGCGCGTGCTGGCTGCATGGGACGTCTCGATATGGACGTATCTCGTGCTGATCTGGGTGCATATGGCGGGTGCGCATGAGAACAAGGTCCGCGAATTCGCGCTGCGTGACGACGAAAACGCCGGTGTCGTGCTGGTCGTGATCTGCCTGGCCACGCTGGCGAGTATCGCCGCCATCGTGCTCGAACTGGCGTCCGCGAAAAACCTCGGCGCCGCGTCGACCCTCGCGCACTACCTGGTCACCGGCCTGACAATGTTCGGCGCATGGTTCCTGATTCCAACCATCTTCACGCTGCATTACGCGCGGCTCTACTACGGCTCGGACTCGCACGAAACCGCGCTGCTGTTCCCCGATCACAAGCTGCAGCCGAACTATTGGGACTTTCTGTACTTTTCGTTCACGATTGCGGTCGCTTCGCAAACTTCGGACGTGGTTCTCAGATCGCGCTCGATCCGGCGCGCCGCGCTGGCGCAGTCGATTCTCTCGTTCTACTTCAACGTGGCCGTGCTGGGCCTGTGCGTCAACATCGCCGCGGGACTGCTTGGCTCGTGACGTAAGCTCGTGGCCGTAGGTAGACGGCAGCGCACCCGAGGCGCCGTGTCCACGCGTGCCGGCATCGTAGATTGTTAACTAACGATGCCCCCTCTCCCTTTCGTGTAAAAACCGCGTAAGGGGCACCCGAATTACACGCCGGCAGCGCACCTCGCCCGCCCTGTCTTGCACCACACACGCGCTGCGCCTCGCGCGCGTACTCCTGCATCGCAGCACCATCTCTTGGGAGAGGTTGCCTATTCTGAGTTCGCACAATTCATCCATCGCCCATAGCCGAACAGTGAGTCCACCAGTTAGCGTGAAAGTCCAACAGGAATACAGAGGACTTTTGCATGTCACAGGTGAATGAGTCAGACGGTGTTCGCGTCGTACTGAGCGCCCCACAACTGGCGGCGGTGCTGTCCCGCCAGTCGATCGACCAGACGGAAATGCTTTCCAACCGGCTATGGGGCGGCTTGCAGGTTGTCGGCGGTGCGCTGGAAATGGTCGGGGCAGCAGCGCTCTGCGTCGTCCCAGAACCGACAATGGCTAGCAAGGCTGGATGTGTTGTGTTTGGGGTGCACGGCTCAGACATGGCAGCGGCCGGTTTGCGTCAGGTATGGACGGGCCAGGATACGGTCACACTGACCCAGCAGGGCACGGCAAAACTGGCCGAGACGATGAAGGCCAGTCCAGACATGGCAAACAATATCGGCCTGTCGCTCGATATGGTGGTGCCGTTCGGCTTCGCCGGCTCGATCAAGGCCGTGCGGGCTTCGCGGATTGTGGTGGGTCGGATCAACCTGATGGAGCACGAAGCGAAGGCTGGGAGCAAGATTGGCGGGCATACATTCGAAAAGCATGTGGGGCGCACTGAGAAACAGTTGCGCCAGAGGCTTATTGATGAACCGGATAGGAAAGTAGTTTCATCCTTTTCCAACCTGCAAATGGCGGAATGGGCGCTATCAAAGGTGATGCAATCGAATTCCATGACGATCAAGGCGTGGTCTCAGTCATCTTCGGGCGTCCCTCTGGTCTTGAGAGAAAACGTGGGAAAAAATGTCGGTTACGGAATTGTTCGTGATTCGGGAAAGCTGGTCCAGATGAGCAAAGTGAGAATCATCCTGAAATGCGCAAGATTTAACGGTATGCCTTATTATATTTTTACATCTTACTTGGAGGGGTAATGCAGGAACAGCCAAAATACCCAAACCTCGAATTGCTCTTCGGTGCCTATCTCAATCAAGATTACGATTTGCACGGTGAAACGGTCTATGATGTTTTGCTGGTCTACCGTGGGGACATAAGCGAGGACATGCGCCAAGCCGCCGTTTTGGAGATAGAAAGATTCAAGGTAGACCATCGCGGCGACTTGGAGAGCGCGTTCGAATTAGCGTATGAGCGTGAGATATCCATCAAGTCACACGGCTATACGGCTCAGTCGTTCCTTGAAGAATTACTGAGTCTCCTGAGTGCGTAACGTTCCACAATCGTGAACTACGGCACATACGACAATCTCGAACAGTTGCTCATGGGACGATTCCATGAGGACTATTCGATCTATGGAAATTCGATTCCTGAACTCGTCCACTCTTACAACACGACGCCGGACGAACGGGCAGCAATGCTGGAAGAGATAACCCGATTCCAGCAGGTCAACTCGGACTGCCTCGATATACCGTTTGACAGCCTCTTTGGGTCTGATTGCGATCCAACTCTTTGGGGCCACACGACCGCCTCATTTCTTGAGGAATTGAAGCGATTCCTGAGTGAGTAGGCACCCCCCGACCGCGCCGTCTGGTGGCACGCCTCTATGCCTCAGAGTGGTGTGTTTGCCAAGCCATTTGGCCGTGCCTTGTGCACGGCCTTTTTTTCCACCCGTTCAACCTGACTCGCGGCGCGGTTGCAGAGCCAATCTTTGGCGAGGGTGCCGCTGCCGTACAAAACCCGTCGCGGCCCGGCATATTACGGTGCCGATGAGAATCTGCACCGCGCGCGCCGCTGGCACAACGCTTGCTGCAGCCTACTTTCATCTGACCCAGAACCGCACGGCTAACCCATTGCGAGCGTACAGTGTTCGTTACTGCCCGGCGGGCGGGCGATCTTTGCACTACATTGACCAGTACGCGCGCTGAGTTCATGCAACGCGCAGCCTCCGGCTCTGGAAGCCCCAATGAGCGGTGTGATCGCATCTCGATGCATCCACATCGCGGCAGGACGAATCTGGAAACGACCGATGGAACCTTCAAAAAGGTATGCGCCGCGGATCTATTTTCTCCACTCTCTCCTCGTCGGGCCGCTCGACGCGTGGCCTGCGCACTTCAGGCACGCCGCCGGGCTCGGCTTCGATCATGTGCTGATCGGGGCGCTGTTCCAGCCCGGACAGGCCGGACACGCGCAGATTGTCAGCGATCACCGTCACCTGCACCCGGTCTTCGCAGCGCAGCAGGGCGCACCCGAGGCGCTGCGCAGCCTTGCCGCGACGGCGCGCCAGCAAGGCGTCGCGGTGCTGGCGGACCTCGTGATCGATCGTTTCGCGGCCGACAGCGCACTCTTCGCCGAACACCCGGACTGGTTCCATCCGTTCGAATCGGAAGAAGCCCGGCTCGATCCGCGCCATACACATCGCGAGGACAACGTCGCCTATGTGAATTTCGGCAACGAGAGCAGCACCGCCGCACTGCTCGACTGGTGGACCCGCGAACTCCTCACGCTCGCTGAAGCGGGGATTGCCGGCTTCCGTTTCGATTCGCCGCACCGTGTGCCTGTCCAGTTCTGGCGCCAGCTTGGTGCAGCGCTGCGGGCGCAGTATCCGGAGATACGCTTTCTCGCGGCCACGCCGGGGATCGCACGCGCCGATCTGCTGCATCTCGAGGGCGCGGGTTTCGACAGCGTGTTCTCGTCGGTGCGCTGGTGGGATTTCCGCTCCAGTTGGTTGACCGACGAGCATGCCGCGCTGACCCGCATCGGTGCGCCGATTGCGTTCCCGGAGGCGCCCTACGGCAGCCGCCTCGCCGCCGATCTCGACGGCGCCCACGACGCCTCGATGCTCGAGCGGGCCTACCGCCGCGCGCTGTTCACCGCAGCGGCAACCGGCACCGGCTGGCTGATGCCGATGGGCTTCGAATACGGCATCGCCCAGCCGATGTCATATGCGCGCGGCAACGCCGCGCAATATACCGAGCTGTGCAAGGCGGCGCGCTTCGACCTGTCGGCGTCGATCAAACATGCCAACGGCATACTGCATGAAGCCGACGCGTTGCAGAGCACCGGCGAGCTGCGCGCGCTGAGCGCCCCAGGCGCGCCCGCTGCCGTCCTGTTGCGCGGCGATCGCCTCGATCTGCGCGACAGCCGGCACGCAGCCCTGATCGTCATCAACCCCGATCTCGGCATGCCGGTCCGGGTCGACCCTGCGCGCTTTCTGGCCGGCGTGCCGGGCAACTTCACGCGCTTCGTGCCGCTCGATACCTCCGCGGAAACGCCGCCCGCCGCGCTCGCCCCGTTTACGCTCGCACCCGGCACCTGCCGGTTGTTCGGCGCACAGGCCGAGAAACCCGTGCAGCTCGCCCCGCCCATCGACAAATCGGGCAGCAAGCACAGCGGCCGCACAACTGTGCTGGAGGCGATTGCCGCGCCGCGTGTGGCGATCGAAAGCGTCACGCCGTCGGTCGACAACGGCCGCTTTATCGTCAAGCGCACGGTCGGCGAACGGGTCGACGTGACGGCGGCGATCTTTGCGGAAGGGCATGACAAGATCGCCGCCTCGGTCATGTGGCGCGCGGCTGATGAAACCGCCTGGCACGAAGTGCCGATGCTGCCTGCGCCACCCGCCGGCATCGACCTGTGGCATGCGCGCATCCCGCTGGAACGGGTGGGCCGGCACGAATTCACGGTGAACGCATGGCGCGACGACTTCGCCTCGCTGGTCGAACACGTACAAAAGAAGCTGAAGGCCGGGCAAACCGTCGAACTGGAAATCGACGAAGCCACTCATCTGTTTGCGCTGGTGCTGGCCGAAGTGGAAACGGCGGAAGGCGCCGTCACCGAGCCGCTTGAACATATCGTCAAGGCCTTCGCCAAGGCCGACCTGGACACGAAGCTCGCGGTACTACTCGCACCAGGCACCGCCAAGGCGATCACTGCGGCCCGTCACCGGCCGTTCCTGACGCGCGACCCGGTGGTCTACCGGATCGATGCCGAGCGGACCGCTGCGCGCTTCGCAAGCTGGTACGAAATCTTCCCGCGTTCGATGAGCGACGACGAAGCCCGGCACGGCACCTTCGCGGATGTCACGAAGAAACTGCCGCGCATCCGCGACATGGGTTTCGACGTACTGTACTTCCCGCCGATCCACCCGATCGGCATCGCCAACCGCAAGGGACGCAACAACGCACTGGAGGCGCTGCCGGGCGATGTCGGCAGTCCGTATGCAATCGGCGCCGTGGAAGGCGGCCACACGGCCGTCCATCCGCAACTGGGCACGCTCGACGACTTCAGGCAGATGCTCGCCGCCGCGCATGAGCATGGCCTCGAAATCGCGCTCGATTTCGCGATCCAGTGCTCGCCGGATCATCCGTGGCTCAGGGAGCACCCCACCTGGTTTGCATGGCTCCCCGACGGCACGCTGCGCTACGCGGAGAATCCGCCGAAGAAGTACCAGGACATCGTCAACCCGGACTTCTATGCGCACGACGCCAAGCCCGACCTGTGGCTCGCCTTGCGCGACGTGATCCTGTTCTGGATCGAAGCGGGCGTGCATATCTTCCGCGTCGACAATCCCCATACGAAACCGCTGCCGTTCTGGGAATGGATGATCGCCGACGTGCGCGCACGCCACCCGGAGGCGATCTTCTTCGCGGAGGCCTTTACCCGGCCACGCATGATGTACCGGCTCGGCAAGATCGGCTTCTCGCAGTCTTACACGTATTTCACCTGGCGCGAATCGAAGCGCGATTTCATCGAGTACCTGACCGAGCTCACGCAGACGAACATCCGCGAGTACTACCGGCCGAACTTCTTCGTCAACACACCGGATATCAACCCGCGCCATCTGCAAGCGTCGGGACGCTCCGGCTTCCTGATTCGCGCGGCGCTCGCCGCGACGCTCTCGGGGCTGTGGGGCGTGTATAGCGGCTTCGAACTGTGCGAAGCCGCGGCGCTGCCGAACAGCGAGGAATACCTCGATTCCGAGAAGTATCAACTGCGCGCGTGGGACTGGAACCGCCCCGGCAATATCGTCGGCGAGATCAGCGCCCTGAACCGGATTCGCCGCGCCAACCCGGCGCTGCAATCGCATCTGGGCGTCACGTTTCTGACGGCGCACAATGAACATATCCTGTTCTTCGAGAAAGCCACGGAAGCGCGCGACAACGTGCTCGTCATCGCCATCAATCTCGATCCGTTCAACGAGCAGGGCGCGGATGTCGAGCTTTCATGGGCGACCTTTGCCCATTGGCACTTGAACGATCAGGCGGCGCTCGAAGTAGTCGACCAGATGAGCGGCGCACGCTTCGAGTGGTACGGCCGCTGGCAGCACGTGCGGCTGAACCCCGGCGCGATGCCGTTCGCAATCTGGCGGATTGCGCCGGCGGGCGGCCTGCCACCCGAGCCCCCCGGCGCAGAGGACGATAGCGGCAGCCATGCAGACGCTGGCTCCCCATTCCCGACTGAAGGTGCGTATGAAACGTGACGACCCGACCGAGAGCACGTCGCAAGCCCACGCCGCCGCAGCGGCTAGCAGCCGCGCCGCCAAACCGAAGCCGGCCCGGCGCGGCAAGGCGTCGGCGCTCAGCGACGACCCGCTCTGGTACAAAGACGCGATCATCTATCAGGTGCACATCAAATCGTTCTTCGACGCGAACAACGACGGCGTGGGCGATTTCCCCGGACTGATCGCCAAGCTCGACTACATTGCCGAGCTCGGCGTCAACGCGATCTGGCTGCTGCCGTTCTATCCGTCGCCGCGCCGCGACGACGGCTACGACATTGCCGACTATCGCAATGTGCATCCGGACTACGGCCACCTTTCGGACGTGAAGCACTTCATTCAGGAAGCGCACGCCCGCGGCATTCGCGTGATTACCGAACTGGTCATCAACCATACGTCGGACCAGCACCCGTGGTTCCAGCGCGCCCGCCAGGCGAAACCCGGCTCGAATCACCGCAACTTCTACGTGTGGTCCGATACAGATCAGAAATACCAGGGGACGCGCATCATTTTCATCGATAGCGAGCCGTCGAACTGGACTCATGATCCGACGGCCGGCGCGTACTATTGGCACCGGTTCTATTCGCACCAGCCCGATCTGAACTTCGACAACCCAGCAGTGCTGAAGGAAGTGCTGCAGATCATGCGCTTCTGGCTCGATATGGGCATCGACGGTCTGCGTCTCGACGCGGTGCCGTATCTGGTCGAACGCGAAGGCACCAACAACGAGAACCTGCCGGAAACGCACGCGGTCCTGAAGAAAATTCGCGCCACCATCGACGCGGAATATCCGAACCGGATGCTGCTCGCCGAAGCGAACCAGTGGCCGGAAGACGTGAAGGAGTATTTCGGCGACGAAGACGAATGCCATATGGCGTTCCACTTCCCGCTGATGCCGCGCATCTACATGTCGATCGCCAGCGAAGACCGCTTCCCGATCACCGACATCATGCGGCAAACGCCGGACCTGGCCGAGACGAACCAGTGGGCGATTTTCCTGCGCAATCACGATGAACTGACGCTCGAAATGGTCACGGATTCGGAGCGCGACTATCTGTGGAACACCTATGCGAGCG
This sequence comes from Paraburkholderia sp. SSBN10T, assembly GCF_056619545.1. Classification (NCBI taxonomy): domain Bacteria; kingdom Pseudomonadati; phylum Pseudomonadota; class Betaproteobacteria; order Burkholderiales; family Burkholderiaceae; genus Paraburkholderia; species Paraburkholderia sp. SSBN10T. The sequence continues at coordinate 148,211 of NZ_JBWQQI010000019.1, forward strand.
ATCGCCGCGCGCGGCTGAACCTCGGCATCCGGCGCCGGCTTGCACCGTTGATGGAGCGCGACCGGCGGCGTATCGAGCTGATCAATTCGCTGCTGCTGTCGATGCCCGGCACGCCCGTGATCTATTACGGCGACGAACTCGGCATGGGCGACAACATCCACCTGGGCGACCGCGACGGTGTGCGTACGCCGATGCAATGGTCGTCGGACCGCAACGGTGGTTTCTCGCGCGCCGATCCTGAACAACTGGTGCTGCCGCCGGTGATGGGCTCGCTCTACGGCTTCGACGCGGTCAACGTCGAAGCGCAGAGCCGCGACCCGCATTCGCTGCTGAACTGGACCCGCCGCATGCTCGCCACGCGCCGCGCAAAGCAGACCTTCGGGCGCGGCACGATCCGTTTCCTGAAGCCGGCCAACCGCAAGATTCTCGCGTATCTGCGCGAGATGCCGGGCGAGCCGGCGATTCTGTGCGTGGCGAATCTGTCGCGCGCGCCGCAGGCGGTCGAACTCGATCTGTCCGAGTTCAGCGGCACCATGCCGATCGAGATGACGGCGGATTCCATATTCCCCGCCATCGGCCAGCTCACCTATCTGCTGACGTTCCCGCCGTACGGTTTCCTGTGGTTCCTGCTGTGCCCCGGTACCCAACGCCCGGCGTGGAGCCAGGCGGCGTCCGAGCCGCTGCCCGAATTCGTCACGATTGTGATTCGCGAGGGTCAGACCGGACCGACGCCGGAGAACGTCCGGCTGCTCGAATCCGAAGTGTTGCCGTCGTGGTTGAGCCGGCGCCGCTGGTTCGCTTCGAAGGATCAGAAGATGCATGCGGTGCGACTTGCCGCGTTGACGACGATCCCGAACGGCGGCTTCGCCTTCACCGAAATCGAAGCGGACGTCGGCGATCACACCGAGCGTTATGTGTTGCCGATTGCTATCACCTGGGGCGGCGAAACCACCACGCCCTTGTTCATGCAACTGGCGTTGGCGCGCGTGCGCCGCGGCCGCAACGTCGGCCACCTGACCGACGCATTCGCACTGCCGATCTTCGCTCATAACGTCTTGCGCAAGCTGCGCGAGCGCGCGGTCGTGCCGACGGTGCAGAAAAGCGAGATCTGCTTCGTCCCGACCGAACGTTTCGACGAACTCGATCTGGACGACCGTCCGGAGATTCGCTGGCTCGCAGCCGAGCAAAGCAACAGTTCGCTGGTCATCGAGGACACGCTGGTGCTCAAGCTGGTGCGCCGCCTCGTGAGCGGCATCCATCCGGAAGCGGAAATCAGCCGCTATCTGACCAGGATAGGCTACCCGAACACCGCGCCGCTCTATGGCGAAGTGGTGCGCGTCGATCCGGCCGGCGTGCCGCATACCCTGTGTATCCTGCAAGGTTTCATCGACAACCAGGGCGACGCCTGGAACTGGGCGCTCGATTATCTGCGCCGCACGATCGACGAGCTCGCGCTCGCCGTCGACGCCGACGACGCCGCACCGGACCCCGAAAAGGAAGCGCAAGCCATCGAAGGCTACCAGGAGATGGCCGGCATCATCGGCAAGCGCCTGGGCGAGCTGCACGTCGCGCTGGCGGCGCCGTCGGACGATCCGGCTTTCTCGCCCGAGCCGGCCAGCTCCGAGGACGTGCAGGCATGGATCGACGGCACGCAAACGATGCTGGCCACCGCGCTCGACCTGCTCGCGCAACGCGTCGATCAACTGACCGACGATACGAGGGAGCTGGCCCAAAGCCTGTTCGATCGCCGCGCGGCGTTGACCGAAGCCGTCGCGAACCTCGTCCCGCTCGATGCCGGCGCATTGCGCACGCGCATTCACGGCGATTTCCACCTGGGTCAGGTATTGGTCGCCCAGGGCGATGCGTTCCTGATCGACTTCGAAGGCGAGCCGGCGCGCTCGCTCGAAGAACGCCGCCGCAAATCGAGCCCGATGCGCGATGTCGCCGGTCTGCTGCGTTCGTTCTCGTACGCCAGCGCAGCGGCGCAATCCACCACGGAAAGCGCGCCGCAGCAAACCGCCGATCGCAAGCGCGCGCTGTTCGACCGCTTCCGCGGCTACGCGGCCGAGAGCTTCCTCGACGCATACCGCGCCGCGGCCGCCCTTGCTGCGCAACCGCTCGTCGCGCCCGCTGCGGAACGGGGCCTGCTCGACCTGTTCCTGATCGAAAAGGCCGCCTACGAAGTCCGCTATGAAGCCGCCAATCGTCCGACGTGGCTCAGCCTCCCGGTGCGCGGCCTGGCTGCACTCGCGAGCCGGCTGCTCGGCGATACCGGCACGCCTCACGATACATCGGCGCCGGTTTCTGCCGGGGCCATACCGCCGAACCCGGCCGAAGGCGATTATGAGTGAATTCGATCCGACCGCCGGCCTGCAACCGCTCGATCTCGACGCGCTCGTCGAAGCACGGCACCCCGATCCGTTTGCGCAACTGGGCCTGCATCAGAGCGACGCGGGTCCGGTGGTACGCGCCCTGCTGCCGAACGCCGCGCAGGTGAGCGTGATTGCGCGCGCCGATGGCGCGACGCTCGGCGAACTGCAAAAAATCCATGCCAACGGACTGTTCGTCGGCCGCGTCAGTGCGGCCGTGCCGTACCGGCTGCGCATCGACTGGCATGGTCCGGTGCAGGAAATCGAGGATACCTATTCGTTCGGCCCAGTGCTGGGCGACGAGCCGTTGCACCGGCTCGCCCACGGCGACCCGTATGCAGTGCTCGAATGCCTCGGCTCGCGGCCGGTCGAAATCGACGGTGTGCCAGGGGTGCGCTTTGCGGTATGGGCGCCGAACGCGCGGCGCGTCTCCGTGGTCGGCGATTTCAACGCCTGGGACGGGCGCCGCCATCCGATGCGCTTGCGCCATCAGGCGGGCGTGTGGGAACTGTTCGTGCCAAGAGTGGGCGCCGGCACGCGCTACAAGTACGAGCTATTGTCGCGCGACGGCCATCCGCTGCCGCTCAAGGCCGACCCCTGCGCGATGCAAACCGAACGGCCACCTGCGACGGCGTCGGTCGTCGCGCACGTCGACGAAATCGAGCAGTTTCCGTGGACCGACAGTGCATGGATCCAGTCGCGCGGCGCCAACCAGACGCCGCGTTCGCCGATCTCCATCTACGAGGTGCACGCGGAATCCTGGCTGCGCATCGCCGAGGACGGCCACCGCGGACTCGACTGGGATGAGCTGGCAGAGCGGCTGATTCCCTACGCGCAAGGCATGGGCTTCACGCACATCGAATTCATGCCGATTGCCGAGCATCCGTTCGGCGGTTCATGGGGATACCAGCCGCTCTCGCAGTTCGCGCCGTCGGCGCGCTTCGGCAAGCCCGAGCAGTTCGCGCAGTTTGTTAACCGGGCGCACGAAGCGGGGCTCGGCGTGTTTCTCGACTGGGTGCCCGCACACTTTCCGAACGACGCGCACGGCCTCGCCGATTTCGACGGCACGCCGCTCTACGAGCACGCGGATCCGCGCGAAGGCTATCACCAGGACTGGAACACGATGATCTACAACCTCGGCCGCAACGAGGTCAGTGCGTTCCTGATCGCCTCGGCGCTGGCCTGGCTCAAGCGCTATCACGTGGACGGCCTGCGGGTGGATGCCGTGGCCTCGATGCTCTATCGCGACTACTCGCGCGCGGCCGGCGAATGGGTGCCGAACATCTACGGTGGACGCGAGAACCTCGAATCCATCGCCTTTCTCAAGCGCCTGAATCACGAAGTCGGCTATGTGCCGGGCGTGCCCGGCGCCATCACCATTGCGGAAGAATCGACCGCGTGGCCCGGTGTGACCGCACGCGTCGAAGACGGCGGCCTCGGCTTCGAGTTCAAGTGGAACATGGGCTGGATGCACGACACGCTGCACTACATGCATGAAGACCCGGTGTACCGCCGCTACCATCATCACAACATGACCTTCGGGATGGTGTACGCCTACTCGGAGTGCTTCGTACTGCCGCTCTCACACGACGAGGTGGTGCACGGCAAGGGCTCGCTGCTCGGCAAGATGCCGGGCGACCGCTGGCAGCGCTTTGCCAACCTGCGTGCGTATTTCGGCTTCATGTGGACTCACCCCGGCAAGAAGCTGCTGTTCATGGGCGGCGAGTTCGGCCAGATGGCGGAGTTCGATCACGACGGCTCGCCGCATTGGCATCTGCTCGACGATCCGCTGCATCACGGTGCGCAGAAACTGGTGCGCGACCTGAACCAGCTCTACTGCGACGAACCCGCCCTGTACACGCTCGATTGCGAACCCGGCGGCTTCGAATGGCTGATTGGCGACGATAGCGAGAACAGCGTGTTCGCCTACCGGCGTGTCGACGGCGCCGGCCGCGAACTGGTCGTGGCCTGCAATTTCACGCCGGTGCCGCGCCTCGGCTACCGCCTCGGCATGCCGGTCGCCGGACGCTGGAGCGAAATTCTCAATACGGATGCGAGCGTGTACGGCGGGTCGAACGTCGGCAATGCCGGCTTGATCTACACAGAGAACGTTGCGAGTCACGGCAAGCCGCAATCGGCCGCGCTGATCCTGCCGCCGCTCGCGACGATCGTGCTGCGCGCGGACACCTGAGACACGTGGCTCGCAGCCACCCCCGATGCATTCGTTGAGTCAACGTAAGGAAGGAACGCAGCAAGCGCCCCGCTAAGAGACGACCAATCAGAACAAGGACGGGAACCATGTCGCACGTATTACCCGACCGGCTGTTGCCGGGCTCGCCCTACCCGCTCGGGGCGAGTTGGGACGGGCTCGGCGTCAATTTCGCCGTGTTCTCGGCCCATGCCCAGCAGATTGAGTTGTGCCTGTTCGATCCGACCGGCCGCAAGGAGATGAGGCGCTTCACGCTGCCCGAGTGCACCGACGAAATCTGGCACGGCTACCTGCCTAATGCGCATCCCGGCACTGCCTACGGTTTTCGCGCCCACGGCCCCTATCAGCCGCAGCACGGGCACCGCTTCAATCCGCACAAGCTGCTGCTCGATCCGTATGCGCGCAAGCTGGTTGGACAATTCCGCTGGTCCGATGCGCTGTTTGGTTACCGGATGCATTCGAACCGGCTCGACCTGTCCGTCGACCGGCGCGATTCGGCGCCGGCCATGCCGAAGTGCGTGGTGATCGACGAGGCTTTCGACTGGTCGCACGACACCCGGCCGAATGTGCCGTGGGGCGAAACCGTCATCTACGAAACGCATGTGCGCGGCGCGTCGATGCTGCGCCCTGAACTGCGAACCCACGAGCGCGGCACGTTTGCGGCACTGGCCTCGCCGGAATTCATCGAGCATCTGCAAAAGCTCGGCGTGACCGCGGTCGAACTGCTGCCGGTGCATGCGTTCCTGAACGACCGCTTTCTGGTGGAGCGCGGCTTGCGCAACTACTGGGGTTACAACACGGCGGCATTTTTTGCGCCGGAGCCGTCGTATCTCAGCACGCACCGGCTCGACGAAATGCGCATCGCCGTGCGCCAGTTGCATGCGGCGGGAATCGAGGTGATCCTCGATGTGGTCTACAACCACACCTGCGAAGGCGGCGAGATGGGCCCGACGGTCTCGTGGCGCGGTCTCGACAACGCCAGCTACTACCGCCTCGTGCCCGGTGACGAGCGCCACCATATCAACGACACCGGCTGCGGCAATACCCTGAACCTCGCGCATCCGCGCGTACTGCAGATGGTGATGGATTCGCTGCGCTACTGGTCGACCAAATTCAACATCGACGGCTTCCGTTTCGATCTCGGCGTGACTTTGGGCCGCGAACATTCGGGCTTCGATCCCGGCTCGGGTTTCTTCGACGCGCTGCGCCAGGACCCGATCCTGTCGCAACGCAAGCTGATTTCCGAGCCATGGGATATTGGCCCCGGCGGCTATCAACTTGGCAATCATCCGCCCGGTTTCGCCGAGTGGAACGACCGCTTTCGCGATACCGTGCGCCGCTTCTGGCGCGGCGACGCCGGACTGCGTCCCGATCTCGCCGCGCGCCTCACGGGCTCTGCCGACCTGTTCAATCGCCGCTTCAGAAAGCCGTGGGCCTCGGTGAATTTCGTCACCTCGCATGACGGCTTCACGCTCGCCGATATCGTCTCCTATGAGCAAAAGCACAACGAAGCAAACAGCGAGAACAACAACGACGGGCATAACGAAAACTGTAGTTCGAACTGGGGCGCCGAAGGGCCTACCGACGATCCGGCGATTCTCGAAACCCGCGCCCGGGTGGCGCGCTCGCTCGTCACGACGCTGTTCATCGCGCTCGGCACGCCGATGTTGCTGGCCGGCGACGAAATCTGCCGCACCCAGCACGGCAACAATAATGCGTACTGCCAGGACAACGAATTATCATGGATCGACTGGGGACGCGCAGGCTCGGAGGAAGGTCGCCGGATGAGCGGGTTTGTGTCGCGCGTCATCGCTTTACGCAAGCAACATCCGCTGCTGCGCGAGACGCGTTTCCTGTTCGGCGACCGTGAAGTGCTGCCCGGCGTGTACGACATCGGCTGGTTCGACGAGCGCGGCGAGCCCTTGTCCATCGAGGCCTGGCAAGACCCGGAAGGCCGCGCGCTGACCTTGCGCCGCGCGGGTCCGGGACGCCATGGCGAAACGGAAGTATTGTTGATGATGCTCAACGCGTCGGGCGACGCCTTGCGCTTCGCGCCGCCCGCGCCGCATCTGGAATGGCACGTGCTTCTGGATACCGCAGACCCCGATTCGCCGCCCCACCTGCTCGCCGTGCCGGAGGTGGAAGTGGCTGCTCACGGCCTGGTCATGCTGGGCGCGGAGCAAAACCGAATGGTGATGAATCATGTCCGAGAGTCCGATTGATCCTCATGCGCGCCATCATGCGCATTGCTTGCCGTTCGGCGCGCAGTTGCTCGGCGCCGCAAGCGCGAGTCCGCGCACGCGCTTTCGCTTTTGGGCGCCGTCCTGCCAGTCCGTGCAGCTAGCGATCGAAGGTCCGGGCGCCCCGGTCATGCTCGAAATGACGCCGACCGGCAACGGCTGGTTCGAGACCGAGGCCGAGGGCGGCGCGGGCACCCTGTACCGCTACCGTCTCGACGGCAAGCTGACGGTGCCTGACCCCGCCTCACGTTTCCAGCCGCAGGACGTGCACGGTCCGAGCGAGGTCATCGATCCACGCGCCTACACCTGGCAGCATGCGCATTGGCATGGCCGGCCGTGGGAAGAAACCGTGTTGTACGAGTTGCATGTCGGCGCGCTCGGCGGCTATGCAGGCGTGATGAAGCGTTTGCCCGCGCTCGTCGAGCTAGGCGTGACGGCCATCGAGTTGATGCCGTTGAACGATTTCCCCGGCACGCGGAATTGGGGCTACGACGGTGTGCTGCCCTACGCGCCCGATTCGGCCTATGGCCGGCCCGATGAATTGAAGACGCTGATCGATGCCGCGCACGGCCTCGGCCTGAACGTGTTTCTCGACGTGGTCTACAACCACTTCGGCCCGGACGGCAATTATCTGCATCAGTACGCGAAACCGTTCTTTCGCGAAGATACGCATACGCCGTGGGGTCCGGCCATCGATTTCGAGCGCACCGAGGTACGCGATTTCTTCTGCGACAACGCGCTCTACTGGATCAACGAGTATCGCTTCGACGGCCTGCGTTTCGACGCGGTGCACGCGATCGACAATCACGACTGGCTGCGCGAACTCTCGGACCATATCCACGCCAAGGTGCGGCATGGGCGTCACGTGCATCTGGTGCTCGAAAACGAGCACAACTCCACTAGCCTGCTCGAAACGCATTTCGACGCCCAGTGGAACGACGATGCGCACAACACGCTGCATGTGCTGCTGACCGGCGAGACCGAAGGCTACTACCACGCCTTCGCCGATCAGCCGATCCGCAAGCTGGCGCGGGTGCTCACTGAAGGTTTTGCGTATCAGGGCGAGCCCTCGCCGATCCACGAAGGGAAGCCGCGCGGCGAACCGAGCGGGCATGTGCCGCCTACCTCGTTCGTGATGTTTCTGCAGAACCATGACCAGATCGGCAATCGGGCGTTCGGCGAGCGGCTGCGCAAGCTGTGCGCAGCGGATGCGCTGCGCGCCGCCACTGGCCTGTTGTTGCTGTCGCCACAGATTCCGTTGTTGTTCATGGACGAGGAATTCGGCTCCGACCAGCCGTTCCTGTTCTTCACCGATTACAGCGGCGACCTGGCCGAGGCCGTGCGCGAAGGACGGCGCCGCGAATTCGCCCGCTTCGCGTCCTTCAGCGACGCAACGCGCCGCGCGCAGATTCCGGATCCGAACGCACCGCAGACTTTCGCCGCATCGTCGCCGCCTGCCGATACCGCTGCGCAACCTGACGCCGAGGAACGGCTCGACTGGATGCACTTCTACAAATCCGCGCTCACGGTGCGTGCGAAGCTGATTGCCCCGCGCCTCGCCCATTCGAAGGCGCTGGGCGCCACCGTGCTTGCCGCGCAGGACGGCAGCGACGCCAACGCGCTGGTCGCGCGCTGGCGGCTCGACGACGGCGAGACGCTGGCCATTGCGCTCAACCTGGGCGCCGCCGACGTGCCGTTTCCGCAAACGCCCGCCGGAATGATCGTGTTCGAAACGCCGCCACGCGTCCGCGACCGGCTCGGCGCGCAGGTACTGCCGCCTCACACGCTGGTGGCATGGCTGACCGGCGACGTCAGCGAGTACGCCCATACGCACGATGCGCGCAAGGTCGTCGAACGGGAGTGGCACGCATGAACTCCCCGCGCCGCCCCGCCGACACGATCGACAGCCTCGCCGCCCGCGCGGGTTTCGAGGTTGAATGGCAAGACGCACACGGCGTTACCCAGCACATCCCGGAACGCACGCTGACGGTGCTGCTCGAACGCCTGGGACTGCCGTGCAACAGCGCGACCCAGATGCGCCAGAGCGCCGCCGCGCTCGAAGCGGAACTGTCCGGCCGCAAACTGCCGCCGCTGATGACCGCCGAATGCGGACGCGGTATCGCGCTATCTGCGGCTGCGGTCAAATCGGGCAGCCACTACCGGATCGAGCTCGAAAGCGGTTCGCAGATCGATGGCCGCTTTACTGCGCCCAAAGGCGAAGCGGCGCTGCTGTCGCCCATCGACGAGCCCGGCTATCACACGCTCTTCCTCAACGACCATCGCATCACGCTCGCGGTGGCGCCGCCGCGCTGCTATACCGTCGCCGATGCGTGGCGGGCCCTGCAGGACACCCCCACTCCGCCGATGTGGAGTATCGCCGCGCAGCTCTACGGCTTGCGCCGCACCGGCGATGGCGGCATTGGCGACTACTCCGCGCTCTCGCGCCTGGCGATTGAAAGCGCGCAGCGCGGCGCGCACGCGCTTGCCGTCAGCCCCACGCATGCGATGTTCAGCGCCGAGCCGGAACGCTTCAGTCCGTATTCTCCGTCGTCGCGCTTGTGGCTCAACGTCACGCATATCGATGCCGCTGCCGTGTTTGGCGCGGACGCTGCGCGCGCCGCGATCGATGCGGCCGGGGCGAGCGAAACGTGGTCGCAACTCGAAGGCCTCGCGCTGATCGACTGGCCACAGGCGGTCAGACTGAAGCTCAAGGTGTTGCGCACGTTGTTCGAACAGTTCTGCGTGCATGACCGGGCGCAGGACGCCCCCCGCGCGCTCGAATTCAACGCATTCTGCGTACGCGGTGGCCGGTCGCTGGAAGACCACGCGCGCTTCGAGGCGCTGCAGGCGGTGCAACTTGCCCAGCCGGAGCGCAACGGCCACTGGCGCAACTGGCCCGAGTCCTTGAGCGACCCGCGCAGTGCGGAAGTCGAAGCGTTTGCCAACGCGCATCGGCACGAAGTGGAGTTTCATCTGTTCCTGCAATGGCTCGCCGCCAAGGGTTTGTCCGATGCCCAGCGCGCAGCCCGCGAGGCGGGCATGGCGGTCGGCCTGATCGCCGACCTTGCAGTGGGTTGTGACAGCGCCGGCAGTCACGCGTGGTCGTATCGCGACGAGATGCTGCAAGGCGTCTCGGTCGGCGCGCCGCCGGATCTGTTCAACCAGGCTGGCCAGGCATGGGGGCTCACCACCTTTTCGCCGCGCGCCATGCGCACTCAGGGCTTCTCTGCGTTCATCGACATGCTGCGCGCAGCGTTTGCTCACGCGGGCGGCGTCCGTATCGACCATATCCTCGGTCTGCGCCGTCTGTGGCTCGTACCGGATGGCGAAAGCGCGCGCAACGGCGCCTATCTGCGCTATCCGCTCGAAGACATGCTGCGCCTGATCGCGCTCGAATCGTCGCGGCACCGCTCGATTGTGATCGGCGAGGATCTCGGCACCGTGCCGCCAGGCTTTCGCGAACGGCTCGACGAACACGGCATGGCGGGCATTCGCGTACTGTGGTTCGAAGGCAGCGAGTGGGGCAGGGGCTTCAAGCCGCCGCAACGATGGGACCGCAATGCAGTGGCGACGACTACCACGCATGACTTGCCGACCGTCACCGGCTGGTGGCGCGGCGCCGACATCACCTGGCGCAATCGCATCGGCCAGACCTTGCCGCGCGCCGATGGCCGCGATCCGGTCGAAGTGGCGCAGGCCGAGCGCGCGGAAGATCGCACCTTGCTGTGGGAAGCGTTCCAGCAAGCAGGCGTCGCCCCGAGAGATGTGCCCGCGCCGCCGCCCGAGAGCGCCCCCGTGGATGAAGCGCTTGCCTTCGTCGCCGCCACACCGGCGCCGCTCGTCACCTATCCGCTCGAGGACCTGCTCGCGCTGGAAGAGCAGCCGAATCTGCCTGGCTCGATCGACGAGCATCCGAACTGGCGGCGGCGCCTCGCGCTAACGGTCGACGAATTGTTTCAGGAGCCGGCTTTCAGCGACCGCCTGCTCGCAGTCGAACGGGCGCGCAGCGTGGCGGCTGCGTCCCGTTCTGCTGCCGATTCCGCCACCGCTTCTTCGGGGCCCGACACACCATGACCGTCCCGCGCTCCACACTCCGGCTCCAGTTCCACAAGGGCTTTACGTTCGACGACGCGCTCACGCACGTCGAATACTTCGCCGCGCTCGGCGTCAGCCATCTTTATGCATCGCCGGTGACGACGGCCGAGCCCGGTTCGAGGCACGGCTACGACACCGTCGACTACACCCAGGTCAGCGCGGAATGCGGCGGCGAAGCAGGCCTCAAGCGGCTGGCGGGGAAGCTGCGCGAACACGGCATGGGGCTGATTGTCGACGTGGTGCCGAATCACATGGGCGTAAGCGGATCGAGCAACGCGTGGTGGCTCGATATTCTCGAGTGGGGACGTCATAGCGCGTATGCGCGGCATTTCGACATTGACTGGCATTCGCCCGATCCGGCATTGCGCGGCAAGGTGCTCATGCCGTGCCTGGGCGCATCGTACGGCGACGAGCTTGCGGCTGGCCGGATCGAATTGCGCTTCGCCAAGGCAACGGGATGCTTCTACATGAGCTATGGACCTCATGTGGGCCCCATCTGTCCCATCGATTACGCGTCGATCCTGCAAAGCGCCGAGCGCGCGGATCTGAGCGCGCTCGGCGAGCGTTTCCAAGGCTTGACCACACAACCCGCGGACCAGCCACGTGCCGCCGAAGCACGCGAGTTGCTGCGCGAGTTTGTCGCGCAGAACGGCATGGCGGCCATCGAAATCGCGTTGGCAAACTATGCACCGAGTGAGCCGGTGACGCGCGACCGTCTGCATCGCCTGCTCGAACGCCAGCATTTCCGGCTTGCCTGGTGGCGCACGGCGTCGGACGAAGTGAACTGGCGGCGTTTCTTCGATATCAGCGCGCTCGCGGGCGTACGGGTCGAACGGCCCGAGGTGTTCGACTCTGTGCATGCGCTGCCGTTGCGCCTCTACGCAGAAGGTGTGATAGACGGTGTGCGCGTCGATCACGTGGACGGCCTCGCCGAGCCACGCGAATACTGCCAGCGGCTACGGCAACGGCTCAACGATCTGCGCGAAGACGAGCCGTATGTGGTGGTCGAGAAAATCCTCGGCCGCGGCGAACCGTTGCGCGACGACTGGCCGGTCCATGGCACGACCGGCTACGACTTCATGACCGACGTGGGTGCGCTGCTGCACGATCCGGCCGGCGCCGAACCGCTCGCCGCGACATGGGCCGAGTTGAGCGGACGCAGCGCGAGCTTCGCCGATGAAGCACTGCTGGCACGGCGCAAGATTCTGGCGGAAAACCTCTCGGCGGAACTCGACCGCGCAGCACGCGCGTTACACCGGATCGCACGCGATTCGATTACCACACGCGACTTTACGTTCACCGCGCTACGGCGCGTGCTGGCCGAACTGGTCGTGCATTTCCCGGTTTATCGCATCTATCCGCAGAACGGCTTGCGCACCGAAGCCGACAACGTCTATTTCAAGCAGGCGCTGGCCGGCGCGAAGCAAGCGCTCTCGCCTGCCGATCATGCCGTGCTGGAACAGGTCGACGCCTGGCTAGGCGGCAGCGCGGCCGACGACGCCACGCCGGCTCGCACAGCCGCCAGTACGCAGCCGGGTTCGAACAACATGCCGTTCAATCACGCGGGATCGTCGCGGCGCACTGCGCAAACGCTGTTTTCGCAGCTAACCGCGCCAGTGGCCGCCAAGGCGGTCGAGGACACAGCGTGCTATCGCTACGGCCGCTTGTTGTCGCGCAACGAGGTCGGTTCGGACCTAGGCGAGTTTGCGCTTTCGGTCGAGCAGTTTCATGCCGCCAATCTCGAACGGGCGCGGCGCTTCCCGCACGCGATGCTGGCGACCGCCACGCACGATCACAAACGCGGCGAAGATGTGCGCGCCCGTCTCGCCGTGCTCAGCGAAATCGCCCACGACTGGAGCGCGACGCTACGCGCATGGTCGACCTTGAACGCGCCGCAGCGCCGCGCGCTCGACGGCAGTGCGAACAGCCTCGATCATACCTGGGCGCCAGGCCCAGGCGCCGAAGCGATGCTGTATCAAACCCTGGTGGGCTGCTGGCCGCCGCCTCTCTCGCCCGATGATGAAGCCGGCGTCAAGGCACTCGCCGAGCGGGTCGCGCAATGGCAGTTGAAGGCGCTGCGCGAAGCGAAACTGCGCACCTCCTGGCTCGCCCCCGACGAAGCGTATGAGAACGCATGCCGTGATTTCCTGTTCGATATCCTCGCGCCGCAACGGCGCGACGGTTTTCTGCGTGAACTCTCGGCATTGGTTGCACGAATTTGCCGGGCCGGTGCGATCAACAGCTTGCAGCAGACCGTGCTGCGGCTCGTGTCGCCTGGCGTCCCGGATCTGTACCAAGGCACCGAGTTGTGGGACTTCAGCCTTGTCGATCCGGACAACCGTCGTCCGGTCGATTTCGCGCAGCGTCAGGCGTGGCTGGTCGAGACGCCGCCGTCGGACTTTCTGCCCGACTGGCGCAGCGGTCGTGTGAAGCTGGCGATCGTGCAGCGCCTGCTGGCGTTGCGTGCGCATCTGCCGGCGTTGTTGAGCGAAGGCGCATATGTGCCGCTCGCGGTGAAGGGCCAGCACGCGGCGCATGTGGTCGCGTTTGCGCGAAGACACGGGAACGCCTGGGCTGTCGTCATCGTCACCCGCCTTGCGGCGTGCCTGCTCGACGAGGGCAATGACTTGCCGCTCGTCGATGCGGCGCGCTGGGGCGATACAGCGGTTGAAATACCCAGCGAGCTGACATCGCGCGCGCTGTTCGACTGGATGAGCACGGCTGCGCCCAAGGTCGAAGACCACGGCGTGCTCTATCTGCGCGACGCGCTGGCGACGATGCCGGTGGCGGTGCTGGTCGAGGATGGGGTGCCGCGGGCCTGAACGCTCGTCACGAATTGGCATGCATGCGTACATGCGGCTCCGATAATCCGACGCCGGTTGCCTGGGCTGCCTGCCCGCGCCATGGCGTGCGCCATGGTTACCGCCCGGCAGCCCACAACAGCGAGAATCCCGACGACAGCATCAACCCGTCGACCACCAGTTTGAAAGTGCGCGGACTCATCCGCACCACCACATAACGTGCCGCAAACGAGCCCACCATCAGCGCCGAGCCGGTAATCAGGCCGTCGAACACCACATGCAGCGGCAACGCGCCAAAGTGCTTGAACACGGCCACCTTGGTGCCGTACACCGCGAGCGAACCTGCGGCTTCCGTTGCCAGAAACGCGCCTTTCACGAGGCCATACGACATGAAAACCGGCACCGTGATCGGCCCGGTCGAAACCACGATGCCGGTCAGAAATCCGACCACGCCGCCGATCAACGCCAGATGCAGCAGCGAGAACTGAACGGAACGGCGCGCAAGCCAGCGCCTGGTCGGCACCATCGCGAGAAAGAACACACCCAAGGCGAGTTCGACTGCATGAGGCGGCAAGGCCAGCAGGGTCCGCACGCCAAGCGCGGCGCCGGGCACCGCAGTCGAGCAATACGCTGCACAAGCCCGCCAGTCGACTTCGCGCCACCACGCGAGGATCTTGCCTAAATTGCCCATGATCGCGGCGATCGCCATGATCGGCACGGCTTGCTGCGGTCCAAACAACGTGACCAGCACAGGCATCAGCATCATTGACGAGCCCGTGCCGATCACGCCGGCCAGCATGCCCGCCAACAGCCCTACGCCCAGTACAAGCAGATAACCCATGTCGCCCCCGGATGGTGTTGGGCGAGGATTTTAACCGGGGGATATGTCTGGTGAAAGACGACGTGTGGCAGAGGTAAGCAAGCAACGCGGCCGCGTCGGCGCCGCTCAACCGCCTTCGTCGTCGAAGCGCTTCGGATACACGCGCACCAGCAGAATGCGCGGCCCCTTCATCTTCTTGACGACGATATCGAAGCGATCGAACTCGACGCGCCGGCCTTCAGTCGGCAGATCGTTGAGCGCCTGGATCACCAGCCCGCCAACCGATTCGGCCCGGCCTTCATCGATATCGATCCCGAGCGCCCGCTCCAGCGACACCACCGGCAAACTGCCCTTGCCCATCAGCGTGCCGTCGTCCATCCGGGTCCAGTCGGCATCGCCCTGGCGAAACTCGTCGTGAATCTGCCCGACCAGCGCGCCAAGCAGATTGTCGAGCGTCAGAAAGCCGATCGGCGCGGCGTTCTTGTGACCGACCAGCGCCAGGTGCGGCGCGCCCTTGCGAAAGCGCCGGAACAGTTCCAGCGCGGGCATGTCCGGCTTCACGTACTGAACCGGCCGGACATACTTCGAGAGATCGTCGAGCGTGCTGCCCGCGTGGCGCGCCAGCAGCAGATCCTTCAGGTGGATCATGCCGGCCACGCGCTCGCCTGAGCTGTCCTCAAACAGCGGATAGCGGCTGAAGCGATGCCGTGCGACCACCTGCATGTTCTCGCGCAACGGCAGATCGCGCCGCAGTCCGACCATCTCGTAGGCCGGCCGCATCAGATCGGAGACCGTCATGCGCGAGAAATCCAGCGAGTGCGCGATGGTGTTCCATTCGTCCTGGCTATAGGCGCCTTCGGTCGCGCTCATGCCGCTTGCGACGCTGGCATGGCGGCCGCGCAAGATGAGCTTCAGTTCTTCGGTGGAGTAATGCGCCTCACCGCCGTGATCGGCCGTCAGACCCGCCAGACGGAGCACCGCGTTCGCGCTGGTGTTGAGCACCCAGATCGCCGGATACATCGCCCAGTAGAACCCGTAGAGCGGCGTGGCGGCCCACAGCGACACCTTCTCCGACTGGCGAATCGCGAGCGACTTCGGCGCCAGCTCGCCCACCACGATATGCAGAAACGAGATGCACGAGAACGCGAAGAACAGCGAGACGCCGTGGATCAGCTTCTCCGATTCGATCCCCAGCACGCGGAATACCGGCGTCAACAGGTCCGCGAAGGCCGGCTCTCCGATCCAGCCGAGGCCCAGCGACGCGAGCGTGATGCCGAGCTGACAGGCGGACAGATAGGCGTCGAGATGTCCGTGGACCTTCGCCAGCAAGCGGCCGCGCACGCCGTGCTGCGCGGCCAGACTCTGCACGCGCGTTTGCCGCAGCTTCACCAGGCCGAATTCGGCCGCAACAAAAAACCCGTTGAGGGCAACGAGCAACAACGCACCAATAAGGGCGACGACCTGAATCAAGAGAAAGGGCTCCGGCAACAAAAGTTGTCAGTATAGAGGTGAAAGCAATGTGAAAGTTTTTACGGCGGCCGGTGGAATATTTCCACCGTCTGACGCGTTGCCCGTCGTGCGCGCCTTTGCCTGTTAGGGTGCGACGAGCGGGATGCGCAGCGCAAGCGTCGCCGGCTGGCGATCCTGCATCTCGCTTTGCTCGAAGGAGCCGCCGTGAGCTTCGGCCACGCGCTTGCACAGCGCCAGTACCCATGCGATCCGGCCCGCTTCGCTCGGCGTGCGCGCCTGGGTGCGCGCGAACGGTTCGAGCAGATGCGGCAAGGACGGATCGTCGAGCGCGGCAAGGGTTGCATCGAAGCTGACAACCGCGTTCCACGCGGTGGCGTCGGCGCTCGAGGCGAGCGTGACTTTCCCGGCGTCCGCGCTCGCTTCGACCGCGAACGTGAGCATCAGCCACAGAGCCGCCGCGAGACGCTCGCGGTCGCCGCCGAACTGTTCAGTGGACAGCGCCGAGTCGAACGCCACCGACACGCCGCGCGCCCTTGCGAGTCCGGCGCGAACTTCGTCTACGGAGTCCGAAAACAAGGCCTGCAAGGCAAAGGGTTCACGCGCGAGCGCCAGATTACGGGTTCCGGCGCGAGTCGTATCGACGAGTGTCTCCAGCAGCTTGACCTGTTGCTCCACGCCGCTGCGGATGCCGCCGATGGCGCGCTGCGCGGCGGGGTCGTTGGCGTCGAGCTTGCGCTCGAGCACGTACGCCCAGCTATGAATCGCGTTGAGCGGGCTGCGCAAGTCGTGCGACACCAGCGACAAGACGTGATCACGCATGAACAGCGCAGCCTCCGCGCATAGATGCGCGGTGCGTTCGGACAAGGAGGCGCCGGAAGCGAACTGCTGGCCGCCGCCGGCTCCGGTGGAAGACGTTGTCACGATCTAGGCCCTCTCAGGCAGTGCATGGATAAATGGAGTCCCCATTATAGGCATGCTCCTTCGCGAGTCAGGATGCAGGTGGGTCATCCATGCGTCGCAGTCCTTCGCTCACGCACCGGAAGGCTTGGCAGAACCCGGTGTTCTGGGCGATACAACCTCAACACGCCTACAATGTCGGTTTTTACGACTTGTCTCAAGGAGCAACTCATGTCGACCGTGACTACCGAATCCGGCCTCAAATACGAAGACCTGACCGAAGGCACCGGCGCCGAAGCGAAAGCCGGCCAGACCGTCAGCGTCCACTACACCGGCTGGTTGACCGACGGCCAGAAGTTCGACTCCAGCAAGGACCGCAACGATCCGTTCGCGTTCGTGCTGGGCGGCGGCATGGTCATCAAGGGCTGGGACGAGGGCGTGCAGGGCATGAAGGTGGGCGGCGTGCGCAAGCTGACGATTCCGCCGCAACTCGGCTATGGCGTGCGCGGCGCAGGCGGCGTGATTCCGCCGAATGCGACGCTGGTGTTCGAAGTCGAACTGCTCGACGTCTAAGGTCTGCAGGTTCGCACGTGAGCCACGCGGCCCTCACCGCCCCCTGCGTGTCGTTGCGCCGTTATGGCGCGATCGAAGCGTCGGACGTGCACGACTTTCATCAGGTCGTGCTGGGGCTCGACGGCGCAATGGTGATGACCGTGGACGGGGTCGGCCAGCAGATCGACTCCGGTTCGGCGTGGCTGATCCCCGCCGGCGCGCAGCATGACTATGCGGGCGTCGGCGAGAACCGGCAGTTGGTGCTCGATTTGCCTGCGGCGTCGCTGGCGGTGCCGGAACGTTTGTTCGACCGGGCCCGCGCGGTGAGCGTGGATGCTTCGCTGACGCAGCTTGTGCATAGCATTGCCGCCCGCGCGACGGGCGGCATGCAGGCCGCGGACGATCTCAGCAAACGGCGCTTTCACTGGGATGCGGCGGCGCGTTTGTGCGCGGCCATGCTGGCGGATGCCGGCACGACGCAATCCGCGATATTCGATGGCGCACCCGGCGCCGGTCTCGACTTCGCACGCATCGACCGCTGGCTGCGCGCGCATTTGTCGGAGCCGTTGCGCATTGCCGATCTCGCCACGCATTGTGGCTTCGGCATGCGGCGTTTTCACCAGTTGTTCATCGATGCGTTCGGCGAAACACCGCATCGCTATTTGCAGCGTCTGCGGCTCGATACTTCAATCACGCTGCTCGCCGACCCGCGGCGCTCGCTGACCGATATCGCGCTCGAAGTCGGCTTCGGCGATCAGAGCGCCTACACGCACGCTTTTACGCGACGCTTCGGCCTCGCGCCCGGTCAATGGCGCACGCTGCGCCATTGACCCAATAACCACTAGGATTCGCTGCGCCATTGACCCAATAACCACCAGGATTCGCTGCGCCATTGACCCAATAACCGCCAGGATTCGCTGCGCCATTGACCCGATAGCGGCCTAAGACTTAGCCCGCCAGACCGCGCGCCAGATCGTTGCGGATATCGGCCGCGTTCTCCAGCCCGACCGCGAGACGGATCAGCCCTTCCGTGATGCCCGCTGCCGCCCGCGCTTCCGGCGTGATGCGGCCGTGCGTCGTTGTCGCCGGATGAGTGATCGTGGTGCGCGTATCGCCGAGATTGCCGGTGATCGAGCAGATCTGCGTGCTGTCGATCACGCGCCATGCGTTCGCCCGCTGCGCTTCGGGCGTGTCGCCCTTCAGCTCGAACGAGACAATCGCGCCGCCCGCTTTCTGCTGGCGTTTCGCAATCGCGTACTGCGGATGCGACTCCAGCCCCGGATAGAACACACGATTCACAGCAGGATGCGCTTCCAGCCAGCGCGCGATTTCGAGCGCGTTACTGGACTGCTTTTCGACGCGCAACGACAACGTTTCCATGCCCTTGAGCAGCACCCACGCATTGAACGCGGACAATGTCGGACCAGCGCTGCGCACGAACGGAAACACCTTCTCCATGATGAACTGCTTCGAGCCGACGAGCGCGCCGCCGAGCACGCGACCCTGGCCGTCGAGAAACTTGGTGGCCGAATGCATCACGACATCCGCGCCGAGTTTCAGCGGCTGCTGCAGCGCCGGGCTGCAGAAACAGTTATCGACCACGAACAACGCGTTCGACGCCTTCGCAATCTTGCCGATCGCCTCGATGTCCGCGATTTCGGTCAGCGGATTCGACGGCGTTTCGAGGAAGAACATCTTCGTTTCGGGGCGCACGGCGTTTTTCCACGCGTCCAGATCGGTCGGATCGACGAAGGTGGTCGTGATGCCGAACTTGCTGAATATCTGCGAGAACATGCCGAGCGTCGAACCGAACAGGCTCTGCGAGCTCACGAGGTGATCGCCCGCCTGCAACGCCGACATCACCACCGACATGATCGCGCTCATGCCCGAGGCCGTCGCCATGCACGCCTCACCGCCTTCGAGCGCGGCCAGACGGTCCTGGAACATCGTGACCGTGGGGTTCGTGAAGCGCGAGTACGTGTAATAGTCTTCGGAATTCTTGAAGCGCTCGGCCGCATCCGCCGCGCTTGCAAACACAAAGCTCGACGTCAGGAAAATCGCTTCCGAATGCTCGTTGAAGTCGCTGCGCAGCGTGCCCGAGCGGACCGCGAGGGTGTCGAAGTTCAGGGAGTCGTCCATATCGGTTCTAGTTCCATTTTCCACGTGTCGTCACGTGTTGCCACGTTTTCCAGACCGGCGCCCGGCGTTCATCGTCAGGCTGAACGTCAAACGCGCCGGCAACAAAAAAGCCCGCTTTGCGTCGGCATAAGCGGGCTTCATGTGCGGGGGAAAGCTGGAGCGGCGGCGGACGGTTGCAACATTTCCACCGTTCGCTTTAGCTGTTTTGGGTTGCCCCGCGTCCGCAAGCTGAGATCAAATCGACGCAAGCCATCATCCTAACATGCGTGGCGCGTGGCGTGCATGGCCCGCACGCGCCATTCCCGGCGAGACTCCAGATACGCGCCAGCGTTACTCCACCGACAACTGCAGGTGCAGTTGCGAACGCGCCGCACCGCCTTCCATCGCTTCGCTGGCAGCGTCGCGGTCCGATTGCGCGGACGGCGCAAGACGGGCCATTTCGATGCGGTCGAGGTACTCGGTTGTGACGTCGCCGGTGATGTAGTTGCCGTCGAAGCACGAAGCTTCGAATTCCTTCAGCGCCGGGTTGGTGTCGCGCACGGCCTGCTTGAGTGCCTCGACGTCCTGGTACACGAGATGATCCGCGCCGATCATGCGCGCGACTTCTTCATCCGTGCGACCGTGGGCAACGAGTTCGCCGCGCGTCGGCATGTCGATGCCGTAGACGTTCGGGAATTTCACCGGCGGCGCTGCCGAAGCGAAGATCACCTTGTTCGCGCCGGCATCGCGCGCCATCTGCACGATTTCGTGCGAAGTGGTGCCGCGCACGATCGAGTCGTCCACGATCAGTACGTTTTTGCCCTTGAATTCGATCGCCATGGCGTTAAGCTTCTGGCGCACCGACTTCTTGCGCATCGCCTGGCCCGGCATGATGAAGGTGCGGCCCACGTAACGGTTCTTGAAGAAGCCTTCGCGATACTCGACGCCCAGCTTCTTGGCGACCTGCATGGCGGCGGGACGCGACGAATCGGGAATCGGCATCACCACGTCGATCGGCACATCCGGCAGTTCGCGGCGGATCTTCTCGGCCAGGTAATCGCCCATGCGCAGACGGACGTTGTAGACCGGCACGCCGTCGAGCACCGAGTCCGGACGCGCGAGGTACACGAGTTCGAAGATGCACGGGTTAAGGCTGGCGTTGGTCGCGCACTGCTGCGAGTGCAGATTGCCGTCAACGTCGATGAAAATCGCTTCGCCCGGCGCCACGTCGCGCACGAACTCGAAGCCGATACCTTCGATCGCCACGGATTCCGACGCCACCATCCACTCCACGCCATGCGCCGTTTCCTGCTTGCCGAGACACAGCGGGCGAATGCCGAACGGATCGCGGAAGGCCAGCAGGCCGTAACCGGCGATCAGCGAAACGATCGCATACGAGCCGTGCACACGGCGGTGCACACCCGAGACCGCCTTGAACACGGCGTTCGGATCGAGTTGCAGGCCGGAGCAGGAGAGTTGCAGTTCGTGCGCGAACACGTTGAGCAACACTTCGGTGTCGGAGTTGGTGTTGATGTGGCGGCGATCGACGCGGAACATCTCGTCTTTCAGTTGCTGCCAGTTGGTCAGGTTGCCGTTGTGAGCGAGGATGATGCCGAACGGCGCGTTCACATAGAACGGCTGGGCTTCTTCTTCGCTCGACGCGGAACCGGCCGTCGGGTAACGCACCTGGCCGATACCGGTGGTGCCCGGCAGGCTGCGCATGTTGCGCGTGCGGAACACGTCGCGCACCATGCCGTTGGCCTTATGCATGTGGAAATTACTGCCGTTCGCCGTCGCAATGCCGGCTGCGTCCTGACCGCGGTGCTGCAGGAGCAGCAGGCTGTCATAGATCAGCTGATTGACCGGGGATTGGGAAACTACGCCTACGATGCCGCACATGGCATGTCCTTCAAAGGTACGAGATTCTTAACGGCGGCCGGTGCCGGGGAAGCATCCGGGTCGCGCCGATGTCCTGCGTGCTTCTTATTGAGCGCCCGACTCGTCACACATGGACGTAAGCCGCGAGCGTCTCGGGAAGCAGCGGTTTCAGTTCGTGCACGCCCTGGACCGCGTAGGGCCGCAGCAAGGCGTTGCGCCAGAATTCCTGCTGGGGCAGTTCGGTCAGGCCTGCGAGGGCGACCAGAACCAGCACCAGGATGACCCCGCGGACGAGGCCGAACATCAAACCCAGCGAGCGGTCCACTCCGCTCAAACCGGATGCCTGCACGAGCCGGCTCAGCAGCGCGTTGGCCACGCCCACCACCAGCATCACGCCGACCACCAGCAGCGCAAAGGCAAGCAGCCATTGGGTCAGGGCGCCGCCCGGCCACCTGGCCGGCATATAAGGCACCACATAGCCGACGAAATAGCAGGCAATGAAAAACGCCGCCACCCAGCCGATCAGCCCGAATATCTCAGACAAGAAACCGCGCCACGTGCCCCGCAGAGCCGACAAACCGATCACCGCCATTACAGCGTAGTCGAAGGCAGTGAACATCGCTGACTTACTGCGCCGAGCCGTTGTTCGAGCCCGACGTCAGACCGGCTTCGCGAACCTTCGCGATCGCGGCCGACGCAGCGGCGCGGTCGGCGAACGGGCCCGCGCGCAGCAGCGTACGAGTCGTGCCGTCTGCCTGCTTTCTACGTTCGGTATATGCGGGTACGCCGGTCGCTTTCAACTTGGCTGCCCAGTTTTTCGCGCTGGCGTCGTCCGGGAACGAGCCCAGTTGCACCGCGAAACGGCTGCCAGGCGGCGAGGCCGGCGTGCCGGAATCGGCATCCGCGGCGGCTGCGTCGGTATTGCTCGGGGTCGCGGCCGTGTTGGCTGCGCTTTGGGTAGGCGCGGGCGTCATTTTCACGGGTTTGGCTGGAGCGGGCGCCTGGGTCGGCGCGGCAGGCGCTTTGTTCGCGGCCATAGCAGGCGCTTGCGATTTGCTGCTCTTGCCAGTCGGCGCGGGCGCAGCGGCCGGGCTCTGCTGTGCCGTGGCATTCGCCGTAGCAGGCGCTGCCGGAGCCTGGGCTACGCCGGAGGCTGCGACCGTGCTATTCGTGCTGTCTGGGGCCGGATTATCGGGCGCGACACCTGCCTGGGTGTCTTCATCCTGGGCGGCCGCTTTGGGCGCCGGACGGTTGGGGATATCGATCGAGATATCGTCAGTGACGGGCTTCGGGTGCGAGTCCAGCACCATGGGTAGGATCACCACGGCTGCGACCACCATGGCGATCGCGCCGACCAAGCGGCGACGCGCGCGCTGCTTTTCCGGCAACGTAGGGTCGAGCAGCATTGCATCAGCGTCAGGCCGTTCCGTGCGGCGGCTTCGCCGCTCCACGCGCTCGCCTCGGGCGGCCCGGGTGGAACTGGTGTTTGCGCTACGCCGGGTAGGCGTATCGTCTTTCTTGCCGAACGAGAAAATTCCCATGAATCGCTTGGTTCGAGGCTGCCGCCCGTTCAGTGTTGCTGCGATTTACGATAGGCCATCACACCGGCTACCGTATAGAAACTGCCGAAGACCACGATTCTATCATTCTCCGAGGCGCGTTTTAGCGCGTCTTGAAAAGCCTCGGCAGGCGACGCGAAGCACGTGACACTGCTATCCGGACCCTCGGTGACGCCGCACTCTCGCAAGGTCGACTCCAGAAACGCGGCGGATGCCGCGCGCGGGGTCGGCAGGTCGGTCACGCACCAGTGGGCGATCTCGCCCTTCAGGTGATCGATCACGCCGGCGATGTCCTTATCGTGCATCGCGCCAAAGACCGCGTATGTGTACGGAAAATAGCCCATGTTGCCGAGATTCTGCGCCAAAACCGCAGCGGCATGCGGGTTGTGGCCAACGTCGAGCACGATGGCCGGCTTGCCCGGCAGCACCTGGAAGCGGCCCGCCAGTTCGACGTTCGCCAGACCGAGGCGAATGTCCTGCGCAGAGACCGGCAGACGGTCGCGCAGGGCTTCGAGGCCCGCCAGCGCGGCCGAGGTATTGATCAGCTGGTTCGCGCCCCGCAGCGCCGGATACGCAAGCGCCGAGCGGCGCAGCGTGCGGCCCACGTAGCTCCACTGCTGGCGCTCGCTGCCCGCCTGGCCCTCGTAGCGGAAATCGCGGCCAAAGAGCCATAGATCGGCGCCGATCGCCGCGGCATGGTCGATCAGGGTCTGGGGCGGCACCGGGTCGGCACAGATCGCCGGTTTGCCCGGGCGGAAGATACCGGCTTTCTCAAACGCGATCTTTTCACGCGTATCGCCGAGGTATTCGGTGTGGTCGATATCGATGCTCGTGATGATCGCGCAATCGGTATCGAGGATGTTGACTGCGTCGAGGCGTCCACCGAGGCCCACCTCTAGAATCACCGCGTCCAGTCCACGGGAAGCGAACAGACGCATGATCGCCAGCGTCGTGAATTCGAAGTACGTCAGCGAAACTGGCTCGGCCAGGCTCAGACGCGCCGCTTCGACCGCTTCAAAATGCGGCAGCAGATCGGCGTCGCTCGCCACTTCGCCGTTCACCCGCGCCCGTTCGTTGAACGTGAGGAGATGCGGGGAGGTGTGGCAACCCACCCGGTAACCGGCGCGCAGCAGGATCGCTTCGAGGATCGCGCACGTCGAGCCTTTGCCGTTGGTGCCGCCCACCGTAATCACCGGGCAGTCGAACGTCAGTTGCAGTGCGTCGCGCACCTTGCCGATCCGGGTCAGTCCCATGTCGATACCAACCGGATGCGCGGATTCAAGGTGCGTGAGCCACGCGTCGAGAGTGGGGAATGTGGTCATCGGATGCGTCGGTCAGGCGGTGTGACGAGATTGCGCGAGAGACCGCGATTATCCCGGAAATGACAGCGCGCCGCTCGATGATCTCTCGCGGCGCGCTTTTTACTCTGAGTTTTTATCCTGCGATGCTCTTGCCGCGCTTTTGCCGGGCCACGAGGCACGGCATCAAGGCAAGCGCTTGCCCGGCGGTTGCGTTGGCGTTGTTAGCTTAGGCCACCGCGTCGGCCGGCTGGCGCGACATCAACGCCATCAGGCGAGCGATTTCTTCACGCAGCTTACGACGGTCGACGATCATGTCGACCGCGCCCTTCGTCAGCAGGAATTCGGCACGCTGGAAGCCTTCCGGCAGCTTTTCGCGCACGGTCTGTTCGATCACGCGCGGGCCGGCAAAGCCGATCAACGCCTTCGGTTCCGCGATCACCACGTCGCCCAGGAACGCAAAGCTCGCCGAAACACCGCCCATGGTCGGATCGGTCAGCACCGAGATGAACGGCAGCTTGGCGTCGGACAGCTTGGTCAGCATCGCGGTGGTTTTGGCCATCTGCATCAGCGACAACAGGCTTTCCTGCATCCGTGCGCCGCCCGAAGCGGTGAAGCAGATGAACGGCACTTGCTGTTCGAGCGCGTTCTGCGCGCCGCGTGCGAAGCGCTCGCCGACCACCGAACCCATCGAACCGCCCATGAACGAGAACTCGAAACAGGCAACCACGCACGGCAGCGTGTGAATCGCGCCGCCCATGACGACCATGGCATCGGTTTCGTCGGTTTCTTCCATCGCCTCTTTCAGGCGATCCGGGTATTTGCGGCTGTCCTTGAACTTGAGCGCGTCGACCGGCACGATTTCCTGGCCGATTTCGTAGCGGCCTTCCGGATCGAGCAGGCCGTCGAGCCGCTCACGTGCGCCGATGCGCATGTGATGGTCGCACTTCGGGCAAACGTGCAGATTGGCCTCGACGTCGTTGCGGTACAGCACCGCTTCGCACGACGGGCATTTGATCCACAGGCCTTCCGGAATCCCCTTACGGTTTTTCGGATCGGTTTGCTTGATTTTGGGCGGCAGCAGCTTGTCGAGCCAGCTCATGTTGATTCCTTCCAGGGTCTCCAGTACGCGCGACGGCGGGGACAAAGCCCCGCCGCAAGCCTACAGCAGACAAAAAGTAACGGTTATCGGGCGGTCGCGCCAATGCTGTCGAGCGCCTCGCGGACTTCCGCAATGAAACGCGTGAGCGTCTCGGCGGCCGTCTCCGGCGCGGCTTTTTCGAGCAATTGGACGATACGGCTGCCGATCACGACGGCATCGGAGACTTCGGCCACCGAGCGCGCCGTCTGGGCGTCCCGGATGCCAAAACCGACGCCCACCGGCAGGGGGACGCGCGACTTGATGGCCGGGATTTTACTCGCGATGCTGGAAACGTCCAGATTTGCCGCTCCGGTGACCCCCTTGAGCGACACGTAATAGACGTAGCCACTGGCGATTTTTCCGACTTCCGCGATGCGTTCGTCGGTCGAGGTGGGTGCCAGCAGGAAAATCGGATCGATACCGGCAGAGCGCATCTTTTCCGCGAAAATCACGGACTCTTCAGGCGGGTAGTCCACCACCAGCACGCCATCCACACCAGCTTCCTGCGCCGCCGCGGCGAATGCTTCGACGCCCATCCGCTCGATCGGGTTGGCGTAGCCCATCAGCACCACCGGCGTCTTGTCGTCGCGCTCGCGGAACTGCTTCACGTCGGCCAGCACGTGACGCAGCGAGACGCCATGCGCCAACGCGCGCTCCGACGACGCCTGGATCACCGGTCCGTCAGCCATCGGGTCGGAGAACGGCACGCCGAGTTCGATCACATCCGCGCCGCCAGCGGCAAGCGCGTGCATGAATTCGACGGTGCGAGCCGGGTCCGGATCGCCAGCCGTCATGAACGGAATCAACCCTTTCTTGCCCTGCGCAGCCAGTGCTGCAAATGTGTTCTTGATACGGGACATGGAAATTTTCTCGAAAATAGTCAACTGCGCGTTCGTTGCGACTTGCTGCGGTTAAGGCCATTTTTCGGCGCGGTTCGATGCCGTTCGGCACCAATCGACACCTCAAGGCGCCTCGCTCAGGTTTCAGCAGCCACAGATGCCACGGGCGCGATGGTTTCGTTTGGCGCAGCCTGTGCGGCCGCGCTGACGCGTTCACGCGCTATCGCGCAGTAACTTTCATTGATTTCATAGCCGACGAATTCGCGCTTCTGACGCGCGCAGGCGACTGCGGTGGTGCCGCTGCCCATGAACGGGTCGAGCACGCGGCCGCCCGGCGGGCAGCTCGCGAGCACCATGCGCTCGACGATTTCCAAAGGCTTCTGGGTCGGATGGTCGACGCGTTCGGCGTGTTGCCGATGCAGTCGCGACACCGACCAGACATCCTTCGGATTATAGCCAAGCTCGAGCCATTTGCTGCCTTCGAACAACTTGCGCGAACGCGCCTTCTTCGTGGCGGCATCGTACGGGATGCGGACGGGATCGAGGTCGAAATAGTAATCTTTCGACACCGCGAAAAAGCCAATGTTGTCGTGCACGGACGTGAAGCGGCGGGTGGTGCCGCCCATGCTCGGCACGCGCCGGTCCCAGATGATCTCGTTGACCATCGTCAGACGCGTCTTCAGGAAGCAGAAGATTTCCGGCGCGTACTGCCACGTGCAAAAGATATACAGCGAACCGGACGGCTTGAGCTTCGGGATCGCCAGCTCGAGCCAGCTACGCGTCCAGGCGATAAAGTCGTCGCCCGAGCGCATATCGGAGTCGTTGCCGTAGTCCTTGCCGAGCCCATACGGCGGGTCGGCAAGGATCAGGTCGATCGAACCATCCGGCAGGTTCGCCACATCGGTCAGAAAATCGCGGTTCAACAGCCGAATACCGGTCGGCACCACAGGCAAAGCAGCCGAAAGCGCAGATGCGGGCGCCCTGGAGGCTTCGGCCTGGGCTGCTTCGGCGTGGGCCATCGTGGCCTCGGCCGTCCCAGCCTCGGCGCTGTCGCTGGCCGGTTGCGGCTCGTCGAACTCGTCGCGCATCGTCGCGGCGCTCAGAACGTGATACCCGATCGCTCGGCGACCGTGTGCATGTCCTTGTCGCCGCGACCCGACAGGTTCACCAGAAGGCATTTGTCCTTCGGCAAAGTCGGCGCGAGTTTGGCCGCGTAGGCCAGCGCATGGCTCGATTCGAGCGCCGGAATGATGCCTTCGATCCGGCAGCAGTCGTGGAACGCCTTCAGCGCCTCTTCGTCGGTGATGCCCACGTATTGCGCGCGGCCGCTTTCCTTCAGCCAGGCGTGCTCGGGGCCGACGCCCGGATAGTCGAGACCCGCCGAGACCGAATGCGTCTCGATGATCTGGCCGTTTTCGTCCTGCAGCAGATACGTGCGGTTGCCATGCAGCACGCCCGGGCTGCCGCCGATCAGCGAAGCCGCATGGCGGCCCGACTCGATGCCGTCGCCGGCCGCTTCAACACCGATCAACTGGACGTCTTTGTCGTCGATATACGGGTAAAAGATGCCCATCGCGTTCGATCCACCGCCCACGCAGGCAATCACCGCGTCCGGCTGGCGGCCGACCAGTTCCGGCATCTGCACCTTGCACTCGTCGCCGATCACGCGCTGGAAATCGCGCACCATCATCGGGTACGGATGCGGCCCCGCAACGGTGCCGATGATGTAGAAGGTGTTTTCGACGTTGGTGACCCAGTCGCGCATCGCTTCGTTGAGCGCGTCCTTCAGCGTTTTGGAGCCCGATTCGACCGGCACGACGGTGGCGCCGAGCAGTTTCATGCGGTAGACGTTGGCGGCCTGGCGGCGCACGTCTTCCGAGCCCATGTAGACCACGCATTCCATGCCGAAGCGCGCGGCGATGGTAGCCGTGGCCACGCCGTGTTGGCCCGCGCCGGTTTCCGCGATCACGCGCGGCTTGCCCATGCGCTTGGCGAGCAGCGCCTGGCCAATCACGTTGTTGATCTTGTGAGCGCCGGTGTGGTTCAGATCCTCACGCTTCAGGAACACCTGAGCGCCGCCGAGCAGTTCGCTCCAGCGTTGTGCGTGGTAAATGGGGGACGGACGGCCAACGAAATACTTCAGCTCACGCTCGTATTCAGCAATGAACTCGGGGTCTTTCTGGAATTTTTCGTAGGCCTCACGCAGCTCGTCAAGTGCGTGGACCAGTGTTTCAGCGACGAACACGCCGCCAAATTGGCCGAAATGGCCACGTTCATCGGGCAAGTTATACATGGTGTCACTCTTCTCAGTGTGCCGGGCCGCTTCGTGCGAAGCCTGCTCCGGCGGAATCACTCTGCGTCCGCCGCGCGCACCGCGCGTACGAACGCCGCCATCCGGGCGTGATCTTTGACGCCCTTGGCGCCCGCTACTTCGATGCCGCTCGAGACATCGACCGCGTACGGGCGCACGCGATGAATCGCATCACTGACGTTTTGCGCGTTCAACCCACCACTCAAAACGGCCCGACGCGCGAGCTCTGCTGGAATAAGTGACCAATCGAAAACCTTCCCGCCGCCGCCATAGCCTTCGACATGGGTGTCGAACAGAAGAGCGCTGGCTGCTGCATAGTTAAGCGCCGATTTTACCAAATCGGCCTGCTGAGTATCAGCCCCAACCCGCAGGGCGCGCAACCAAGGCAAACCCGCAACGTTGGCGAGCGCCTCGCACTGCTGGGGCGTCTCGTCGCCGTGGAACTGCAGCATCGTGAGCGGGACGTTGCTGACGACCTCGCTCATCCAGTCCGGCGTGGCGTTGACGAACAGACCCACCACCGAAACGAACGGCGGTACGTCGCGCACCAGTTCGAGCGCCTGGCCCACGTTGACCGAACGCGGGCTAGGCGGATAGAACACGAGGCCGATCGCATCCGCGCCGAGGTCGATGGCATGCGCCACGTCCTCTGGCTTCGATAACCCGCACAACTTGATGCGGGTCCGATGGGGGGCCGCGGCCCGGGTGACGCCCTGCTGCTGGGACGCGCCGGCGGCGGCCGGCTGGTTCACGATGGTTGCATTCATGATTGCGGTGACTCGCTCCATACGGTACTCCACGGCACACTACCTGGCTGCGCAGCGGGCACCGCGAATTCCTGAGGATAGCCCACCTGCGCGAGATACAGGCCGTCGGGCATGAAAGTGGGGGCGGCGTGATTGCGATCACGGCTCGCCAGCACCTCGGCCATCCACGCCGCCGGCTGACGCCCCCGTCCGACCGCCACGAGACAGCCCATCAGATTGCGCACCATGTGATGCAGGAACGCGTTGGCGCGAAAGCGAAAGTGGATGAAATCGCCCTGCTGCCGCACGTCGATCTGATAGAGATGTTTGACTGGCGTCTTCGCCTGGCATTCCGACGAGCGAAACGCGGAGAAATCGTGTTCGCCGATCAGGTACGCGGTTGCGGCGCGCATCGCCTCGACGTCGAGCGGCGTATGCACCCAGCCGGCACGGGAGGCCAGCATCGGCGAGCGCACCGGGTGGACATACAGCGCGTAGTAATAGGTTCGCTCGAACGCCGAAAAGCGCGCGTGGAAGGTGTCCGGCATCGGTTTCGCCCACTGCACCGCGACCGTTTTAGGCAGAAACGCGTTGGTGCCGCGCACCCACGAGAAATCCGTGCGGTCGAGTTCGGTGTCGAAGTGCACGACCTGTCCCAGCCCGTGCACGCCGGTGTCCGTTCGGCCGGCCACCACCGTCTGCAGCGGCGTCTGCGCGAATTCGCGCAACGCCCGTTCGAGCGCGTCCTGAACCGTCTTGCCGTGCGGCTGCGACTGCCAGCCGCAAAAGGCCGAACCGTCGTACTGGATTCCTAGCGCAATTCGCGTCACGGCGGGCATTACGAGAGCGGCGCCAGCGTCGACAGCAGCGCGCGCGCCTGGGCGCGCGTCGCGTCGTCGTTCGCTTCGATGACTTCGTGGATCAGCGCTCGCGCGCCCGCCAGGTCACCCAGTTCGATGTATTCCGACGCCAGGTCAAGCTTGTTGCGGGCAATTCGAACCAGATCTTGCGGCGTGAACGTCGGCAACGGCTGCGCCGGACTCGGCGGCAATTCGAGATCGAAGTCGAGATTGAGCGCACCGAAACGTGCCGCGCCCAGTCCGGCGACCGCCGCCGCGCCCGCGGTACCTGCGGCGATTTCCTCGGCGGCATGGCGGGGTTCAGCGGCTTGCGGCGAAACCGCTTGCTGTGCTGTGATTTCGGGCTCGACCACCGGCTGCGTCGACAGCGAGGCTGGTGGCGTCACCGGAGCGGCCGGCTCGACGCGCGGCGGCAAGCCCAGCTCGAGACTGCCGAACGCATCGACGGCTTCACGGGGGAAACCGCTCGGTGCGGAGGGCTCGGTCGGGGCAGCAGCGGATAGCTGCTCCGATGACGGCTCGGTGTCGGCGAAATGCGACGCAGCAGGTTCTTGCGCGGCCTGATGGAGGTACGGCATGCGTTCGAGCGCGTCGGGCAACGTTGGCTGCTCCCACTGCGCCTCGGGTTCTGGCGGTGTGGGTGCCGGCTGCTGGTCCTGCGTGTGGTCGAACGACGGCTGAGCGGGAGCGTGGCTGAAAGGCGGTTCCGCCTGCGGTTCGCCATGCAATGCCGAGGTGCCGAAATCGATCTGCGGCTGCGGTGGGTTGTAGCTTTCAAGCGGCTCGGCGGTTCCCTCGGACGGATGGCTTTCCGGGGCCTGATTCCATTGGCGCGGGTCAGCGGGGGCTTGATCGGCCGGGTGCTCGGCCGTCGGAACGGACTCGGCGGGCAGCGGTAAGGCATCCGCGCCGGGTTCTGCGGACGCGACGTGGCTGGTGGCCGCCGTTGCGTCGTCGAACGGGTGCGGGGCGGGGGCGAGCGGGCTTTCCGCCCAACTCGGCTCGGAGGCTGGGAAGGTAGGGAGTTCAGGCGAGCCGCGCAGCGCGGCTTCGCGTTCTGCGGCCTCTTGTGCTGCTGCTTCCTGCGCTGCTGCTTCGTGCGCTGCTGCCTCTTGTGCCGCCGCTTCGCGGGCTGCCGCTTCGCGTGCTGCTACCTCATGCGCAGCACCGGCCTCGTCCGCTGCCGATTCGTACCCTGCCTGTTCCTGTTGCGTTGCTGCCTTACGGGCCGCTATTTCGCGTTCTACTGCCTCATGCTCAGCGGCCTCATGTGCTGCAGCTTCTCGTTCCGCCGCCTCGCGCTCTGCTATCTCGGACGCAACGCCACCGGGCGCCGCATCTTCGCGCGCCGCGCGTTCCTCAGAGACCGGCGATTCAGGCGTATCAGCGCCTTCGTGCGGCGCGACGTTATCGCGCTCCATCACCGTTTCAGGCCCCGCCATCTCCTCAGCCTGCGGCGTGGCCACCACATCCGCTGCCGCCAAACGATTCTTCCGCCGGCGCAGTCCCAAGGCCGCCAGCAAAGCAACGGCAGCCGCGCCGATTGCCGCAGCAAAACCAAGGTTCTCCGGCGACAAGTCGAACCCGCCACTCGCCGCATGCGAATTAGCCATTGCGTTATTACCCGGCGAACCGGAGCCGGCGGCCGCCACGGCTTGGCCACCCGCCGTAGCCGCACCGCCCGCCTGGGACGGTTGCGCGGATTTGCCCCCGATGCCGTGCTTCTGCAACTCCATCAGCACCCGGTTTTTGAGGGCCAGCAACTGCTGCAAACTGGAGACCTGAGTCGGAGCCTGCCCAACCGACGCCGTAGCGGACGGCGACGTCAGCGCCGTCGAAGCACCCGCGACCGGCGCACTAGCCGAAGGCTGGATCGCGCCCGTCCAAACATGCGCACCGCTTGCTGCCGACGCGGACATTGCGGCCGATGCGGCCGTCAGCTCCGCGCCGGCAGGCGAGGACGCAGCCCCTGCCACGGCACCAGTGGCAACCGTAGCAGCCGCGCTACCGGCGGCCGGCGCATTGGCACTGGCGACGGCGCCCACGGCTGCCGAACTCGCCTGGAGCGGCGCACTCGCCGGGCCGGTAACAGCCGGCGTGGCGAGCACCGCAGCGCTCGCGGTGTTCGCCGGCACGGCAGCCGACTGCGACGCGGCGCTGAGCGCGGTCGCAACGCCGCCCGCGGTCCCCGCTGTGGTGGCTGTAGTCGCTGTAGTCGCCGAAGCGGCCGCACTAGCCGTCCCCGACGCCCCTGCAGCACCCGAAGCTCCCACGGCCGCACCCGTTGCGTCCAGTTCCGGCACAGTCAACACGGCCCCGAGCCGCAAGCGGCTCGGATCGTGCGACATAAACGCACCCGGATTCGCATCGAACAAGGCCTTCGAGGCACGCGCCAGCGTCGCACGGTCGTGCGACTGGGTGGCGGCCACCGCCACGTCGTTGAGCGATTGACCAGGACGAACCGTGTACTGGCTACCGGCCGCGAGCGGCGCCGAAGCGGCCGCCGGCGCGCTCGCGGTTGCGTCGGCGCTCGCCGCCTCGGCGCCGCTGGCGCCGGTCAGGACAAAGGCGAGGGCTGCCGCAGCCGCGATCTGGCAGACGCCGTCGCGTGACACGGCGTAAAGGGAAGAGAGTCGAACGGTCATTGGGACCACAGGCGCGTCAGCGCTCAGCCCTTGTTTGCGGTTGAATTGAGACAAGATTTTTGGAGCACACAATGAAAAAAGCGCCGCGCAAGCGCGACGCTTTTTGAGTTTTTACGCGTCGTAGGCGCGTAGTTTACTTTACTTGTCGAGCAGAATGCGCAGCATCCGACGCAGCGGTTCAGCAGCGCCCCACAGCAACTGGTCGCCAACCGTGAAAGCCGACAGATATTCGCCGCCCATCGCCAGCTTGCGCAGGCGTCCGACCGGCACCGTCAGCGTGCCCGTCACCACGGCGGGCGACAGATCGCGCATCGATGCTTCGCGCTCGTTCGGCACGACCTTGACCCAGTCGTTGGCCGACGCGAGGATGCCGTTGATCTCGTCGAGCGGCACATCCTTGTTCAGCTTGATGGTCAACGCCTGCGAATGGCAGCGCATGGCGCCGATCCGCACGCACAGGCCATCCACCGGGATCGAACCCGGCGTGCCCATGGCCGGCTTACCGAGAATCTTGTTGGTTTCCGCGCCGCCCTTCCACTCTTCCTTCGACATGCCGTTGCCGAGATCCTTGTCGATCCACGGAATCAGCGAGCCGGCGAGCGGCACGCCGAAGTGATCGGTCGGCATACTATCGCTGTTCATCGCGGCCAGCACGCGGCGGTCGATGTCCAGAATCGCCGACGACGGATTGGCAAGCTCGTCCTTCACCGCACCGTTAAGCGTGCCCATTTGCTGCAGCAATTCGCGCATGTTCTGCGCGCCCGCGCCCGAGGCGGCCTGATACGTCATGGCCGTCATCCAGTCGACGAGGTTTTCGCGGAACAGGCCGCCCAGCGCCATCAGCATCAGGCTGACCGTGCAGTTGCCGCCGATAAAGTTCTTCTGGCCCTTAACGAGTGCGTTCTTGATCACGTCGAGATTGACCGGATCGAGAATGATGACCGCGTCGTCCTTCATGCGCAGCGACGAAGCCGCGTCGATCCAGTAGCCGTTCCAGCCCGCTGCACGCAGCTTCGGGAACACGTCATTGGTATAGTCGCCGCCCTGGCAGGAGATGATGGCGTCGCACTTCTTCAGGTCTTCGATGCTCGACGCATCTTTGAGCTTGGTCTCGTTTTTCGCGAACGACGGCGCGTTGCCGCCTGCGTTGCTGGTGCTGAAAAACACCGGTTCGATCAGATCGAAATCGCCTTCCTGCTGCATACGTTGCATCAGGACGCTGCCGACCATGCCGCGCCAACCTACGAGACCTACGTTCATGACACTTACCCTTCGAGTGGAGGCTTCCCCGCATCTTTGCCCGCAGTGACCGCGCGGGGAAGATGGGCGGGCACGACGGACGATCAGCGAATCGTGATCGTTTTCGGGGTAATCGCTTTAATGAGCGTTTTGCTGGCAATGGCGAGCTTAACCACACGGGCCGTTTTGCCGTGGAGGTTAGAAATCGAGGTGATTTGGGGAATCGTCGCCATCGCAGCAGTCTACACGAAAACCGGATTTGAGCGGCCGGATTGGCCACTTTTGCGTGCGAACGGGCCGGATTGCGGCCCATTCGCACGTCACTGCACATCTAACTCAGTACCGTAACTCACTGCGGGCCGCGGCATTTCGCGGCGCTTTGACCAGCACAATCGCAACAACCTTAAAGCGCTGCGACGACGGCATCGCCCATCGCCACCGTGCCGACCTGCTGGCAGCCCGGCGTCAGGATGTCGCCGGTGCGGAAGCCTTGTTCCAGCACCTTCTTCACCGCAGTTTCGATGCGATCAGCCTGCTCGGCCTTGTTCAGCGAATAACGCAGCATCATCGCGGCGGACAGGATAGTGGCAAGCGGATTGGCCACGCCCTTGCCGGCGATATCCGGTGCCGAGCCGTGCGACGGCTCGTACAGACCCTTGTTGTTCTTGTCGAGCGACGCCGACGGCAGCATGCCGATCGAACCCGTCAGCATGGCAGCCTGATCGGACAGGATGTCGCCGAACATGTTGCCGGTGACGACCACGTCGAACGACTTCGGCGCCTTCACCAACTGCATGGCCGCATTGTCGACGTACATGTGCGACAGTTCGACGTCCGCATATTCCTTCGACACGTCGATCATGACGTCGCGCCAGAACTGCGAGGTTTCGAGCACGTTGGCCTTGTCGACCGAGGTCACCTTCTTGCTGCGCTTTTGCGCCGCCTGGAACGCGACGTGGGCAATACGGCGGACTTCCGGCTCTGCATAGCGCATTGTGTCGAAGCCTTCCTTCGCGCCGGCGAACAAACCGTCCGGCGCCTCGCGCACGCCGCGCGGCGTGCCGAAGTAAATGTCACCGTTCAGTTCGCGCACGATCAGGATGTCCAGGCCCGAAACGATTTCCGGCTTCAACGACGAGGCCGCCGTCAGTTGTGGATAGCAGATCGCCGGGCGGAAGTTCGCGAACAGTTGCAGATGCTTGCGCAGCCCCAGAATGGCCTGCTCCGGGCGCAGGGCGCGCTCGAGCGAGTCGTACTTCCAGTCGCCGACGGCGCCGAACAGGATCGCATCGGCTTCCTTGGCCAGCGCGAGCGTCGAATCGGGCAGCGGGTGACCCTTGGCTTCATAACCCGCGCCGCCGACCGGCGCCTCTTCAAGCTCGAACTTTTCGCCGAGCACATTCAGAACCTTGACGGCTTCCTTGACGATTTCCGGACCGATGCCGTCGCCGGGCAACACTGCGATCTTCATGCGAATTTCCTTGATTTGTTTTCTTTTAGACCTGGGCACGCAAACGCGCTAACGCATAAAGCGCGCGCTTAGCCGACGATGCGGTGGCCGAGCCACGGCTGCTTCGCCAGGCGCTCCGCTTCGAACTGACGAATCTTGTCGGCGTGACGCAACGTGAGGCCGATATCGTCGAAACCGTTCAGCAGGCAGTACTTACGGAAGCCTGCCACTTCGAACGGATATTCCGTGCCGCCACCGACGCGCACGACTTGCGCTTCGAGGTCGATAGTCAACTCGAAGCCATTGAACGCATAGGTTTCGTTGAACAGGTGATCGACCTGTTGCTCGGTCAGCGCGATCGGCAGCAAGCCGTTCTTGAAGCAGTTGTTGTAGAAGATGTCGGCGAAGCTCGGCGCAATGATCGCGCGGAAGCCGTATTGCTGCAGCGCCCACGGCGCGTGCTCACGCGAGCTGCCGCAGCCGAAGTTCTTGCGCGCCAGCAGGATCGACGCACCTTGATAGCGCGGCTGGTTCAGGACGAAGTCCGGATTCAGCGGACGCTTCGAGTTGTCCTGCCCCGGCTCGCCGTGGTCGAGATAGCGCCATTCGTCGAATGCATTCGGACCGAAACCCGTGCGCTTGATCGACTTCAGGAACTGCTTCGGAATGATCGCGTCCGTGTCGACGTTCTCGCGATCGAGCGGCGCCACGACGCCGGTATGTACGATGAATTTATCCATGGCCCATCACCCACCAGAGTAAAGACCGGCGGCTGCGACACAAGGAGCGCCGCCGGTGAAATCGAAACAGGATCGCGCCGGCTTAGCCGAGCTTGCGAATATCGACGAAGTGGCCTTCGATGGCCGCAGCCGCTGCCATGGCCGGGCTCACGAGGTGGGTGCGGCCACCCGCGCCCTGACGCCCTTCGAAGTTGCGGTTCGAGGTGGACGCGCAACGCTCGCCCGGATCCAGCCGGTCCGCATTCATGGCGAGGCACATCGAGCAGCCCGGTTCGCGCCATTCGAAACCTGCCTCGGTGAAGACCTTGTCCAGACCTTCACGCTCGGCCTGCGCCTTGACCAGACCCGAGCCCGGCACAACCATCGCGAGACGAATATTCGGCGCCACGCGGCGGCCCAGCTTGCGCACGACGTACGCTGCTGCGCGCAAGTCTTCGATGCGAGCGTTGGTGCACGAGCCAATGAAAATCTTGTCCGGTTTGATCGATTCGATCGGCAGGTTCGGTTCGAGCGCCATGTACTTGAGCGCGCGTTCCATCGCGTCGCGCTTGACCGGATCCTTCTCGCGCTCCGGATCCGGCACGCGACCGTCGATCGCGGTCACCATTTCCGGCGAGGTACCCCACGTGACCTGCGGCACGATTTCCGCTGCGTTCAGCTCAACCACGCGATCAAACTGCGCGCCGTCATCCGACTTGAACTGCTTCCAGTATTCGACCGCGTGCTCCCACTCCACGCCTTCCGGCGAGAACGGGCGACCCTTCAGGTATTCGATGGTGGTGTCGTCCACGGCGACCATGCCGGCGCGTGCGCCCGCTTCGATCGCCATGTTGCAGACGGTCATACGGCCTTCCATGCTGAGCGCGCGGATCGTCGAGCCACCGAACTCGATGGCGTAGCCCGTGCCGCCTGCCGTACCAATCTTGCCAATGATGGCGAGCACGATGTCTTTCGCGGTACAGCCGCGCGGCAGTTGCCCTTCAACCCTCACCAGCATGTTCTTGCTCTTCTTCTGCAAGAGCGTTTGCGTGGCGAGCACGTGTTCGACTTCCGAGGTGCCGATACCGTGCGCGAGCGCGCCGAACGCGCCATGCGTGGACGTGTGCGAATCGCCGCAGACGATCGTCATGCCCGGCAGCGTGGCGCCCTGCTCCGGCCCGATGATGTGCACGATGCCTTGACGCAGGTCGTTCATCTTGAACTGCGTGATGCCGTACGAGTCGCAGTTCGCATCGAGCGTGTCGACTTGCAGCTTCGACACCGGATCAGCGATGCCATGGCTGCGGTCTGTGGTGGGCACGTTGTGGTCGGACACCGCCAGATTCGCGCTGATACGCCATACCGGGCGCTCAGCCAGCTTCAGGCCTTCGAAGGCCTGCGGGCTGGTGACTTCGTGCAGCAGGTGACGGTCGATATAGAGAATCGTCGTGCCGTCTTCTTCCGTGTGGATCACGTGCGTGTTCCACAATTTGTCGTAGAGAGTCTGTGCCATGGTATGCGGGGGTAGTGGTAACTGCGGGCAAGCCGTGTGCGATTGATTATGCCACGCAGATCCGCGATTTGGCCCATGGAACAAGGGAAAAACCGATAAAAAACAGGGAGTTGAGTGGTAGTAGCAATACCTGTATCGGTGGCACCCGGCAAACGGAAGTTGGGTAATGGGGACTGCGTGCGTGGTGCATTTATTGCGGGCCGATAGGCCACAGACGGCACGCATGGCCCGTTAGTCTCATGCGTGCCGCTCCGAGTAATTGCATAAAATCAACGCTGTAAATCAAAGCCCATTTGTGCGCAGCCGAGTGTCGTCAAATCGCTCTCCCCCGCGCGCCCAACGAAGTCTGTTTCGAAGTGATCTGCGGGGAAATCAGGCGGACTCTCGCCGCGCAAAAAGCTGGGCAATTGCCGCCGCAGATACCCTTCGTTCTTCGCACACCAAGGCGCCGACGCGATGTACATCACGTTGCTGTAGCCGCTGCCGCGATGGACGTCCTCCACCGAATGCACGACATCGCTGTGCCAGAACACCGCGTCACCCGGCATCATGTGCGGAATTGGCGTCACCGCTTCGAGCAGCAGGCTGTGCCATTCCGGTTTGATCGACAGCGCGCGGGACGGTTGTGCGCCGCACAGTTCGTCGTCTGGAACGTCGTCTTGCAGCGCGCGCAGCACCACATAGGCCATCGCATTCGCGATGGGGATAAGCTGCAGCGTGCCGTCGCCGGGGCCTTGCAGGGTCAGCGCGGTCCAGCCCTGGAACGTGCGGAACATCGAGCACACGGCGGGCGATGGAATCTCCTGCACGTCGGGACGGAAGGCGGCGTCGAACGGATCGTAGGCGCGCCAGTTGCCCGATAGCACATGCCGATAGACCTGGCGAAAATTCGGATCGAGCCAGCGCTCGACCGAACCGCCGTCGACATGGGGAGAAAGACCGAGCGATTCCGACCCCGGCGGGCGACGGCGAATGCGGTCCGCGTAAACCGGCACACGCTCAGGATCGAAATGCCGGCGACCTTCGCTTTCTGCGCGCCACAGGCGGTTCAGAAACACCCGCGTATTGGTTAGTTGTTCGGATTGTCGCGCGGCGACCTGCGGCTTCGACCAGTACACGCCGTAAATTTGCGGTTTGCTCGAGGACAAGGTACCGAAATACTTGTCTTCCGCGCGACGGGCGAGTTTTTCATCAAGACGGTTAGCCTCGACGTACTGCGCGATTTCGTCATTCCAGTCGGTTGCCTGTGCTGGATCGAACACTCGCCGCACGACACAGGCGCCGCGGCTTTTGATCTGCTCGATGGTGCGCGGGTCCACGTCGTGAGAGACGATCGACTTGTAGTCGAATACAGGGATGGCCTCGTGCTCCCGATTGCGGTCGCGGTGGATTGCGTCGACCTGCTGCCGGATAGCGCCCTCTACCTCGCGAAATACCTGTGCGTAGTTGGGCAATGCGGCACGTAGCGATCGTTTGGTCGTACGGATCGCCTCGGGCAGGTTGTCGATCATCAGCGGCATGGGTTGTCTCCTACGTTTTGCTGGGATTGTGAGGGTGGGCTATATGCACAGCTTCTGCCGCTAGATTAGGCAGCCTCGATCCCCACAAGACATCCATTTCCGCCAACTATCGATACAATTCAGACATTCGCCGCATCCTCCTTCGCGGCCGGGTGCTCACCATGAAACCCCAATACGAACGCGTCACGATCCCCGAAAGCTGTTCGGTGCGGGTCTATCACCGGCAGATCGCACAGATTCCGTTCGAATGGCATCACCACCCCGAGTACGAACTCACGCTGACGATGAACAGCCGCGGCCGCCGCTTCGTCGGCGACCATATCGCAGACTATGCCGGCGACGATCTCGTGCTGGTGCCGCCGGATATGCCGCATACGTGGGCGTCGATCAAGTCGATCGATACACGTGAGCCTGAAGTGGCGATCGTGGTCTGGTTTAGCGGCGACTGGGCGCGGCGGCTGGCCGATTGCTGCCCCGAGTTCGCGCCGCTGCGTAAGCTCTTGCGGCGAGGCGCGCCGGGCCTGCGTTTCGGCGAGGACTCGACGGCGTTGGTGCGGGGGAAGGTTCAGGCGCTGCTGGATGTC
Source organism: Paraburkholderia sp. SSBN10T (assembly GCF_056619545.1). NCBI lineage: Bacteria > Pseudomonadati > Pseudomonadota > Betaproteobacteria > Burkholderiales > Burkholderiaceae > Paraburkholderia > Paraburkholderia sp. SSBN10T. The sequence continues at coordinate 188,084 of NZ_JBWQQI010000019.1, forward strand.
GAGCCGCGAGTGCGGCTAGCGGCAGTGCTGGAGATTCTGGTGCAACTGGCAGAGGCGGTTGCGGAGCCGCTCGCATCGCCTAGCGCACATTTGGATGGGGGCCGGCGTAGCGAATCCCGAGAGGCTGCTCCTGCGTCGAGGCCCCGGCCCACCCCGGGCGCCGCCGCATCAGAGGCCGAACGTCTGAACCGCGTGCTCGACCTGCTCGACCGGCGCTTTAACGAGCCGCTGCGGGTTACCGATCTCTGCGCAGTCGCCAACCTGTCGGAACGCTCGCTGCATCGTCATTTCGTGCAGCATGTCGGCGAAAGCGTCGGGCGTCACCTGACGCGTCTGCGAATCAGCTACGCCACACGGCAACTCACCGATACGGCATGGCCGATCTCGGTCATCGCCGCCAAATCGGGGATTCCCAATCTCGCCAATTTCAATCGCCTGTTTCTGTCGGCACGTGGAATGACGCCGAGCGCGTATCGGCGTTTCTTCGAGACGCACGGGGATGTGCCGCAGGCCGATACCCAGCCAGGCTTGCAAACGCGGCCGCCGTCGTTGGAACAGATAAAGCCGCGTGCAAGGCAGGCGGCGAAGGCCCGAAACAAGGTGTAATCCAGCTAACGCTTTCGTCGTCCGAAAATGAAAACGCCCCAACGTTCAACCCGTTGGGGCGTTTCCTTAACCGCAGCAGCTCAACTCACAGCGGCCTAAACCGCCATAGGCTGCACGAAAACCAGCAGCCGCTTAACGTGCCGACAGCGGCTTCGCTTCACGCGGCGTATCGCCGACGAACAACTGACGCGGACGGCCAATCTTCTGCTCCGGATCGGCGATCATCTCGTTCCACTGCGCAATCCAGCCCACCGTACGCGCCATCGCGAAGATACACGTGAACATCGAGGTCGGGATGCCCAGCGCGCGCTGTACGATGCCCGAGTAGAAGTCGACGTTCGGG
>NZ_JBWQQI010000020.1:0-174964 GCF_056619545.1 Paraburkholderia sp. SSBN10T
ATTCGCCACCCCGGCCGCCACGTTCGACAGCGTGACCGGCGTGGTCGAGCTTGTACCGCCCAGCGTAACCTTGTTGTGCGCGCTCGTGTCGTACTGCACCGCATTGGCGGAACCGTCACTTGCGGCCGCCGCAATGGCAGAGCCGACATCCGAGTAGGTCTGACCGCCAACGGTATAGGCCGGCGCCTGAATCGCACCAGTCGAGGTTACGGCTGCGCCACCGCCAAGTGCTGCCGTTACGCCGCTCAACTGGCCGACGTTAGCCGCATCGGTAGCCTTCGTGCCGGCTGCCACATGGATGATCTGACGTTGCGTCGAGGTATTGCCCACCGAGACTGCGTTGCCGCGATCCGCAAACGAGTTGTAACCCAGCGCAATTGAACCCGCCTGGCTCACCGATGCGTTGGCGCCGATTGCCATCGCGTTCGTAGCGGCTGGCGTCACGAAGACGTTATAACCGATCGCGACAGAGCCCGTCGCTGATGCGCTCGCGAACGAGCCAATCGACGTCGCGTTGGGATTGATCGAGCGGGCGTTGTAGCCGATCGACAACGAGTTATCGGAAAGGGCCCCGACCGTTGCGCCTGTACCGACGACGGTGGAGTTGACCGACAGCGCACCTGCGTTCGAGCCGACCGCTGTCGTACCGTGGTGACCGGCGCCAGAGCCAGCGCCCACGGCCAGTGCATTGATGCCCGATGCCTCCGCCGTCGGCCCGATTGCCATGGCGTTCAGGTGGTTCGAGGCGGAGGTCTCCGTGCCACCGGTCACGTTCGGGCTCACCGCGATGTAGTTGGTCACCGGCGTGGTGTCGAGCAGCGGCGAGGGATCCATCAACAGCGCTCTCATACCGCTTGCCTGTTGAGCGAATTCCGCCTGCAGCGCGCCCAGTTGCCCCACTGTCGCCGCGTCGCTTGTGTCGATGCCATCCGCCACGTTAGTGATGCGCATTTCCGCACCGCGCCTGCCGACCGACAGCGTATTGGGTGCGTCCGTCTTCGCATTCACGCCGATGGCAATCGAGTTGTCGTACGCCGCAGTCGCGCCTGAGCCGATTGCCAGCGAGTTGTCGCCCGTAGCAAGCGCAGCGCCGCCGATGGCAATCGATTCGGCGCCGCCTGCCATCGCCTGGTCCGCCGTCGAAACCACCTTGATGTACTTCGACGCGTTGGCCAGCTCTCCAGTGGCCGTATTGATGGCCTCCAGCGCGCTACCCACATCCGTGTAAGTACCGTCGCCGAGGACATAAGACGGCGCCGTGATCGTACCGTCCTTGCTCACCGTCGTTCCGCCACCCAGCGCCGCGGTGACGCTGTTCGCCGTGTTGTAGAGTTGCGAGCCGTTCACCGCGTCCGTGCTCGACGCCGCCACGGCGCCTGGTGCCAGCCCGGTGATGTTGTTACCGTTCATGTAGGCGGTATTCATCATCGCGATGCCCGCGCCACCCACGAGCATGAGACGGCCGTCGTCGTAGCCCGTTATGCGTGCGGTGATGGCGTCGTCGTTGAAACCCCATGCGCCATCGGTGCTTGCGCCGTTATTCAACGAAAACGACATCCCGGCGGAACCGTTGGCGCCATTGCAAAGCACCTCGGTGGTCGAAGAAATCCCCATTGCTGTCCCGGTACCACCTACGCCCCCAGGGCATAACTGAAGGCCACCGTTACCGGTTGCAGCAGACCCGGCCGAAGCCATACCCGGAAACATGACCGCACCGATTGCCATAGCAATCGGCATAAACGAGGCTTTCAACCGAGTTGCCGGTCCGGCCGCCACATTGCCGTTTGACGAGATCGTAGAGGAGGACGCAGCTCCCATACCGCGGCGGGTTCTGGCAGTCTCGGGCGCAGCGACCCACGCTCCGGATGCGTCGTTCCAGACGCTGATATATGATTTGTTCATAAATTACCTAAATAGAAGCAAGCGCCGCTTGCAGTTCGATTTGAGGAACCGTGCGTACACGCTCCCCGCAAAAAAACTGGCCGGCACCCTAAAGGCTCGACTCAAATTTTTCACGCGTCCCCAATCTAACTGGCCGCTCTATCCCTAAAAATCAGGAAAAGTGAAAAGTCCGCGGGAATTTTCCGAATGATCGCGAGATCAGCCACGGCAAGCTGAAGCACCGCACCCAGCTTGAATCCGAGCTAGTTCGGACGCGGCCGGAAAACCGGGTTATGGGTTATCGCCGTGGCGCCGTTGCAACAGCAACGAACTACAAAATATTGATATAGGAAAACTAACTAATAATCTGGAACGAATGGTTGGATGGACAATGTGAAAAGGGAGATCAAACCGTCCTGCTGAATCAGGACGGCACGCTCGCATCGAGCAATTCCCGGAGCGACGCATCCAGACTGCCGATCGTATCGGCCACAACCTGCAGGATCGCCTCCGCCAGTGCAAGTTCGCGCTCGCGCGCGGCGGTCTCCAGACGCACCAGCCATGCGATCATGCAGGAGTAATCGAGCATGCGCGCGGACCCAGCGATCCGGTGAGCCGCACCCGCCACCTCCTCCCACGACAAGGTGCGGAATGCATCGCGCAACGCGGCGAGCGTCATGTCATTCGTGTCGATCAACAGCCGGATTAAATGCAGCGCGACGGTCCTGTCGCCACAGGCAAGCTCGTTGAGCTTCGCGCCAAGCGCATGGTGCTCACTTGCCGCGATCGCGACATAGCGATGCGCAGCTAACGCGAGAATTAGCGTGCGCTCGTCAAGCGGCGTCGGCAGTACGCCGTGCAAGCCTGCTGCAACTGGCCGCGCAGCCGCGTCAGCAGGCGCCACTGCAAAGCGCAGACTCGCCGCGGGCAACGAAACACCGTCGAGCATCGCTATCGCTCCAGGCTGGCCCGACGAACAATCCACGAGCACCAGGCGGATGGACTGAAGCTCAGCCACGGCTGCGGGGTTGGCACACACGGCAAAACCAAGCCGGTGGAGCATACTCTCGAAGCCACTTGCGCGCCCCCAGGCAGGATCAGCACTCACCAGCAAGGCGTGGCTCATGCTGTGACCCGTTAGAGAAGTCCACGTCATTGAGTGGGTGAAACGTGACAGCGCCGCGCAAAGTCGATCAGCTCGACCAGCGACTTGACGCGCAGCTTCTGCATGATGCGGGTCTTATGGCTGCTCACGGTCTTGTTGCTGATGAACAGGGCGTCGCCGATAGTCTTGTTCGACATTCCTTTGGACAGCATCTGCAGGATGATCAGTTCCTTATCGGACAGCAGCTTGAGTTTGTCCTCCTCGCCGACAGCGTCTGCGGCTGCGCCCCAACCCGTCCCGGCCGAGGCCATGGGAAAAACGGTGTATCCCGCCAGTACAGCCTCGATGCCACGCATGATTTCCTTCATCTCCTGCGACTTGCCGACGAAACCCTGAGCGCCGGCTCGCATCGCGCGTGGCGCGAAGGTACTTGCCTCTTGCCCCGACAAAACCAGCACGCGCATCGACGCATGAGCCAGCCTCAGACGCGGGATGACTTCGAGCCCGCTGATACGGGGAATATCGAGGTCGAGAATGGCCATGTCTGGCATCTGCTGCCGCGCTATTTCGACCGCCGTCTGTCCGTTCTCTGCCTCGATGACATCGGTCACTCCGAGCAGTTGCACGAGATGAGTCTTGATGACCAGCCGAAACGCCGGGTGATCATCCACAATCAAGATTTTGGTCATTCTGTTGCTATCCTAAGGATATTCCTGTGAGCGGCCCCTGCGCACCGCAAGCCCGGCTCGCGCAACCCGGTAAGGCCAGCCCGAAAGCGAGCACCGCTAGCTGAAATTCCATTGTTTTTCTGAGTGGAACGCATAGGTCTTGTAGGAGGCGTTGAGTATGAAGAGACGCTTATCAGCATGGAATGGGAAAATTCTTAGAGTGGGGTCAGATAACCTCGAATCGCACTCAATCGCGTCGAATCAAGTCATCTTGAATTTAACTAACTCATCAATTAGGATGATTAGATGAACGCGAACCGCTCTTCCAGGAAGCCCCTTGGCCGTCGGCCGGCGGTGGACGATTTTGACGTCCGCGTACATTTGCTCGATACGGCCACCCGGCTCTTTGCCGAACATGGCATCGCTGCCACGACCGTTGCGCAGATCGCGGCTGAGGCCGGCGTCACCTCGGCACTGGTTCACTATTACTTCACGAATCGGGAGAAACTGCTCGACGCGGTGGTTGACGAACGTTTAGCCCCTGCGGCGGATTTCGTCTGGCAACCGGCGACTGAAGACGCTGCGAGTGATCCCTTTGCGCTGGTTCAGGCGTTCGTCGCGCGCCTGTTCGATGTGACTGAGCGCATGCCGTGGCTGCCGTCCTTATGGATGCGTGAGATCGTCAACGAGGGCGGCTTGCTGCGCGAGCGGATGCTGCAACGCATTCCGTTCGACAACATCAAACGCTTCAGTACTCGCGTGGCGCAGGCGCAGCAGGCCGGCACCGTCAATGCCGAACTCGAAGCGCTGCTGCTGTTCAACTCGATTCTGGCGCTTGTGATGCTGCCGCTCGCCACGGCGAAGATCTGGCAAAGCGCACGCGGTTTGCCCGTCATCGGACGCGATGCGCTGCGCCGACATGTAAGCGCATTGCTGACCGGCGGCATGCAGCCGCTGTCGCACGCAGCGCCGCCAAAGCGTCGCGGGACATCAAGGAGCAGGTCATGAGCCGTCCCTTGCGCCTCTGCTTGGGTTTGCTGTTCGCCACCGCGACTCTGGCAGCCTGCTCGCAGCACAACAACAACACGTACCAAGGTTATGTCGAGGGCGAGTTCGTCTACCTCGGCTCATCGCAATCCGGCACGCTCACACAACTGGCGGTTACGCGCGGTCAAACCGTCGCTGCCAGCGCGCCGGTCTTCACCCTCGAATCCGCCGATGAGGCCGCCGCCCTGCAGCAAGCGCAACAGCAACTCGCCACAGCCCGCGCACAACTGGCCGACATTCAGACCGGCAAGCGGCCACCTGAAGTGAACGTCACGCGAGCGCAACTCGCACAAGCCGTCGCCAATGCGCGCAAGGCCGCGCTGCAACTGACGCGCGATGAGGCGCAATACCGCGTGGGCGGCATCGCGAAGGCACAGCTCGACGACTCACGCGCGGATGCCGACGCTACCGCGGCCCAGGTCCGCGAGCTGAGCAACCAGGTCGACGTCGCGCTCCTGCCTGGCCGCACGCAGCAACGCTTCGCTCAGACTGCGCAGGTTGAAGCCGCGCAAGCAGCCGTCGCACAAGCCCAATGGAAGTTTGACCAGAAGCATGTCAGCGCACCGGCCGACGGGCTGGTCTACGACACGCTGTATCGCGTCGGCGAGTGGGTGCAGGCCGGCAATCCGGTGGTGCAGATGTTGCCGCCGCAGAACATCAAGGTGCGCTTCTTCGTACCGGAAACCGTGGTCGGCAAGCTTGCTGTCGGGCACGCGCTGATGATCCATTGCGACGGCTGCGCTGCGGACGTTCAGGCGAAAATTACCTACATATCCAATCAGGCCGAATACACGCCTCCCGTGATCTACAGCAACGAGACCCGCGCGAAGCTGGTATTCATGATTGAAGCCCATCCATCCGCGGCCGACGCAGTCAAACTGCATCCTGGGCAACCCATCGCGGTAACGCTGCAATGAACCAGCCCGCTCCGCAATACGCCATCGACGTGCAGAAGCTCAACAAGCACTTTGGCGACAAGCATATCGTCAACGACGTATCGCTGCAGGTGGCGCGCGGTGAGATCTTCGGCTTTCTCGGACCGAACGGCAGCGGCAAGACCACTTCGATCCGCCTGATGTGCGGCCTGCTGACACCCGACTCGGGCAGCGGCACGTGTCTTGGCTACGACATCGTGCGGGAAAGCGCGCAGATCAAGCGTAACGTCGGCTACATGACGCAGCGCTTCTCGTATTGGGACGATCTGACCATCCGCGAGAACCTCGACTTTGTCGCGCGCGTCTATCAGATGCCGAACCGGCGCGAGGCGGTGGAACGGTCGCTGGAATCGCTTGGCTTGCAAAGCCGGGCCAATCAGTTGACGGGCGCGCTCTCGGGCGGCTGGAAGCAGCGCCTCGCGCTCGCGGCGTGCATGCTGCACGAGCCGCAACTGCTGCTGCTCGATGAGCCGACCGCCGGCGTCGACCCCAACGCACGCCGGCAATTCTGGGAAGAACTGCACCGGCTCGCGGCGCGCGGCATCTCGGTTCTCGTCAGCACGCACTACATGGATGAAGCCGAGCGTTGCCACAAGCTCGCGTACATCGCGTACGGCAAGCTGCTCGCGAAAGGCACGGCGCGCGAAGTCATCGCATCGCAAAGCCTCGCCACGTGGGCAATCTACGGCGAGCAGCTCAGCATGCTGTCGGAGCAACTGCGCAAGGCGCCCGGTGTCGATCAGACCGTCGTGTTCGGTTCGGCCCTGCACGTGACCGGCAGCGACCATGCCGCGCTGGAAGCGGCCGTCCGGCAGGCAACCGGAGCCTCGGCGCGCACGACGCTACGCGCCGAGCAGATCGAAACCGGACTGGAGGACGTGTTCATCTATCTGATGAGCCACTCGACCGACAACTACGGAGTCTCGTCGTGACCACGCGTACGCTCTTCTCGCTGACGCGCTGGTGGAGCATCGTGCTCAAGGAGTTCCGGCAGTTGCGGCGCGACCGGGTCACGTTCGCCATGATCGTCGGCGTGCCGATCATCCAGTTGACGCTGTTCGGCTTCGCGATCAACACCAATCCCAAGCATCTGCCCACCGCCGTCATCATGGGCGACGAGAGCCCCTTTTCGCGCAGCTTCGTCGCGGCGATGAAGAATTCAGACTACTTCGACATCGTCGAGACGCTGCCCAACGAAGAAGCCGGCCGCCGCGCGCTTGCTCAAGGCCGCGTGCAATTCGTGCTGTCCGTGCCGGTAGATTTCTCGCGGCGTCTGCTGCGCGGCGAACACCCGTCGTTGCTGATCGAAGCGGACGCCACCGATCCCACCGCCACGAGCACTGCCGTGGCCGCCCTGCCCGGCCTCGTGCAGCCGGTGGCGGACAAGGACATTACCGGGCCGCTCGCGCACCTGAACGGCACCCCTGGCGCTTTCGACGTGCAGGTCCACGAGATGTACAACCCGGAAGCCATCACGCAATACAACGTGGTGCCGGGTCTGATGGGCGTGATCCTGACCATGACGATGGTGATGATGACCGGTCTCGCGATCACGCGCGAACGCGAGCGCGGCACGATGGAGAACCTGCTGGCCACGCCGGTGCTACCGATTGAAGTGATGACCGGCAAGATCGTGCCTTATGTGATGATCGGGCTGATTCAGGCCTCGATCATCCTCACCGCGGCGCGCTTTGTGTTTCATGTGCCGTTCGTCGGCAGCGTAGTGGCGATCTACTTGGCCGCACTGCTCTTTATCGCCGCGAATCTGACCGTGGGTATTACGTTGTCGTCGCTGGCGCAAAACCAGTTGCAGGCGATGCAACTGACCGTGTTCTATTTTCTGCCAAACATACTGCTATCGGGCTTCATGTTTCCGTTCGCAGGCATGCCGGCGTGGGCGCGCTTCATCGGCAATCTGCTGCCGCTCACGTATTTCAACCGGTTGATTCGCGGCATCCTGCTCAAGGGCAACGGCTGGGTGGACCTGTGGCCATCGGTATGGCCGGTGGCGCTGTTCATGGTCGTCGTGATGGGCATTGCACTGCGCTTTTACCGGCGCACGCTCGACTAGGAGGACCGGTCGATGAAGCCACTCGCCTTGGTTTGCGTAGCCGCACTCTGCGGTTGCGCGGTAGGACCGGATTTTCAACCGCCGGCGGCGCCGGATAGCCAGACCTATACGCGCGACGCCGCGCCCGCCTCGACTGTAGCCGCCGGCGGCGCGGCGGGAACGTCACAGACTTTTGTCGCTGCGCAACACGCCCTGCCGCTATGGTGGACACAGTTCCAGTCCGACGCGCTCGACCAGTTGGTCGACCAGGCGTTGCAGCAAAGCCCGACGCTCGCACAAGCACGCGCCAAACTCGTCGAGGCACGCGAAAACTACAACGCCCAATTCGGTGCGAGCGAATTTCCAAGCGTCGACGCCAGCGTATCCGGTGTGCGGCAAAGGCTCGACATCGCGCAGTTCGGCATTCCTAATGCAGCGAATCCGGGACCCTTCACGCTGTATAACGCGTCGGTCAGCGTATCGTATGCACTCGACATCTTCGGCGGCAATCGCCGGACGCTCGAAGCGCTGATGGCACAGGTCGACTACCAATCGTTCGAATTCGAAGCGGCGCGGCTCTCACTCGCGGGCAACGTCGTCTCGACGGCGGTTCGGCGTGCCTCGCTGCAACAGCAGATTGTGCTGACGCAACGTCTTGCCGATACCCAGGCGCAACAACTCACCATCGCCGAAAGACGTTTTGCAGCCGGCGGCGTCTCGCAACTCGATGTGCGCAGCCAGCGCACGCTGCTTGCGCAAACGCGGGCGTCGTTGCCGCCGCTCGAAACGCAACTCGCGCAGGCCGATCATCAGCTCGCGATCCTGCTTGGCGTCGCGCCATCCAAGGTGGATTTCACCGGCATTAGGCTCGATTCGCTGCATCTGCCGGATACCGTGCCACTCACGCTGCCATCGACGCTCGCCCGCGAACGGCCCGATATCCGCGCTTCGGAAGCGTTGCTGCATCAGGCGAGCGCGAATGTCGGCGTGGCGACGGCCAACCTTTATCCGCAGTTCGCGCTATCGGCCGGAATCGGCTCGGAGCGCACCAGCATTCAGGATGTGGTGAGCGGTCTGAATATCTGGAATGTCGGCCTGAATCTCACGCAACCGATTTTCCACGGCGGCGAACTGCGCGCAAAGAAACGGTCGGCGCAAGCGGCTTACGATGCGGCGCTCGCCGACTATCAGCAGACCGTGCTACAGGCACTGCAACAGGTAGCGGACACGCTGACGGCGCTGCAGAACGATGCGCGCACATTGCAGGCTCGTGATGACGCCGCACAGCAGGCGCAGGCAAGCCTCGACATCGCGCGTACGCAGTATGCGGCGGGTGGTGTCAGCCAGTTTGGGCTGCTCGATACGCAGCGGCAGGTTTTGCAAACCGCGCTGGACCGAACCCGCGCTCAGGCGGACAGGTTTGCCGATACAGCGGCCCTGTTTCAGTCACTGGGGGGAGGATGGGCGCCGCCGGACACGGCGCACGCCCCATAAGGCCGCACACGGCTCTGCGCTGCATCACTTCAAGCCAAAATCCACCCGCGTCGTCGCGCCCTTGTCCTTGATGCCTTGCGCGTCGAGCTTCGGTGCGACGACGAACACCCGGCTGCTGTCGATCTTGCCTTCGAAGTATTGCTGCACGCTCTGCGCACGCTGTTGGGCAAGCTCGCGCAAGCTGGCGTCATCCACGGGCGCATGCTCGGCCAATGCGCTCTTCATCTCGTCGTCGGGCAGCGTCTTGGTCAGGCCGACAAAATTGCGCGGCTTCTTGAAGTCGGCGTCCTTATACGCCTTGGCCAGATACTTGTCGTATTCCTTCGGATCCACGTTGACTGTCGACAGATCGACGCTTTCGCCATTGCCGACCACATCCTTGATCTTCTCCTGCTTGACCAGCTTCTCCACATACGCCGTGCGCAGCGCCGGCGTATCGACAGCCGGATCGACGCGCCCAATCAGGTCGATGCGGATCGACGCCTTGTCCGCCAGCGCCTTCGCAATGGTGTCGAGTTTCTTGTCCGCAGCATCCGAGAGTTTCGCGGAACCGGCGTCGAATTCGACGTAGCCCATTTCCTCGCCGCTGCCGCCGAACGCGTTCGCGAGCAGCGAGAACGGCGCCGTCACGGCCTTCTCGAGCAGATTCAGCACCGCATGCCAGATCAGGCCGCCAATGCTGAACTCCGGATTCGACAACGACCCGGACACCGGAATGTTCACATCGATTTCGCCCTTTGAGTTCTTCAGCAGCGAAATCGCAAAACGCACCGGCAGCTTGGTCGCCGTGTCGTTCTCCACGTGGTCGCCGAACGTCAACTGGTCGATGAAAAGGTGGTTGTTCGCGGTCAACTGGTCGTTATCGAGCTTGTAGTGCAGGTCCACGTTGAGCTTGCCCTTCGTGATCGGGTAGCCCGCGTACTTCGCCGAGTATGGCGTGAGGTTGGTCAGTTCGATGTCGTGCGCGCTCGCCGTCAGGTCGAGCGCCGGCTTGGCGATCAGCGGATTGACGCTGCCCCGGATCGACAGCGGACCGTTCGCCGCGAGCTTGGCGGACACATCCACCGGCGCTGCGGCGGTCGATTGCGTGCCGAACGCGCCAATCGTTCCCTCGATGCCCACCAGGTTCGCCGTGAAGTTCGGCTTGATGAAGTTATCCGTGTACGTCACGCGGCCCTGCTGCAACACCAGTTGACCGAAGTGCAGCTTGACCGGGCTGGATGGCGGCGTGGCGGCAGTGACCGTGCTGGAAGCAGCGGCGGGCGCCGAAGCCGCCTTGGCAGGCGCTGCGGCCGCGCTCGTCGTTGCGGGAGCCGAGGCCGAAGCCGGTGCCGCCGGCTCGGACCCGGCGCCCGGCGTCAACGGCACCGGCTCGGTCGAACTCTTGCTGCGGGTCAGGGACTGCGGCGCGCCGGTTTCGTGCGCGACGACGTCGGTGAGATTCAGCTTGCCCTGCGGATCCAGCAGCACCCGGCCGTAGAAATTCGAGAACGTGACGCGCCCCGCGTCCACGTCGGTGCCGTGCTCGTCATAACTGGCCTTCAGGTTCGTCAGCGCGAGCGAACCCCATCCCGCGAATGAGTCCGAGGTCGCCTTGTCGAGCATGCGCACGTCGACCAACGCCGCATTGCCGCGATACGACGCCTTCAGCGCTTTCGACGCCTGCGAAAGCGCCACATCGCCGTTCATGTTCAGCAGCGCACTGGCAATCGTCGCGTTGAGCGCGCCGCCAAAGTACGGTTCGAACGCCGCCGCGTCGAGCCGGTTCGCATCCACTTTCAACGCCAGTTTGAGCGGCGTCGCGGTGACGTTGCCGGTCACCCCGAGCGTGCCTTTGCGGTTGAGCGTCGCCTGCAGATCGACCGGCAATGGCCGGCTCAGGTCATCGCTGATCTGCTGCACCTTCAGTTGCAGCGGCGAGATGTTGAGTTTGACCGGATGCGGCGTCGAGTTGTCGGTGAAGTTAGCTGTCGCGTCCTTCAGGCTCAACTCGCCGATCTTGTAGTGCCAGGCCGGCCCCTGTTCCTGCGCCTTCTTGGCCGCATGAATGGCCGTGTGTTGCTGGGCTTCCTGGTGCGGCCCGGCGAGTGCAGCAAGATCGATGCTGCCGTCCTTCAGACGCTGTGCATTGATCACGAGGCCGGTGGCATCGACGCCGGTAATCTCTGCATTGCGGCCCGATACGTCGACCGCCTTCACGTTCACCTGACCCTGTGCGAGCGCCACGGCCGGCTCCTTGCTGCCGCGGGCCGCCAGCTTCAGCGATTGCAGATTCAGTTGGGTTTCGCCAACCTGAATATCCGGCGGCGATTTCGCCCAGTTGGCGCTGATATTGGCCGTCGTCGAGAGCGCGCCATCGGTCACCTGGGCGGCGGTGACGCTGTCGAGATACGGCTGCAACATCGGCAGCGACAAGGTCTTGAGGTCAATCTTCGAGTCCGCGGTCTTCGCCACGAGGCCAAGCGAACCCGCCGCATCCAGCGAGCCCGGGTTGTCCTTGAATTGCGTGCTCACCGTGTAGTGCGCGGGCGCCGGTGCGATCGTCGAGAAATCCGCGAGCGAAACCGCCAGGCTTTTCAGGCCCAGCGCGACAGGCTTCGCCGCTGCGTCATCCTGAACGTTGACCGTGCCGTCGTTCAGCGCGAAGCGTTTGATCGCCAGATCGAGCGGAGCCGGCGCCTTTGCCTGCCCCTCCGCCGCCGACGCTGCCTCAGGCGCACTCGCCGCGCCTGCTGAGGCAGCACTCGTTGCTGCTGTCTCCCCGCTGGCCGGCACAGGCGCTGCCGCCGGCGTAAACGTGCGCTCCACACTCAGCACGCCGTCTTTGTCGCGAGCCAGATTGACGGTAGGCGCGTCGAGGCGGATCTCGTCGAAGTGATACACGCTCTTTAGCGGTTCGAGCGTCGCCGCTGCGACATGCAACGCGTGCGCCGCGAAAAACGGCTGCTTGTTCTCATCGAGCACGCCGACATCGTTCAGGTCGACGGTTCCAGTCACGTTCAGCGACGGCGTGTCATTCGACATCGCGAAGTTGAGCTTCAGGTCCGTGGACAGCTTGCCCGTCTGCACCGTCACCGGCAGCTTCGCCGGCGCGTATGACAGGATCTGCGGCACATCGAGCCCATCGAAACGCAGCGACACCTCCGACTCGCGCGACGCGGCAAACGGCTTGGTCTTGCCGTCGATGGCGAGCGGGCTGCCGTCGATGCGCGCGCGCAGCAGCGGTTCGACGAAGATATCTGTCTTCGACGGCAGCGTGGCGATAAACGGGATACCGAGCTTCCACTGGTCGATCACGTGCTTCACGCCGAGCAGGCGGTCGTCGAAGGTAATCTGCCCGTTCTCGAGCCGGATGTTCGACACCGAAAACAGCGTCGGCTTGCTGCTCGGCTTGGACGGCTGCTTGGAGAACTTCTCTATCAGGTCAGTGAAATTGAAGCGCTGCGCGTCGTAGCGAATGATGTTGAAGCGCGGCGAATCGAGCTGCACTTCGTCGACGATCGGCGCACCGCGAAACAGCGAGCTCCACGACGGCTGCAAGATTAACCGGGAAATATCGACGAAATCCCCCTGGCCACCGCGCTCGCCGATATGAACGCGATCGGCTTCGAACCTGAGCGTATAAGGATTGAGTGCGATACGGCCAATCGTGGCCGGCCGGTCGAGCTGCTCGCTGAGCTGCTGTTCGGCGATGTGGCGAATCAGCGGCGGCGCCGCGAAAAAGCCCAGTAGACCGAACACTACGAGGAAGATCAGCAGGCCGATCACGATACGTCGTGTACGGCGTGCCTGCGCGACACCGCGCACGGCCTGCAGGGAAGATGCGATAGTTGCTTTATTGAGGCTTGCCATGCTCGGTGACCGGTGATGCGGCGGCAAGCCCGCCGCGATAACTAGAGTCCTGACTCGGGCAAGTATATGTCTTGAGGCTTGTCAGGGATAGAAATGTAAGCTGCAAGCCGACAATCGCCCGACGCGTATGAACTACGTGCGAACCAAGTGTAGCCACACGTTTGTGACACTCGCGGCATCGTCGCGAACCGGCGTTGCGAGTTCGGAAACAATCGCCTTGCGCGCGCCTCGACGCCCGCAAGGGTGCACGCCGCTTTCAGGCGGCGCGCCTGTCTCCATCATTGACGGACAACCGCGGGCGGTTGCCACGTGCCGTCGGTAGCTTGTGGCTTCGGCGCATAGAGCCGCAGCATGAGTTGCAGGTCAGTGCGCGGCGCCGGCAGCCAGTTCGCCGCGCGGGTCCGGGCCGACGACACCACCACGTCGAGCGAGCCGTCGCGATTGCGGCGCGCGCCATTGCGATCGCCCACCGCCAGCCGTGCCGGCGCGCTTTCGCCGAGCGCACCTTCCTTCGTATAAGCGGTGATCGTCCAGAAGCCGCGCACCGGCGGCAACTGGTTTGGCGCGAAATGGATCACATAGCGGTTTGCGCCGTTCAGCACGTGGCCGTCGCTGTCCATCGTGACGGTGGCACGCACTTCGTCGTCTTTCGTGCCGATGCCCGGCTGCGCGGACGCCGCATAGGCACGCAGCGCATAGTCCGGCCCATAGTTGCCTACACCATCGCCGAACCAGCTCCAGCCATTGACGCTCAGCAGATTGGGCGGCGGCGTGACCACGCGCTCGCGGCCGTCGGCGAGGCCCGCGGTGATGACGTCGTTGGCGTCCGGCAGTTTGACAGGCTCGCCGGGCTTCACGCCGAGGTCGGCGAGGATCTTCAGCGCGTGCGGATCGTCGGGTACCGGCGGGTTGTCCTGCAGCCCCTGCGCCAGCCGGTCGAAGAAGCCGCCTGCGTCGAGCGCGGCGACTTGCGCGGCCGGCGTGCCGGACGTGGCCAATGCAGCGGCCGCGGCGGCATTGCCGCCCGGCGCGACGGAAGCCGAACGCGCATCGCTCGCGTAGACGCTCAACGGCACGAGACGCATGCCGCGCTGCAGCTTGCGCACCACCGTCACATCGCGGCCGTTGTTCGACTGGACCCGTACCGTCACCCAGGCGTTGCGGGTCGGCACGTCGACGCGTTTGACATTCTTCGGCAAATCGCCCTGCCAGCCGGGACCGACGAACGCAACCGCCTGCTCCCTGATCCCGCCGGCACGCGGTCCGATCTGCGCGCTGGTCGACCAGACCACGTTGGTCCACATATCGAGCGCGCGAGCGTCGACATAACGGCCGTGCGAATCCGGCAGCGTCAGGATCACCGGTTCGGCGCTCAGATCGAGCCAGCCGCTCGAGTCGAGCGTGTCGATACCCGGCGTGGGCGGATTGGCCGAGCCGACCGGCGGCAGCGCCTGCGCGTGGCGCAGCGTATTGATCGGCGCCTGGCCCGGATCGGTGCCGACTGCCGCGTCGCGCGCCGTTTCCATCAGCACGAGCGGGTAGCCAAACACATAGGAGTCGGCCACCTCGTCCTTGATCCAGCCGGTGGGCTTGGGTGCGTCGACGGGGGTCGCGGCACAGCCGGCGAGGAATGCGAGGCCTGCGAGCGAAGCGCAGGTCCAATGAAGCGAAAACGGTTCTCTGCGAGTTTTTATCATTCGTTCAGATGGCGGAACGTTCGGTCCAGGAAGATGCGTCGGTCAGCGAGTGCTCTGCTCACGTGGTTCCCAAGCCCACCGCAAGCGCGCCGCGTATCTCGATCCCGACAACAACGGGTTGTATCGTATCCTTGACAGCCAGCAAGCGCAAAGGCACAAACACACCTTTCGCGCAACTCGCCGCCCTCTCGCCTACGGAGCGCTTCATGTACGTCCCCGCGCATTTCGAAGAGAACCGTCCCGAGGTTCTTCATCAATTGATCGTCGACCAGCCGCTTGGCACGCTCGTGACAATCGGTCCCAACGGTCTCGACGCGAATCATCTGCCGTTCGAATTCGCGCCGGGCGAGGGTCCGCACGGCACGTTGCGGGCCCACGTGGCACGCGCCAATCCGGTCTGGCAGGAAGTCGCCACGCAGCCGGACACGCTGGTGATTTTCCAGGGGCCGGCCGCCTACATTTCGCCGACCTGGTATCCGAGCAAGCACGAGACCCACCGTCAGGTGCCAACCTACAACTATATGGTGGTTCACGCGCACGGCAAGATCGTCGTACGCGATGACGAAGCGTTCGTGCGCGGTCTTGTGGCGCGGCTCACCCGCACGATGGAAGCCAACGAACCGAAGCCTTGGAAGATGGGCGACGCGCCGGCCGACTTTATCTCGCAGATGCTGGGGGCGATTGTCGGGATTGAAATCGAAGTCACGCGGCTGGTCGGAAAGTGGAAGCTGAGTCAGAACAAGGAAGCTCGCGACCGCCGTGGCGCGGCGGAAGCTTTGCTGGCCGGCGGCAGCGAGACGCAGGAAGCCGTCGCCGAGGCGATGCTGAGCGCGCCGCCGTCGTTTTAAACCCGTATCTGGACGCGGCCAGGCGTGTTCTGGCCCTGCTCAATATCCAGGCGGATCCTCCGATCTGGCGCTAATCTGGCGCAGCGTCAAAAAGGCTGGCCGGCGCGAACGTGACCGTTCGCGCGGTAACCGCACTCCCCTTTTTTCTCCCGTCCCGGCATGAGACCTTGACCTTCCCATCATGGGAAGGTGAATACTGGACTCATGATGCGGCCTCATGCCGCCCGAGCCGATACCACCATGACCGATCTTTCCATTCCTGAGCGCGCGGCGCAGGCCAGCGCGGAACTCGACATCAGCGGCATGACCTGCGCGTCATGCGCGATGCGGGTCGAAAAGGCGCTGGCGAAGGTGCCCGGGGTCGCCAGCGTGTCCGTGAATCTTGCGACCGAAAAGGCGACCGTCAACCTGAGCGATGCGGCCACCGGCGTCGATGTGCTTGTTGCCGCGGTAACCAAAGCGGGCTATCAGGCGACGCCGATTGTCGAGGAAGTGGCCCCGGATGCCGCCGCGTCCGGCGCACAACAGGTCCAGGATCGAACCCGCCGCGAACTCGCAGCCGTCGTGATCTGTGCGCTGCTGACACTGCCGCTCATGCTGCCGATGGTCAGCGAAGGGTTGGGCGGCAGTTCGGCGTCGCACGGCATGGGGACGATCGTCCCTCCGTGGTTGCAGTTCGGGCTCGCGACGCTCGTGCAGTTCGGCTTCGGCGCGCGGTTCTACCGGGCGGCGTACCGGGCGCTGCGGGCCGGCGCGGGCAACATGGATTTGCTGGTCGCGCTCGGCACGTCGGCGGCTTACGGCATCAGCGTCTACGAGTTGATCGCGCATCCGGGCAATACGATGCATCTGTATTTCGAGGCTGCCGCGGTGGTCATCACGCTGGTGCGCTTCGGCAAATGGCTGGAAGCCCGCGCCAAGCGCCAGACCACCGATGCGATCCGCGCGCTGAACGCGTTGCGGCCCGAGCACGCGCGCATTCGTGTCGGCGACACAGAACACGAGTTGCCATTGGCGCAGGTCCGGGTCGGCATGATCGTCGTCGTGCGGCCAGGCGAGCGGGTTCCAGTGGACGGAGCGGTACTCGAAGGCCGGACCCACATCGACGAATCTCTGATTACCGGCGAGAGTTTGCCTGTGCCAAAGCAGCCGGACGATCCGGTCACGGCGGGTTCGATCAACGGCGAAGGGGCGATTACCGTCACGACGAAAGCGATCGGCGCCGAAACCACGCTGGCGCGGATCATTCGCCTCGTCGAAACCGCACAGGCAGAAAAGGCACCGATTCAGCGACTGGTGGACCGGGTAAGCGAGATCTTCGTGCCGGCGATTCTGGTGATTGCGCTGCTCACGCTGGCGGCGTGGCTGATTGCAGGGGCGGGCGGCGAGACAGCGATCCTCGACGCCGTCGCGGTGTTGGTGATTGCCTGCCCGTGCGCACTCGGGCTGGCGACGCCGGCGGCGATCATGGCCGGCACCGGCGTGGCCGCGCGCCACGGCGTGCTGATCAAGGATGCCGAAGCGCTTGAAATCGCGCATCGTGTCAATCTCGTGGCGTTCGACAAAACCGGGACGCTGACCGTTGGACAACCTTCATTGACGGCGTTCGAGCCGATCGGCATCGAGCGGGACGAGGCGCTGGCGCTCGCGGCGGCTGTGCAGCGAGGCAGCGATCACCCGCTGGCGCGGGCGGTCGTGAAGGCTTACGAGGATGCGCCGGGTGGCCGCGAAAGCGCACTGGCGACAGCCGACGGTGCAGCTTCAACGACTGCCAGCAAGACGTCCTGGGGCAGCGCTGCGGTTATCGCCACCAACGAGGGTTTCGAAAGCGTTGACCTTGTGAGGGCAGTCTCCAAAGCGCGCGCCGTTCCGGGACGTGGCGTAGAAGCCGAAATCGACGGCCGCACCTTGGCCATCGGCAGCAGCCGTTGGCTCGAGGAACTGGGGATCGTTCCAACGCCCGAACTCGCCGCCCGCGCGGAACAACTCGAAAGCGCCGGCAACACAGTGTCATGGCTGATGAGCCACCCGGCCCCCGACAGCGCGACGCCGCCGCAAGCGCTCGCCTTGCTCGCTTTCGGCGACACCCTAAAACCGGGCGCACGCGCCGCGATCGAGCGGCTGAAGCAAATGGGCGTTCGCAGCGTGCTGCTGACCGGCGACAACAAGGGCAGCGCGGCCAGCGTCGCGGCGGCGCTCGGCATCGACGAATTCCACGCCCAGGTGCTGCCGGAGGACAAAGCGCGCGTGATCCGCGATCTGAAGATTCGCACCACGGGTATCGTGGCGATGGCGGGCGACGGCATCAACGACGCCCCCGCCCTCGCCGCGGCCGACCTGGGCATTGCCATGGCGACCGGCACCGATGTCGCCATGCACGCGGCCGGCATCACGCTGATGCGCGGCGACCCCGCGCTCGTCGCCGACGCGATCGACATCTCGCGCCGTACCTGGCGCAAGATCCAGCAGAACCTGTTCTGGGCCTTCGTCTACAACCTGGTGGGAATTCCGCTTGCTGCGCTCGGCCTGCTGAATCCTATGCTGGCGGGCGCGGCGATGGCTTTTTCGAGCGTGAGCGTGGTCACGAATGCGCTGTTGTTACGCACCTGGCGGGGCGCGAAAGCGGCTAATTGAGGAGCGCGAGCCCGATGTCTTTAGGGTTGCGGAAGGCACTGGCCACTTTGTCGCATTCGTTTTGCGGTACCCCCAGTTCATCGAAATAGGTTCGCCATTCACGCACGACGCTCGCGATCTCGTTAATGTAGGTCACGGCGTCTGCGGCCAGGATACCGAACTGGCCGGCCGCCGAAAGCGCATTATCGAGCGTAGCGAGACGACCTTTCTGACCGACGCCCAGAACCAGATATCGTTGCGAGGAGGTTTGGGGTTTCGGCACGACATCGTAGAGATCGCTCAGCCTCCACCCGCGACGCGCACCGTCCCAAACGAACGCATGGTTGCGCAGATGATCGTCGTCGTTCGAGACCAGGACGTTGAACACCATTCGCTTGAAGAGCTCGATCTTATCGAGTGCAACAAAACCGCTAGCTCCATGCTTATTCAGAACCTCGGCGAGATCGACATACCGGGCCGCCGTAGTATCGCTTTCATTTAGCCTCAACATCGTCAAGGCGCTGACCATATGACGGCGGGCAAAAGCCCCTGTAGCCAACAACAGCCGGTCGAAGCGCTCGATCAGCATGACATCGCGCCCATCGGCAAGCCGCACGTGCGCAAGATCCGGCACACGCAGCCCGCATTGGCGCGCGAGTTCCAGCGTGGCCCGCTCGATCAGCGGCACGTTGAAGCCGTCACTGAGCGCGGGAAACTTGGCCACCCACTGCCGCCCCTGGTCGAGCACGACTGCTTTAGGACGCGCGCCACCAAACGTTGCGCCGACCGTAAAGTACGCCTCGAGATTCTTCGGCACAGGCCTGCCTTCTTGAATCATCGAGGACGCATCGAGTAGATACTTCAGATCCTTCGCGTCGGGCAGTTTGCCATTCTCCGCCGCCGCAGTCGGAGAACTCCGGAAGTCGAGGGCGCCTGCTCTGTGGGGACCGGCGTGGACAAGGTAGCTAGTTTCCGGCAACGCATTCGGTTCGGCGTGAAGACTGTTTTCGATCACGCGCCGCCCCCAGGAGTCGGGCGCCGAATCCCTGATGGCGCCGAAAAGCGCGAGCCCCGCTGGCGGCTCGAATGTGACGGGTTTGCCTGTTCTGTTCGCTTCGACCAGGGAAAGGCTTTCCGGGTCGACAGCAAGTGCATTCTTGCGCTCCCGGTATCGGTTACCGTAGACGAACATCGAGCGTACCGGCTTGATGCCCTGTTCGTAGATGGTAAGGAGGCCTGCAGGAACCGCCTCACTTTCGCCGTCGAGGCAAATGAAGACCGTTTTCGTCCAGTCCGTTGTGTTAGAAGTCGTACGGATCATCCTTCTTGTCGCTCCTGCGAGGCCGTTTACGCGCCTCGGCCTTTCGTTTCGACTCGCCTACGACGTCAGCTTGCTGATTCGCCAGGGGCTCAAGTAGCCCGAGCAAACCGGCTCGTTCCAAGGCCTGAAGCCACGCCAGAAAGTTGACGGATACGTCACCTTTTTCTATCCGCACAAGGGTGCTCGGGCTGATGTTGGCCCTCTCGGAAAAGTCTTGCCGGCTCATATTGCGAGCAATACGGGCCGCGGCAATCGCTACACCTAACGCTACGGAGCGTCGCATTAAATCCGAGGAGGCAAATTCCTTGTTCTGGCGTCGCATGGGTCTATGTTGACAAATTAGATAGCTTATTTGCTCAACATAGACCAAATTTTACAAACTCTCAAGCTGTTGACTAACACCTGATTGTCTATGCTGACCAAATATTTGGCTTATTTGGTCTACATAGACCAAATATCTCTGAAATAGTCGCTATCCCGTCCATCGAACACACCCGAACTGCTGTGTCTGCCTTAACCTCCCGCCCACCTCCCGTAAACGTTTCCAACCTCAAGAATTCCCCCCATCTGCCGTAAAACGATTAATGGCGCATTTCGCGGCGACGCACGGAACGCGCCATTTCTCTCATCCTTACACGCAGAACCCCCCATGGAATTCGTCTCTTTGCGTCGCGCCAGCGTCGGCGTCAGGCTCGCTGTGTTTTCATGCGCGCTGGTGGCGCTGATCTTCGCCGCCTTCACGTGGGCGCTGACCCGCTCGGCCGGCGCGCAGGTCAGCGAGCAGGTGCTGGCTCGCATGGCCGACAAGAACCGCTCGATCGCCGCGATGATCGCCCTGTTCGACAAGGGACTTTCCGCCGAAGTCGGCCGTTCCATGACTCTGTTCGCCAGTCTCCTGCCGGCCACCTACACGCTCGACGAGACCCAGAAAGTTGAGATCAACGGCACCGCCACACCCACCATCAAGGCCGGCGACAAAGTCCTCAACATGGACTTTTCGATTCCCGACGAGTTTCTGCAGAACAGCGGCGCCATCGCCACGGTGTTCGCCCGCACCGGTGACGACTTCGTGCGCGTCACCACCTCATTGAAGAAGCAGGACGGCAGCCGGGCGATCGGCACCCTGCTCGACCGCAAGGGCCCCGCTTACGCGCTGATCCTTGCCGGCAAGCCCTATACCGGCCTCGCCGCACTATTCGGCAAGCGGTACATCACCCAGTACCGGCCCATCATGGATGCAAGCGGCCGCATAATCGGCGCGCTGTTCGTCGGCGTGGACGTCGGCGCACAGATCCAGTCGGTCCAGGACGGCATCCGCGAGCTGAAGATCGGTGACAGCGGCTACTACTTCGTGCTCAATGCGTCGAACGGCGCCGAGCGCGGCAAGTTCCTCGTGCATCCGGCCGCCGCCGGCCAACTCGCCGACGATGCCAACGCCCCCTACAAGCAGATGCTCGAGATACAGCAAGGCCAGCTCGAGTACAGCTCGGCTGACGCCACGCTTGGCGAGACCAGCGCGCACGACAAATACGTGTCGTTCACCACGGTGCCGGAATGGCACTGGCTGGTGGGCGGCGTCGCGCCGCGCGACGAGGTGATGGCCGAGGTCACGGCCACCCGCAATCACTTCCTGTTGATCGGGCTCGCGCTGGTGGCAGCGTTCGCCGTGCTGTTCCTGATCGCCGTGCGACGCCTCGTGAGCCATCCGCTGGAGGCCGCGGCGAAAGCGTCCGAGCGGCTCGCAGCGGGCGATCTGAGCGTGCGGCTCGCGGATGGCAACAACCGGCGCACCGACGAAATCGGCCGCCTGGTGCAAGCCATCGACGGCATTGGCGAAGGTCTTGCGCGAATCGTGACGCAGGTGCGCAATGCGTCGTCCGATATGACGCAAGGTACAGCCAGGATCGCCGCCGGCAGCGGCGATATCGCCTCGCGCATCGCCACGCAAGCGAGCAGCCTCGAAGAAACCGCCGCGAGCATGGAGCAGATGACGTCGAACGTGCAGCAGAACGCGGATCACGCGGCGCAAGCCAATACGCTCGTCACGAGCGCCTCGGAAGCGGCGCTGGAAGGCGGCCGCGCAGTGGAGCGCGTCGTCTCGACAATGGGCGAGATCAGCCGTTCCTCGCAAAAGATCTCGGATATCACCAGCGTGATCGAAGGCATCGCGTTCCAGACCAACATCCTCGCGCTGAATGCCGCCGTGGAGGCGGCGCGGGCGGGCGAACACGGGCGAGGCTTTGCCGTCGTAGCTTCGGAGGTGCGTGCCCTCGCGCAACGCAGCGCAGCGGCCGCGAAGGAAATCGAAACGCTAATCGGCGAATCGACAGCGCGTGTCGAAAGCGGCTTCAAGATCGCCGAGGAAGCGAGCGCGACAATGCACAGCATCGTCGAACGGGTCGGCCAGGTGCGCGCCATCATGGGTGAGATCAGCGTGGCATCGCGCGAACAGTCCGGCGGCATCGAGCAGGTGAACATTGCCGTCACGCAGATTGGCGCAGCGACACAGCAAAACGCCTCGCTTGTTGGGAACGCCGAACATGCTGCCGCCGATCTGCGCGATCAGGCCGCGCGGCTCGCACAGGTGGTCAGCGTATTCAAGCTCGACGCCACGCAGCGAGATTGACGCCGACGCCAGGGAGGACCAACCGGCGCACTCAGAATTCGACGTCCAGTTCATCGATCTCGTCGACTTCCTGCTGCGCGTCCGCGATCCATTGCTGCATCTCCGGCAGCGCGAGAATGCGTTGCCCATATTCGACGATATCCGGGTCGAGTTTGACGTCGTAGGTGACAAAGCGCGTCACCACCGGTGCGTACATGGCATCGGCGGCGCTGCGTTCGCCGAACAGATAGGGGCCGCCATACTGCTCGAGACACTCGCGCCAGATGGTCACGATCCGATCGATGTCGGACTGCGCGCGCGCCCAGACCTTGAAGCCGGGGAAGTGCGCCTTGAGGTTCATCGGCAAGGCCGAACGCAGCGAGCCAAAACCCGAATGCATCTCGCCGCTGATGGCCCGGCAGTGCGCCCGCGCACGCCGCTCACCCGGCAACAATCTGGCGTCGGGCTGCACCTCGTTGAGATACTCGGCAATGGCCAGCGTGTCCCAGACCTTGATACCGTCATGGAACAGGCACGGCACCAGAATCGAGGGCGACAGCAGCAGCAATTCCGCGCGCGCACTGGGGTCGTCCACCGGCATCACGATCTCTTCGAACGGCAACCCGCTGAACTTCGTCAGCAACCAGCCTCGTAGCGACCAGGACGAATAGTTCTTGCTGCTGATGGTAAGCGTCGTATTCGCCATACGAATCTCCTCCTGAAGCGGACGCACGTTCGTGCCACACGGCGTAACGTAACAGGTCACATGCACGCGCTGGTGCGCGAACGCACCAAATCGCGGCAAAACCGGCACCTTGGTCGGAACAGCGCAAATGCTATGCCAGCGTGAACCTCTATTGAACGTCCTGCACGACGTTGGCACACGTATTGCCTCTATTCGGGCTCCTTCCTTTTGGGCATTCGTGCGAAGGCTATGAACCTGTTCGCATATCCCGCTTACCAGGCGATTGCCGACCTGACGCTTCCGGTCCGGCACGGCGCTGCGCTTATCAACCATTCGCTGAACGCATGGCCCGCGTTCGGCGAAACACCGCACGGCCGCTCGCTGCGTGCTTCCTGCGAGCTGATTACGCTGGCGGGGCTCACGCATAAGCGGCCAGCGTTCGGACTCGATTCGGTAATGGTGGACGGCAAGCCGGTCAAGATCGTCGAGGATGTGGCCGCGCACACGCCATTCTGTTCGTTGCTGCATTTCCGCAAGGATACGGCGATCTCGCCCGCCCAGCCACGCGTGCTGGTGATCGCGCCGATGTCCGGCCACTTCGCGACGCTACTACGCGGCACGGTCAAGACGATGCTCGCCGAGCACGACGTCTACATTACGGATTGGCACAACCCGCGCGACGTACCACTGTCGCAGGGGCGCTTCGGCTTTGACGAATTCGTCCAGCACATCATCGATTTCACTGAAGTTATCGGCCCCGGCGCCCATCTGCTGGCGGTGTGCCAGCCAACCGTCGCCGCCCTCGCGGCGGTCTCGCTGATGGCCGCCGACGACCACCCCGCGCAACCCGCGAGCATGACGCTGATGGCCGGGCCGCTCGACACGCGCATCAACCCGACCAAGGTCAACGCGCTTGCCAAGAGCAAGCCGATCGAGTGGTTCGAGCGCAATCTGATCAGCGCGGTGCCGGTTGGCTTTGCAGGCGCGCACCGGCGCGTCTATCCAGGTTTCGTGCAACTGAACGCGTTCATGGCGATGAACCTCGGCCGTCACCTCGACTCGTTCGAAACCATGCACTACGAACGCGCCAAAGGCGATCCGGTGAAGGCGGATACCATCCGGATCTTCTACGAGGAGTATTTCGCCACGATGGATCTGACGGCGGATTTCTATCTGGAAACTGTCGAAACCGTGTTCCAGCAGCACGCGCTGCCGCTGCATGAGCTGAAGGTGGGCGGGCGCCTGATCGAACCGTCGAAGATTCGCCGCACGGCCCTGCTGACCGTGGAGGGCGAGAAGGACGATATCTGCGCAGTTGGGCAAACGCTGGCCGCTCAGGATATGTGCGACAAGCTGCGCCCCTATCTGAAAACCCATCATGTGCAGACAGGTGTCGGGCACTACGGCGTGTTCAACGGCCACCGCTGGGAGCGGCACATCTATCCGCGCGTGCGGGCTGTCATCTACGACAACGAGCCGCGTGCGGTATCGGTCGGCGCACGTGCTCAGGCGATCCGGCCAGTGCCGGCGGCAGCGGCGCCGGCCGCGTCTGCTGTGATAGCAGATGCCGCGGCTGACGCGTCATCTACAGGCGCAGCGCTCACACCGCCTCGCAGTAACGCCGCTTGAGAGGAAGCGGCCGTCGCCACGTCAAGCCGGCACGCTTTTCCACGGCGTGACAGCCGGAACCTCGCACGGTCCCTCCACGTCAATCGATTTGAAATCCGCCGGCGAAACTATTTCGATGTACTCCATATCTTCAGAGTAATCGAACAGATAGTGAACGATGCCGGGCGCCTGGTGCACGCAATCGCCCGCGGCGACGAGCGTCTCCTTTTCGCCGTACATGAAGCGCGCCCAGCCCTTCAGCATGATCACAATGTGAAAGTCGGCCTCATGACGGTGCCAGCCGGTGCCTTGCTCTGGTGCATGGTTCGCCTTGACGAGCTGCGCGAGCACCTTGCCGCCCGTCGCTTGCGCGATGCCGAGATCTCGGTAAAGGAAGAAGTCACGCAGCCCCTGGTCCTGATACGAAGTGTCTTGCGGACGGACATGTGAGAACTTCGTGGCGAATTCGGTAGACATGATCACGCTCCTGAAGGATGAACGAGGCAAGGAAAACGGCACGGTGAGCGCCGTTTTCAAGCATCAAGCGTTCCAGCTTCGCGCGGGCGATTGTCAAATCCGTCCAGGCGTGGGCAACCGCGTACAGGCACCGCGGCGGCTTGCGAGGTCAGGCGATTCGCCGGGGCGCTGCGCCCGATGTCTGCGTCACGTCGAGCTAGCGGACACGGCGCGCTGAGTATTCGGGCATCGCGTTTAGGACGCCGGCGGTCAGCCGCGGCTAATCACCCGTTTCCGCCCTTCTCTCACCTGGGCCAGATGCACCTCATCCCAATTATAGAAGCCGGCGCCGCCGCGCACGCCGACGCGCCCTGCTTCGACCTGCTCACGCAACAGGTCGAGCACGCCTTCGTCTTTTGCCAGTTCGGGCATCAGGTGCGTGGAGATATCCAGGAAGGTATCAAGCCCACCCAGGTCCGCACCTTCGAGCGGGCCAACAATGCCCCAACGGCGCCCAAGCGAAGCCTTCATCACCCGGTCGACCACTTCCGGCGTCGCCGCGCCTGAGCGCACGATGTTGAGCGCTTCGCGGAGCACGGCGAACTGCAGGCGATTACCGACAAATCCCGGAATGGCCTTGGCCAGCACCACCGGTTCCATGCCGATCGCGCTCATCAAGGCGACCGTCTGCTCGGTCACCTGTGGATCGGTCGCCGTGCCGGGCACCACTTCGACGAGTGGAATCATATGCGGGGGATTCCAGAAATGCGCGATCAGGAAGCGGTCTTTTGCGCGCAACGAGGCGGCCAATAGATCGGGCGGAAAGCCGCTGGTGTTGCTGGCGAGAATCGCATCGTCGGCGAGCAGTTGCGAGAGCGACGCGTATAAGCGGTGCTTCAACTCCAAGACTTCGGGAATCGCTTCAATGACGAACTGCGCGCCCGCCATGGTTTCGAGCGTAGCGTGCGTTTCGATGCGCTCGAGCGCGGCACGCCTGGCTGCCGCGTCGATCCGGCCGGCGTCGATCAGTTCGTCGAGCACCGCTTCCGCCTTCGGCGCCACGCTGGCAAGACGCGCGGGATCGACGTCGTGGACGATGGTCCGATGCCCGTGCAATGCGCTCTGCGTGGCAATCCCGACGCCCATCAAGCCCGTGCCTACTACCCCCACTACTGCCTTGTCCAAGCTGCTCTCCCGCTGAATCATCGATGAAAGGGTTCGAGGATAGCGCAGAGCGGAAATTTGCGAGCCCAACGCAACAAGGCCGGCCCCCCTTTCGGGAAGACCGGCCTTGCCGTACCTCACAACAGCGCCACAGGCGCCGTTACCGCCGCATTAATACTCGTGCGGGGGCGGCGGACGATGGTCGTCGTCGTGGTGACGCGGGTCCTGGTCGTGCGGATGGTGGCGCATCCAATCGTCGTGTGCCCAATAACGGTGGCCGTCCCAGTAACGGTCGCCGTGCCAGCCAATGTCGATCTGCACGCCCACCGGCATCATGTGCGGCTGCTCGTAAGTGACGACCGGACCCGGCGCCGAAATGACGATCCGCTCCGCCTGGGCGAACGCGCTGCCTGCGCTCAGCAGTGCGCCGCCGGCCAACAGTGTGGCGAGAATCGTGCGCGATGTCTTATTCAAGGTTTTCATGATGATCTCCCGTTCAAGGTTGAGTGTCGGACCAGACTGACTGGCTGATCGCCACCATGTCCGGCGCCGTACGCCTGGAACCCACTGTAACGGGGCGAATCGCTTAAATACGTGAGCGCTTGTAAGAGGACGTTTCGAATTCGGGGCGCGATGCGTGGTGATGCGCGCCGGGGAGAAAGCCGGCCTCCCGGCGTGTCCGCAAATTCCGCCCGGCAAATCCGATCCGCATTTGCTGTCAGCCATCGTTACATTCATTTCGGCGTGGAAATATCCGGCAACGGCTCGCGCTGAGCACGCATTCCCATGACGATTTCCCGAACCGCACCCCGAGACGACCCAAACCCCCAGGCCGTAAACGAACAAAAGCCACGGCAAGACCGTGGCTTAAATACAGCAAGTACGCGCCCGCAAGGGCGCGCAGCCGACGCGGTTCCCCGCGCCCAGACCAGACGACTTAGTCGCTCAGCTTGACGCCGAACAGCGTAGCCTGCGCACGACGCTGGCGCTCAGCCTCGCGGTGACGCGCTTCGTACGAGTAATCCGAATCCAGCGGCAGATGGGGCGACGCAAAGAGGTCGCTGACCTTTTGGAACAGTGCAAAGATAACGCTCATGGCGACTCCCGGTTAAATTTGGTGCTAGGGTTTTCCCTTAAGAAGCAGTATAGGGTTTTCCCTAGCAAAAAGCTAGTGCGATGCAACATTTTTTAGATGCGGCTCGCTGTTACATCGCTTTGGTGGGATGTTGCGTTGCGTCATTACAACAAGAAAGCCAAGCCGGGGGCGCGCTCCGGCCATCCCGGATGCGTCCCCATCACGCCGTCAAGTCACTGCAACGTACTGGTGTGCAGCTTCTTGGCACGGACGGGTTTCGGTTCCGCGACGCGCCGGCGGGGGTTGGCAATGGCCGCATCGATCGCGCCTTGCACCGGGCCTTCGGTGCGCATCAGCGTCGCGCTCGCTACCGAGACGATCAAAGCCGGCAGCGTCTTGCCGGGACCGGCCGGCGAGTTCGCGGCCGCGCCGGTTGCCAGAAACTCGACGTTCAATGCCCAGTGACCTTCGTGGATGCCTTGGGCGCGCAGCAGCGCCTGAATCAGCTCGTCGATCGAAAACTTGTGCTCGCTAGTCGCCATCGTTGCCCTCGTCAGAACGCTGGCCGGAGGTCCGGTCCATCGTTTGTGTCTTATCAAGGAAAGTTTAAATGCCGCGATTCGCTTGAGGAGGTGCGAGCGGCTCGGCTTCGCCTTACAGCAACTATCACGGCAGACGGCGGGACGTCGGCGTCCCGTGCCTGATTGACGAGGCGCAGCGCGTCGAGAGTTCGAAAGGACGGGGAGAAACGGCTGGCTGAGCCGGTCGCCGGCGAGGCGAAAGCGCCGCCGCAGGCCGGCCCCGTAACATCAGTGGCTGGGGACCGCTTTGGGCTTGTGAGCGTGCGTGTGCGCTTTGCGCCTGGTCGCAGGCGCAGTGACGACGGCAACCGGGTGCGTCGTCACAGCCGGCGTCGAAGCAGCGGACGGCGCGGCGGCGGCCGTATTCGCCATCGCCAGATGGGCGTCGAGCAGGCTCGTCATCGCGGTCTGCTGGTTCTGCATCATCTGCTCGATGCGTTGTTGCTGCGCGGTGGTTTCGCGCGTCAAACGCATCAGCAGCACCGTCTGCGCAATGCCGATCGCCACCGTCATCAGCAGCGCGCCGACCACGATCGACAGCATCCATTTCATCCGGCGCGAGTGATCGGTCGCTGCCCGGCGCTGGTCGGAGATCACGCCGTACAGCGCGTCGACCGTATCGGCGAACGCCGTCGCGCGGGCACGGTCCAGTTCGGGGACGGTGGGCGCCGCTTCATGCAGCGGCGCGGCGAACGGCGCGTTCGAGCGCGGGGGCGTCGCACTGCGTGCGGAGTCGGCCATCGCTGCGGTTACTCCGGTTGTCACGGTTGCGTCGGTTGCAGCCTTCGTTTCGGTTGTCACGGTTGCGGTCGTTGCTGGCTTTGCTCCGGTTGCGCCGGTTACGGTCGTTGCTGGCTTCGCTCCGGTTGCCCCGGTTCCGGTTGTTGCTGGCTTCGCTCCGGTTATCCCGGTTGCGGTCGTTGCCGCCGCTCCAGTTAGCCCGGTTGCAGCGGCGGACGCCGTCGCGGCTGTTGCTGCGTTTGGAGCTTTGGCCGCCAATGCAGCAGTTGCGGCTGCGGCTCCCGCTGTAGCCTTCACTGCCGACGTCACCGTTGCCGCTCTAGCTGCACCAGTCGTGGCCGCGGCAGCCGCTATCCCGGAAGCTCCCGTGGCTGCCGCTACGGCTGCGGCAGCATCCGCTGCCCGATCCACGCCGGTCATTGCCGAGGTCTTGACCACGCCTGCCGGCTCGTCAAGCCGCGGCTTGACCTGTCCCGCAGCAGCAGACGTCACTGCCGCGCCATCCGACGCCTCACCGCTCGCGACAATCACCTCGCGCGAAGCCGTCGCAGCCTGGGCGTTGGTCGCCGCAAGCCGCTGCGGCGGCACTCCGCCCGCTTTGCCGACGACAGCCGGATCGACGGCTGGGTTGGCCTCCTGGCGCCGCGTGGTCACGCTCCGCACCAGACTCGCTGCCGCCATCGACGGCGAAACCAGCGTCGGCGCAACAGGCTGCGAGATCTGCGACTCAACCGCCGACGCAACGCCGACGCTCGCCTCGGCGGGCTGCGAACCGCTCGAGCCCGCGGCATTGGCAGACTCATCGCCCGGCTTGCTCGCGTTTTGCGCCGGCTCGATACGCTCAAACCCGGCCAACGGCACCGACGCGTAGACCGGCTCGGTCTTCTCTCGCGGCGCACGGCGCGCCGCCCGCGCCTCGGACGAAGCATTCGTAGCGCTGTCCAGGCCCACCGGCACGCCGACCGCGGCCAGCACCACATCCGGCAATTCAAAGCCGTGCAGCGTCCCCTGCCGGATATCGATATTCATCGCTTCCAGCGTCGCGCGGGTGGGATCGTCGGGGAACATATCGAGCGTGCTGTCGTCGCGCGACGCGTCGCTCAGTTGGGCTAGGCGCTGTGCCGAGCGGGCAGCGCGTGCCAGTTTGTTTTCGGTCTCGGTGGAGACGGTGCTGGTGCGCCGCTTCGTCGAGCGGGCGCGGGTCGTACGGGACTGCGAGGATGCTGCGGAATCTGCCATAGAGAAAGAAGCGGTCGTCGCCGGCCACCGGGCGCCGTCTACCGCTACAAAATGCCATCAGTATTTTCGAGACCGCATTGTCTCATGGCCACGCCCGCCCGCTAAGGCCCATCGCCGTTTTACACGGTCGGATCGTCCTCACGCAGTTCCTTCACGCAGAATAAATCCAGCAAGCGGTCGCGAATCTGGATATCAATGGAAACGGATTCGGGGGCGATGCGGCATGCCATCGCCAGCGGTTTGCTTTATGCTTGGGCGCGCGCCGCTGTCTCCGGACCCGGCGCCGAGCACTTTTACGACCTTAGCCAAGCCGATTCACAGCATGAACACATCCGCCACCGCGCTCACCCTTGCCGCCACGCTACGCGATCATTTCGCACGCGTAGTTCTGCCGATCTGGCGCGGACCGGGCTTCAACCAGGCGTTGAAGCTGCCCTACGAGTCGGTCAGCGCCGACGACCACCACCCGCTGCCGGCCGGGCGTTACCGGGCGATGGCCTGCGCGCGGCAGTTGTTCGTGTTCTCCCAGGCGGGCGAGACAGCCCATGCCGAGGTGCTGTTCGACGCCCTCGTGCACTACTTCCAGGACAAGGAGCGCGGCGGATGGGTCTATAGCGTCGACGCGCAAGGCGCGCCGCTCGACACGACCAAGGACCTCTATACCCACGCGTTTCTGGTGTTCGCGTGCGCCGAATATGGCGCGCGCTCCGGCAATCGCGACGCGCTCGAACTGGTTCACAGCACCTCGGCGCTGATCGAGGACCGCTTTGCGGCACAAGATGGCTTGCTGAACGCCGCGCTCGATGCGGATTTCTCGACCATCACCGGCACGCCGATCCAAAACCCGTTGATGCACCTCACCGAAGCCTGGCTCGCGGCACGCGCGGCGACCGGCGATAGCGCATTCGATACCGCTCTTGCCAAGCTGGCCGACGCCATCGAGCGCACCTTCGTGCATGCGCCCACAGGCTGTATCGCGGAGTTGCCGCTCGGGGCCGACGACAACCGTCTGGAGCCGGGCCACCAGTTCGAATGGTTCTGGCTGGTCAAGCAGGCAGGCGCGTTGCTGGGCGGTTCGGGGCTTGACGATGCGCTCTCGCGTGCGTTTGATTTCTCTCAGCAACATGGCGTCGATCCGGTGACGGGCGGGGTCTGCGCCGCGCTCGACGAAACTGGCGCCATCAAGGACGCCACGCAGCGAATCTGGGCGCAGAGCGAATATCTGCGCGCCCTCGCCACGCGCGACGACGATGCCGCGCGCGCCGTATTGCCCATGCAGATCGAGCGCTTCCAGCAACGCTTCCTGCACGCGAAGGGGTGGTACGAGTGCAAGACGGCTGCGGGCGATGTTTCGCGCGCCGACATGCCGTCGACGACGCCGTACCATCTCGCCACCGCCTACGCCGCGCTGCCAGTCTGAGCGGGGCGCTGCCGCCTCCGCCGCTCGTGGCGGTTCGGCAGCCAACACGACATTGAGGCAACCAGACGAGTCCAACTCAACCGGCTCATCTCGCCACAAAGAACAAGGCCCGCGAAACCGTACAGTTCGCGGGCCTTGCCATGTCCGGGTGAGCAGAAGCGCCGAAGCCTGCCTAATCTGCCGCTCCAAACGAAAACTCCTGATCGTGCGCCTGCACCGCGCCGAACTGCTGTGTCCTCAGCACGACATCGGCAATCTCGAACACCGACACTGCCTGCTTCAACTGCTGCGTCTGCTGGTGTAACGAGGCCGCGGCCGCGGCGGCTTGTTCGACGAGCGCGGCATTCTGCTGCGTCATCTCGTCCATCTGCACCACCGCCTGATTGACCTGCTCGATACCGGTGCTCTGTTCGAGCGACGACGCGCTGATCTCCGCCATCATCTGTGTCACACGTGAGATCGAGGCCGAAACGTTGCGCATTGCTTCGCCCGCGTGCTCGACGAGCGTCGAGCCGCCTTTGATCTCCGTGACCGACTCGCTGATCAACGTCTTGATCTCCTTGGCCGACTGCGCGCTGCGCTGGGCCAGCCCGCGCACTTCGCCCGCCACCACCGCGAAGCCGCGCCCCTGCTCGCCGGCACGCGCCGCTTCGACGGCCGCGTTCAGCGCGAGGATGTTGGTCTGGAACGCGATGCCGTCGATCACCGAGATGATTTCCGCAATCTTGTCCGAGCTTTGCGCGATCCCGTGCATTTTG
Organism: Paraburkholderia sp. SSBN10T; assembly: GCF_056619545.1. Classification (NCBI taxonomy): domain Bacteria; kingdom Pseudomonadati; phylum Pseudomonadota; class Betaproteobacteria; order Burkholderiales; family Burkholderiaceae; genus Paraburkholderia; species Paraburkholderia sp. SSBN10T. The sequence goes on from NZ_JBWQQI010000020.1 coordinate 31,844, forward strand.
TCGACCACCTGGTTGACCACCTCGGTGCCGCGCGCGGTGGCGTCCAAAGCGGTCTGCGCCAGCGCGTTGGCTTCGCGGGCATGATCCGCGTTCTGCCGCACCGTGGCCGTCAGCTCTTCCATGCTCGAAGCGGTCTCTTCCAGCGAGGCTGCCTGGTTCTCGGTGCGCGCCGACAAGTCGGCGTTGCCGGTAGCAATTTCGTCTGCGCCGAGGTGGATCGAATCGGCCGATTCGCGCACGGTCTTCACCGTGCGCGCGACGCTCGCCTGCATCCGCGCCAGCCCGGAAAACAGATGGCCGATTTCGTTGCTGCCGCGCGCGGCAATCGGCTGATCCAGCCGGCCTTGAGCAATCCGGTCGAAATGGCGGCCCGCTTCTTCAAGCGGCGCGACCACGCCGCGCTTGAGCGCTACGTACACTCCCACCGTGCCCGCCAGCAGCAACAGCAGGATCGCCACGCCGACGCTACGGAACAGCGCGAGACGGCTGTCGATCGAATCAAGCGAAGCCCGGCTCGCGGCGTCGCCGAACTGCACGAAGTTGTGCAACTCGGTCAGATAGGCGTCCTGGAACGATTGCGTCGGCTGGTCGAGGAAGGCCTGGATGTTGCCGGAGTCGAGATCCTGCGCCAGCTCGCCCAGCGCGGCGTGCAGCTTCTGATAGCGCTCGGCCAGCGCAGCGGCACGGGCGCTGTTTTCGTCGCTGATCTTGGGCGAGCTGTTAAAGGCGCTGAACGTCTGCTCCGCCACCGCCAACTGGTCGCGCGCATGCTGAACGATCTCGGTCGGCTCGGCGCCGCCCTTCACCATGCGCGTGCCGGCGCGCGACAGGTTGATGCGCGCGTCCATCAACGCCTGGGTGGTGCGATTCACCGCGTCGACCTGCTTCAACGCGACGTTCGACAAATCGCCAACGTCATCGTGGGTCCGCGTCAGCGACCAGAAACCCAACCCTTCCGTCACTAACTGCAGCAAGCAAAAAGCGGCCAGAACACACAACAGGCCGGATGCGACCTTGATCTTGCTAAACATCGTGAACACCTGAGTTGCATTGAATGACGGAGAGTGACGACGATGTTTACGGCAACGCCAACGTTCCCTTGAGCAAAACGCTGCGAAAAACCCTCTTACGTGCTCTTTCGTCGCGCAACGCATCTATTGACATTGTTTTACACAATAATCTGAGCGCCATTTTTGCGATTCACCTTGACGCGGCGCGTAAGCGCTTCCTAGAGTGGGTAGGGACGCCACCACGGGCATCGCCCCGAAGGATTCGACAATGACAGATCTACTGGACCGGGCACGCGGCGCACTCCATGCCCAGCCGTTCAGCGTGTTGCTTGGCGCTGAATTGATGCACACGAGCGCCTTTCGGGGCTGCGCCGACCATCAATAGCCTGTGTGTCACCTTGCCCGGTTCCAATAGGGTGACAAAAGTGGGCTCAGTGACAATCAAGAAAACCAGCAACGGCGACCGGTTTTTGGCACGCGTCAGGCGCCAGGGCCATGCGGGAATCAGCAAGACGTTTCACCTGAAGAAAGACGCTCAGAAATGGATACGGGCTCAGGAATCGGCCATTGAGAACGGCGCCGAACCAACGCATCAACCACGCCGAACCAACGGCGCCAAGCGGCCGGATTCAGGAGCCAGCCCTGTCGGCACGTTGGCCGATATCCTTCGAGAACGGGCAAAGACGGAAGACCAACGCCGCAGCGGCAAGATCGAACGCATCCTGATCACGCGATGGCTTACCCGTGACGAATACAGCGCGTGGAGACAGACGCCGCTCGATCGGCTCGACGCTGCGGCGGTCGTATGGTTCCGTGAGCATGAGACCAAGCGCGGAGTCATGCCGTCGACTGTCGCGCGCCAGCTTAATATCGTGCTCGCCACTATCAACGCGAGCCGCGAAGCCGGCTCACCGATCCGGGACATCAAGGTCAAGCGACCAAAGAGCCCGCCAGCCCGTGACACCATCGTCACGCCTGAACAGGAAGCTCAGTTGATCGACCGCGCAAGGCTCGACGGTAATCACGCCCTTGCTGACCTGATCGAGTGGCTTGTATGCACCGCCATGCGCAGCGGCGAAGCATGCGGGCTGCTTTGGCGAGACGTTGATATGGAAAGGCGCATTGCTCGTCTTCACGACGGGCACACGAAGACCGGTGTCGGCCGCGATGTTCCTCTAGGCAAGCGCGCCATGGCAATCCTTGAGCGGCTATCAACCGTCAAGCATGCGCCGGGTGATCCCGTTTTTAGTCTGAGCCGAGAACGACTGAAGCGAGGGTTTATCAGATTGCGCGACGCTGTTGGTGTTGACGCTCATTGCCACGATCTACGCGCAACGTGTCTTTCGAGACTGGCCACACAAGGATGGACGACGCAGAAGCTAAAGCTCGTGAGTGGACATGCAACGTCGAACATGCTCGACCGGTACGTGAGAATGCGCGCCGATCAGATTGTTGACGCGCTCCCCTGACACTCAATTTCCACTTATCCCGCACAGGGCCTATCCGCTTGTAACGGGCTTCCCTGTGCGGGCAGTGCGTCACCACATGTCAAAGAACCCGGCGTCTTTCTTCGACATGTTAGAACGCCCCCATACGGCCATAATCGCAGCGTCCGCGACGTTTGGAGATTTGATGCCGCGCCGTTTCAGATCGTCCTTACTCTCGACCTTGAACTTGCCGGCACTCTCGGCCCGCTTACACACGCTTAGTTCGATCTTCAGGCGCTCCAGAAGGTCTTTGGGAATGCTGGCCGAATCGATGCTGATCAGTTGCGACACGGGAACATCTCGGCGCCCATACTTCAGGGCGTAGTACGTCGAGCGCATGCACCTTGCAACGTGTGCCCACGCCTGAGCCTTCGCATTGAGCCAGGCTTGCTGATTGGTCTGTTCGAGCGATCCGAACGAGCCCGAAAAGCTACTGGCGATCTCGTCAGGATCAACTACCTTATCCCCCGCGTTAAACGGGCTCACCTTCATCCTTACGCCCTTCTCCTGGCCATAGCGCTCCAGTTCATTGCCGACCATGGCGCCAAGCCCGCACACGTCGAACAGCATCCGGGCGCCAGCAGCGTGCGCGGTGTTCCATGCACGGGCGCATGACTTTGGCATTTGACCTTGAGTTGCGCGCCATTCGTCGATACCCGTGATAATGCGACCGGTTTTCGTGACCGTTGCCGCGCTGTCTCCACCGTCGGACGGATCGAACCCTGTCACCGTATCGCCTTCCGACCAGTCGAATTCTGGCATCTTCAGGTGTGCGTCGATACATGCGAGCACGAAGCGCAACTGGATCACGGCGGACGAAGAGCCGGAACCCGGAACACCGCCATAGACGTGCAGCGCCACAGCGGGATCGCGGCTGTAGTTGTCCAGGATCACCTTGAGCGCTGTCGTGTTCAAAAATACATTGGATTCCCAATTTATCTCACTCACCATCCCGTCGGCTGGCTTGTTGACGATGAAGGTCTGATAGACGAAATCGGTAATCTCGCCGGGGTTGAGAACTAGACAGACCTTCGATCCCTTGCGGCGAATCGTCGGTTCGATAAGCTTCCATTGATCGGCCGTTAGATAGTGCGCCTCTTCAAGCCAAAGGATGTCTACGCCTTCAGTCGACTTGATCGAATCGACGTTCTTTTCGATACCATAAAACAGGAACTCGCTACCCGTGACCCTGTTTCGAATCGAAGTTTTCAGAATAACGAAGTCAGCGCGCCATGGTGAAGCTTCAATACGAGCCTTCAGCAGCGGATACACAGATTCGTTGATGTTCGCCTGAAACTGCCGGGCGCACATGATCTTGACGGTGTAATTCGCCGCGATCATCACGCACCAGCTTGCAAATTCCGTAGACTTCGAACTCGCCCGCCCCCCGTGAATCGTGATGCAGCGCGCCTTCGTGAACTCAAGAAACGACTCTTTCAGCGCTTCATTGAGCACGAACGGCGATTCGTTCGCGGGCTCGATACCAGCGTACGCGTTGGCGTTGATCAGTTCGGTGATCGCCAGCCGCTCATGTACTGCGGCCGGCACGGGATAGCCAAGCTCATCCGGGATCAGCCTGGCTAGTGCGGTCTGTCTCTTCATCTCTCAGGTAGTCCGTGTGCTGTTGGCTATGGGCTTCGAGCCTTGGTGCCAATGAGGTGCCATTTCTATCGACCGGCGCCAATCGACAGGATGTTTTCGAACCATTCCTGTGCGCGGCTGGCGATGCCGCGCCGGGCGTTGTGTTGATCGGTCGTCAGGATCGGATTACGTATAGCCATTCGCCGCGAGTACATTCCGCCGGGCTTCGTTGTGAGCGGTGCAATAGAGCCGGGCTCGTTGAACTCTCGCGGGTCTTGCATGACGCCTGGCAAAAAGCCGTCGCTGTACTGACGATCGCCCACGCTGTTGACGCTGTACTGACGGCCGTTTTCATCGGTCTGCACGCCAGCCTGTTCGACCTTCCACGTCTTACCCCTGCGCTTCAAGTCCGCGACACCTGACGTGAAGAAATCCGCGCCCGCGCCTGTAGCCTTTGCCGCGACACTGGACGCTGCACTCTTCACCGTTTCAATGACGCCTTTCGATGCCTGTTCCGTTGGTTCACGCTTGCCGAATTTAGCCATGATGTTTTCCTGTGTGTGGTCGTTCCACGTGGAACGTTTAGGATTACTTAGTCTTCACTATCGGCACACATGGCCGTGAAGTTGTCTGAAGTGAAATCGACATCAGTCAGACCCAGGTGATTCGCCAGCAACTCGGCAATGTACGGTTCCTGATCCAGGCCATTGCCTTGCGGACGAACCGGCACGGGCAACTGACCGAACAGCAGAACCCACATAACGGCGATTGACGCCGGCTCGTTGTCCGCCAAGTTCGATACAAAGGCTTGCAAGGGCTCCGGCGCTGCGTCGTATGCTTCGCTACTGGCAAGGCACGACGCGAGCACTGTGCGCTGTTCTGGCTTGAGCGCGCCTAGTTCCCTGGCCCATCGCTTCGCCAGTTGCTCACTACCGGACACCTCAGTTGCCAGCTTGATCAATGCGAACGGGTCATAGCGTCCGCCAGTGCGCAGATTGACACCCAAAAAGTCGAAGGCTTCAGGATGCGGGTCGTCCGTGCCGTACTGCTTGCCCAGGTCGACAAGGCTTGGCGTCACCATGCGATCGCCATTCGCGGCGATATGCAACGCGCGCAATGCTGCACGCTTGCCACGCTGCTTCGCGATCGTCTGGACGTGTGCCAGTACCTTTCCGTCGATCATTCGTCAAGCTCCAGCCCGGCCTTCTTCGCGAACTCCAGCAGCGTCGATTTCGACTTGCCCTTGTTCGGGTCTTCCTGTTCCTTGACGTAACCAAGAAGGGTGTTGATTTGCGCCACAGCAGCGATCCGATTTTTTGTCATTTGCGCTTCGTCGTCCGCAATGCTCGCGAGCACAAGCAGCGAACGGTTGCGCGGCCAGAAATCCGCAGACGACATGTTGGCGAGTATCTGGCGCTGGCGATACTGCACATATGGCGACCTGTCCAGAATGTCGAAGTTTTCGGCTGCGGTTTCCGGCCGATACCCCATGAGTCGCGCAATGCGATATGTCGACAGGCCTCGCGACCAGTACCCAAGGTACTCTTCGAAGAAATCCTTGTTTTCCTGCGTGACCCCGTCGAACCATGCCGGGGTAGGCAATGCGCTGACTTTTGACATGGTTTTCTCCATTAATCAGTAGTCCAAATTATACATTCCATACACACGGAACTTACCGGTCGTCAATAGGTATTTGGGGAATTCGGATTAGTGCCGCCTAAATACCCGCACTTCCCCATGTAGGTAGTCGCATTGGCTTGTGTGTTGGGTTCTTGCCGCGAGTGGCAATGCGGTGACAAACCCGCTCGCCGCGTGCCCTTTCGACGTGCCCGGCGCCCCTTAGATGTCGACGCGATAGGCGGGGCTGTAGCGGGCTGGTTCGTGTTGCCGCGTGCGTTGGCATTGCCGCGTGCCTTCTAACGGCGTGGCGGACAGGATTGCGAGCGGTGGATATAGCCGCGCCGTTCAGATTCGGTCGTGATCTAGCCGCGCCCATTGTTTGAGTCGGTGGACAAGGCCGCGAGTTACGGGTCAAACCATCACTTTTGCCCGTCACTTTCTGGAACCCTTATCTGACAAGGGTTTGCTAGGTTTTAGTTATGGAGTTATGAAGTTACAGGTAAAGATATAGACCTCAAGCACATTAGTAGCCCCTAGCCTATGGCAAGTTTCTGCCGTAACGTAACTTGTAACGTTTTTCTATCGGAGCCCCCGCCAGATAAGGCTCGCGGCAAAGTGACGGCATTTTCGGCAAGTGACCGTAACCCCCAAACCATCACTTTTTGCCGGTCAAATTGCGCGGCAAGCATGCAGAAACGAAAAAGGCCGCAGCAGATTCGCGGCGACCCGGCAACCAAAACGCGGCAACAATCACTCAGAATCCGCCGTTCGCCTCCCCCTTCCAGTTATATCCTAGCGCCTCAGTCTTGACAGCATCGGCAATCGAGGCCGGCGCTTGATGCTGCGACAGCTTGCCGTCGAGAAAGTCTTTAAACACAACGCCCTTGCATTGGTGTCCGATGCCGAACGCTAGCGCTCGCCGGTTATTGTTTAGCCGCGCTTCGACCGCGCCAAGACTTTTCCCCCACGCCAGAAACTTTGTGCGGGCCGGATTGATCATCGTTTTTGCCTTCCCGGCCGACTTTTCGAGCGCATTGATGAATTCGTCGACATACACGACCACGCACGCCGGGAACTCTTCGACAGTCACATTTCGTTTGTCAATCTGAACAACGCCCTTGCCGCTTTTCCTGTAGGTGAATGGAACGTCTTTCAAGGCGACAGCCGCGAAGTTGTCATAGACGACATCCTCAACCGTGCCGCGACCGACCTCTTTCAAGCGTGCCGCATTCTCCGAAACAGAATCGATAACGCGACTCACGAAAGCGTCATAGCCTTTCTCGCCGCCCATTTCACTGATCGTCGCGTCGCACTCAAGCATGATTTGCCAGAGGGTTTCGCTAAACCCGGTGAAATCGGCCGTCGACTTCCCTTCAGTGTATTCGGGCTGTCCATCGGGACCCCACAAAGGTTCGCCGTTTTCATCATGCGCCTGGAAGCATACAAAGGGGTGAAAGCGTCGCTCGCCCGTATCGTCACGAAAGATACCGGCCATCCGATTTCCATCTAGACATGGAATCCATTGACGAAGCTGGGTAATCTGGTTCTCATGCTTGAAGTGCATGCGGTCTGAGCCGCGCGTGACGAACTCTTTCGTCTTCGAAAGATCACTGTTCGTAAGACCTACCATTTCCGAAACGGATGCAATGATGCTTTCGCCAGTCACAGCACGCAAGAAATCGTTTCGATCTCCTGCCAGATTCAACAGAACAGGTTCCGCGTCGGCATTACCGGTAAGCGTGCGGCAAATGAGCGTCTGAAACCATGTCTTGCCACATTTTTGCGGCCCGACGAAAGAGCTAACGATCGGTGCCTGACAGCCGGGTTTCATGATTCGCATGAACAGTGACAGTGCTAGGTATTTCGACGCGTCCTTATTGACCTCTGAGGGAGTGCATTTGAAAAGGTCAATAATCCACGTCTCCAGCCGCTTGATGCCGTCCCATGTGCGCGCAGCCATTTCGCTTTTGACGAACTCGGTAAGATCATTCCATTCGTTGAGCAATGCCCACTCGCGCAAGGCTTCGCGCGCACCTTTGGCCGATACGCCACTAAGACCGGCCGCGCTGAACGAGTCAATCCAGTCGGCAACCGGGTAATCCATGTCGACTACGTGATTCTGATGGTCGACGATGCGCCCCCTGAAGGTGTCCTTATGTGGCCGGTTCGGGGTCGCAGCGGCTTTCAGGAACCGGCCATTGAACATCAAGTCGACCGCCCGCGCCGGGTCCTTGCATGCCTGCTTCAAGTCCGAACGATTGAGTCCGAACAGGGTATCGAGAACCGCATTCTTGTTGCCATCGGTCATCAACGCCTGAGCGATAAATTGATCGCCCTGGCGCACCTTTTTGATATTCGGAAACCGCACGTCACCCGCGATGATCCGGCCGCGCTCCACAATGTCGACGACCTTCGTTGCCTCTTCGACGCGATCTTCGCGCTCACCAGCCGCAACAGCACGCGCCGCCTTCTGTATTTCTGCAACCTCGTTTGCGGCTTCAGAAAATACCTGCGATTCGTTTTCAAATTCATTGGCCGTCGCTTCAATCTGCGCTTTCGTGCGACGCGCACGGGCCTTGACGCCTTCAGCGGCTTTCGCTGCGGCTTCTCCGGTGAGCGGAGGAGTCTTGATCCTGGGGGCGCGTTTAGACATGGCTGCCTCCGATCGCCGCAGCGTTTAGGAGTGCAACATAATTCACAATTTTGCGCTTGCATGCGCGAGAGGAAAAGGGCAAGATAAAGACCTCAAGACATTTTGGCTCGACGGCGTTAGCAGCGCTTAGTCGGGCCATTTTTTTGGCAACTACGGTCACCCACCGTAGCGCGATCACCCGACCGCACCAGCACTAAACCGCCGGTCTTTCTTGAGGTTCGACGAATGTCGACAGTGAATTCTACAGCGAGCCGCTCAGTCCATTAATCCAAACATCGCGTCGCGAAATCTTCGAAAATACACCGTATCAGCATCAAATATTTCTGATCGGAAACACGCTTTCACACACACTCAAACGTCGCGGCAACGCCCGTCTGTGTACCTCTTCGTACGGAATCCGTTTCATCGTGACGCCCCCTTCGTATTGTTCGCAACGTCGCACGCGAGCGACAACGTACTGTCGTTTCCGTTGCCGACAAGGTCACTAAACAGTTTCGAGAGGTCCGCATCTTCACCAACCTTGCGGCCATCATCAGAATAGAAGGCGTTCGACTCGACCCTGTACTGAACCTGATCGTCGCACTTCAGGCGATAGGTCGTGATCATGCTGTAGACCAAATCCGCTGAGTTATCGGAGCGATTCAAGGCGCTGTTGCCGTCGCTGTACGACGTGCGTACGGTCGCCGTAACGGTGCCGTCGCTGTTGCGCGTCAGGTGTTTTGTGTCGAGCGCCTTTGTCGTCACGGCGTTGCCTTTGCCGGTCACAGGGTCACCGTAGGTCTGATATGTCTCGAACCATTCCGGCCTTACCTCTGCGGCTTCGCGCCGTGCGTTGACCTCGTTTTTACTTCCCTGCAATACCGCAGCGGTAAGGCCGACGAACACCGTCGCGAGCACGGCGACAGTAATCAGGCTATTAATCAGTTTCATTGCGACACCCCTTCCCGCCGGTCTGCTGAAGCATAATCCTTCAGGGCTTTTTCGACGCGGCTGTCCGTGATCCCCTTGAACCCAATCACCGAAAGCGCGCGAAGGTATGCGCGAGAATCGTACAGACTGTCGATCGCGACGCCCCTATGGTCGATATGCTTGTCGCGTGCCACGTCAAAGTAAGGCCGGTTCGCGAAGCCTTCGAAAATCGCTTCGAGCGCAATGTCCAGGTTCTCGCTGTTGATCTTCGGAATCATGGCTGCGCCTTCATACGGATTCTTGCGCATGCTTTCGAACGTGACCTTGTCGTAAAGCTGTTTTGCGCGCTCGACGATATCGGTCAGTGTCTTGGTCGTCGCAACTTCAGCTTCGACCGATGCACCGATCGCGCCGCGCCCACGCTTCAAGTCTTTGGGTACGTTCAGGCCTTCAGGCAGCCCGCCAGTGCGGACGACGTGCAGTACCAGTGTTCGGATTACCAGCGACGGCGTCAAGCCGCCAATGCCCCAAAGCGCGTCGCTGAATTGCCGGCTCATACCGGCGGGTACGGCAGCGGAAACAGTATCTTTCTTTGCTGTCATTTGGTTAGCTCCGTTTGTTCACAAGGTGCGCGGCGAGGGTCAAACAGTCGTACGTGACGGGGTAGCGCTGGCCCTTCGCCTTTTGTGCCGTCGATTTTCGTCGAGTGCTGGCGCTAGTTTACCGGCCTATCGGTCAATCCTTAACCCGAAAACCAAGATCAGAAGCCGCGCTGTCGTCCCGAACCCTTACGCTACAAGTCACCAACCCGCAATCGCCGGTTCCCGATCTTTTCTGAAACGTTCCAACGCATACCGAAAACACCCATGCGTCTGGTCAAGGCCGGCTATTCCACACTAATCCAAAAATCTGGAATTCGTCTTAGCAGGTGATCTAAAAACACGCCTTCCGTGTTTAAATCTCAATCAAGCGATGCACAACCAAACACGTGTCGGCGTTTAAATCAAAAATTTAAGGAATCCAAAATGCTTCTCTCAATCAAACTCCAGGGGCACGAAGTATCGTTCACGGCTGAAGAGGTAGCTGCAAACCTCGAACACAGCATTTTGAACAAACAGCAGTTGCTTACCGTCGTCGCGGCTGTTGTCACGGGCTTCTCCGATACCGCAGCCGGTGCATTGATCAACGGTGTTAGCGGGCATCCCGGCGCGCTCGCAAAAGTGATCGAACTGCTCCGTCAAAGCGAAGCATTCGCCGCGCTCGCTGAATCGGTCGTCGAAGCGATCGGCGAAAAGGCTGTACGCGTCGCCTGGGATCGTCAGAAGGAAGCCAACGCGGCGCCTGTACGTGACACGCTCATGGCGGTGCATACGAAGCTTGTCGAACTCGCCGCCGCGACGCCATATTCGGAATACAAGAGGACGTCGGCCAAACGTCGCTTCGCGTCCCTGATCGAATCTAAGCGCCCGCAAGGCAACGCGCCCAGGTATGCCGCGTTCGACAACATCTCGCGCTAAGGTAACCGACCGTGACCGACGAGATCAAGCTTTTGCGGCTTGTCATTTCGTGCTCGACGCCGGGATCGACGCACGACGGCCGGCTGACATTCACGTATCAAACGCTGAAGGATTCGGCCGCGTCGATCGGTGTCGAACTCGCGAGCGCAAAGCGTGTTTTCGCTGCGATGCGTGAGATGGGTTTCGAAGAGGCCAAGGGCGGCGAGGTTGTGCGGTACTCAATCTCGCTGCGCAGACTGATCATGATTATTGTGCCGGTGGCGCAGGAGTTGCTGGCTGAATATGAGGCATCAAAATGAACGAATCTCTTACCTCTGTTTTCAAGGGTCCGTCCGACAGCTTCGACGACATGCGCTGCCTTGTGCGCTCGACGGTCGTTTCTCTCAACAAGCTATGCCAGGCGATTCTCGTTTCGACCATGAACCCAAGTCTGAACAAGTACGGGTACGTGGTTTACGCTCTGTCATACGACCTAACCAGTCGCGACGTTCCCTTCTACGTCAAAGCGAACGGTGCGCCCGCTGCATAAACGTTAGCGTTTTTCTTCTCTAGTCAACGCGGTGCGGTGATGAAGCCGCCCAACCCTCAACAATATAGGAGTGCTACCAGATGACCATCATTCAAAACCGTTCGATCATGACCAAAGACGTCGCGAACCCGTCGACTGTCGGCATCCGCACCGTTGCACCTTCGACGACCGGCATGCAGAGCGGTAAGCCGCACGCCGCGAGCACTCCACGCCCGGCGAAGAGCACGACCGAAAAAGGTGAGAAGTTCAGTGGCAAACTCAGTGGCAAACGACTGAAGTCTGCTATTGGCGACTGGCTTAAATCGGCCCGCGCAACGAGCGATGCACTGAACGCCAGTCTGAAAACACTCGAAGCTGCGCAAGATGCCGGCAACGATGCGATCGCGGCGATCTCCGAGCAGCTTTGCCAGGCGTTGGTCGACCAGCTCATAAGCCTCGTTTCGGGCGCCCAGGACCTCGCGGGGATGGTGCAAGGTGAGCAGTCGACCGATGCAACGGCCGGTCAACCGGACGGCGAAGGTGTCGTCGAGACGAACACGGGTGAGGTTCCGCGCGAAAACGGGTCGGCCGGTGCGTTGGATGCCGGCCAGACCGTCGTTATGGATCACGTCGGCAAGGTGTCGCTCGCAGCCCCCGGCACGTTCGAAAACCCGTACGTTGTCGACGGCCTTCGCGTGGAAGCGACACGCAAACGTGCGGCCGCAGTCCTCGCCGCCCGCAATCCGGCGCGCGTTCTTATCGGAATGGATGACGAACCGCTCACGGACATGAACGACCCGCGCCTGTCGTGGAATCAGCGCGCACGGTAAATCGACACTCGCGGCTGTCAGTACGAAGCGGCGCCAGACACCCAACACGACCATGACAAAGATCAGCCTGAAGGCCCGCATTATCGTAAATGACTGCGACAGGGGTCGTTTTGGCGGGCGCGAATTTGAGTTACCTATCGGCACTCTGGTCGACTCGCAGTTGCCGAACGAGGAAATTGCGAAGCGCGTCGCAGCGCTGTTAAAGAGTTATTTCGCTGAATTGCCGCTGTCGATTGACTGACAGACATACATCTAAATATTTTCGGATTCCTAACGTAATGACAAATTCCCTTTCACGCCGCAGCGCCACGCTGTACACGCTACTTCGCGCAACGCTTCACAGGTCGGCCGAAATTGTCGAGTACGTTCCGTTGAACGACGTCACGTTCTTTCAGCACTCAATCCGTGAAAAATCGCCGGGGCGGGGGACCGAAGGCAAGCTGGTTTCATACAGTGGGCATTTCGTGGAGGGCCACTCCCGCATACAGTCGCCGTTCTATATCGCCTTTGCCGGTTCGCGTCAGGTTTCGGGTCTTCATAACCGGATGGCCGTGACCGGTGCCGTGAGTCTCGAAAACCAGTTGCGCGCAATGATGGCGATTCTTGGTCACCTGGTAGCACGGGGCGATCTTCCCCGATCCTCGTTCGACGAAAGCGTGCGGCTTGCGGTCGAATCAAAAATGGGCCAGCGTCATGACCTGCCAGGGGCCGCCGCAGGATTCCACGCATGGGCGGCAAATCTCATCCAACGATCGCCCCTCGACCCCGACGAAAAGCAGCAGTCGCTTGTCGAGCTTCTGTCGTGGGACGCTCCGGGATCGGAACGGGTCGCCGCATGATCGAGCGGCACGACAACGAACAGGGCGGGCCACAACTTCCGTTGACTATCGTTCACGATGCTATCCAGGTGCTAATGCTGGCATAGTCCATGTTCCGTGTGTGGTCGGCCAGCACGGCGCTCTTCAATCACCTGAGACCCAAGTTCAAGAGGAACCTGAAATGATCGATGCCGAACAATCCGAACGCGATAAGGCCGAGATGCTGCCGTTGGTACGTGAGTCGCTTCAACGAGTGGTCGCCGGGGATGCACTGTCCGCTAACCTTCGCGTGATGGCCTTGCGTATGTTGCGTGGCGAAGACATCACGAAAACGGCGTTGCGCTCGATGCGGCCTACGGCCGAAGAGATTTCCGAGTGTGACGCCGAGAACAAGAAGGCGTCGCTCGCGATACTCGGCACGAGGCGTCGACACTAATCTGTGCCATTCACGGGAACCGTATCGCGCGGACTTCCTCGCAAGCTCCATCGAGGCCAGGAAACAGCGATCCTGCCGTAATCCCCATTAAGCGCAAATCGTCTAGCGCCGCAACCGCTTCGCTAATCGGGATGTCGAACGCCTCAAGAAATGGCCGATTGAAATTCTTCTCGACCGTGGCGATGTAGCTTTCAACGTCATCCATGCTTGTCACACTGGAGAGGGCATGCTGCGGGATAACACGCGGATTGTTTTGTGTTTGGAACTCCAGGAACGAAAGGTTGCTGCGAGGCGTTGCGAGCAACGGTATCGGTTCGATAGTCGTAGTCCAAGCCTCATGGTCAAGTTTGTAGATTCGTACGCATCCGCTACTGCTCGAATCGGCGCGACTGTGGTGTCTGAACGCGAAGAAGGCAGATACGAATGGCGAGAACGACCAATCCAACAATGGAGTGGGGTAGCCGTGATGTTGCAGCAAATGGAGGAACGCGCCGCGCCCATCGTTCGAAATTATGTCGAGGGGTTGGGAAAGCGCACCGCTCAATCGACGATACATCATCTGTACGTCTTGCTGGGAATAGCGATAGAGTTCCGCGCGCCCCTCTCGATGAAACAGGGATCGTAGCGGCCAGAGCGAGTTCGAATGACCTCTGAAAATATACTTGCGGTATGGTAAGTCGAAAAAGCGATGCTTGATTTCTTTCCAACTCAATACCGGCGCAATCACGCGGCTCTCTTGGTGCTTGCCCATGCGATGAACGATGGCATGCCCTGCAAAACCCAAGTCACTCGTAAACGACAACCGCATGCGGTCTTGATTCCAGTCGCCTTCGATATAGACGCGTCTTGTCAGCGAGTGCGGGGTTTTCGTGGCATTTGACACAGCCAGGCTGGCGTCAACGAACGGATACGGAACGTCAGGTTGTCCGGTAAACGCTTGCAAGTTTCCTTCAGTAGTGAACGGGTTCTGGTCTGCTGGCACGCGAATGGGAATCACCGCGCCAAACGCGGGCTGGCCGATGCTTACGATGGGCCAGTGAATCACAAGCCCCTCATACGCATCGCCAACGCGGTCTAAATTGATTACCAGATTAGCGTCCTTGCCTTGCCCGGTCGCATGTTTGATGCCTAGCCATTGTCCATTCATTTTCCGCTTTCCTAGCGTCGGCTCTCACCGACAATTCTAGCGTTTGGTTTACCGCTCTGCTGCTATGCGCCGTTACCAGTGAAATTGGACGGTGTGAGACACGTATCGACCGACTGTCGCTCTAAGTTTTTTGAAGGGTCGCAATAACTGTGCGTCTTTCCACTGAGGGTCCAGGCCAAGAATTGAATTCAAGGGACGCTGCAAGCCATCGGGAGTGAGGCCCAAAAAGAACCTGATACCACGGAATTCGAAGAACCCGCCAACGACACGCGTGCTATCGCCCGTCAAAAACGGGGTGAATTTAACGACGTCTTCCATGGTTAAGTCCATCCCTGTATTGACGGCAACGTACATTCCCGCTTGGCCTGGAAAGGATTCTAGGCCGTAGCAAATCTCAACTAGGTCTATCGGAGCAACGCCGGGTTCAGTGCCATGTATGCCAATGAGATATTCGCTTTCACAGGTCAGGTTCAGAAGCGTCTTAAGAAACCAGCGTTCTAATAACTTGGCATTGAGATGAAATCGTTCGGCCTTTACCAGCGTGTTCGGAGCCAGCTTTGCTCTTTCGTTAGCCAGTTTCGTTTGTTCACGAAGAACGTCGAATGCTTCGCCAGCGGCAGTATCCAGAGGCGACAGTTGGCTGTTGTGCGCCCGACATAAAATCTTTTTAGTGAACGACTCTATACCTATCTCTTTGGGCTCGTCCTTACACCATGAAAATCCATGCACCTTGACTGCGTCTGAGAGAAAAAGGTTTTTGGAAACCATATGCTCACGCGATGATCCGCCGTCGCATCCTCCGATACAGCCTGCCCAGCATGTCGCCATTTTGTATCCCCGATTGTTTGATGATGATACGCTAGGGAGGCGGCGCGACGCGCTCGAATGTATGACCTATCGTCACTCACCGGCGCCGTGCCGTGAGCACGGCCTAAACGCTCCTATGCGGCAATTGGTTGCAAGCTCGGTATTCAGCCTACTGGCTCTTGTGGCAAGGCGGTGTCTCGACGTCAGATATCCTTAACCGAGAGGAAAGGCCCGAACTTTTCCGGGATCACTTCTAGCTGTTTCTGAAACCACTCCGTGATTTCTGTTACGCGATCGCCGTACTTCTTCCGCTGCTCGTCTGTGATCGTTGGGCGTTCCAGTGAGTGCAGTACGCCGTTCAACTTGGCTGCGTTCGCGCTTAGTTGCTCCAGATAGCCGGCTATCTCTTTGCTCAAGAGGAATCGTGCGCCGCGCGACTGGACCAAAAACTCTTCGTATGGAACGGAGGTCAGCTTGCCATTATCAATAATTGACACTGCAAAATTCATCGCCGCTTCATAGACCTCATAGCGCTTATCGAACCGGTCGAGTTTGAGCTTGTTTCGGTTTATGCGCACCTGCTGCCAAGCGATCCAGCCGCCCACCACCGCGATGATTGGAGACAGCGCAGCGGCGCTGGCCTGCACAACTGTTGTCCAGGTAGATTGCGGATCACCCGCCATTTGGTCCCCCGTATATGTTTCGACGAAGCCGGTCAGTCAACGTTACCTTCTATCCACGCGGAATGTTCTCCGTCCGCAATCCAAGTTAGCCGTTTTACGGCCGCGCGCTTCCAATAGTGAAGCATTGTGTAATCGACCTTAACGTCCATAACGAGCTTATGAATGGGGACGCCTGGATTTATGACGCGGCAGAGATGGTTCGACGTGCCGCGAGCGGCTATGTCGGGTTGCTGGGTGGGAATCCGAACTCCTACGTCATCCATCGTTGAGCCATTCATGAATTCCATGTGGCGGACAATGCAGTCCCACTCGACGTTTTCCAATGTTAACACTGCGCTATCGTTCTTCAGGGAAAGCGGGAACACGAACGGCGAGGAAGGATCGGAGCCGGTCAGGTGGATTTCCGGTGAGGCAAACAGAGCCTCACCGGCCCCTAGGACGGTTACGACCAACATGATATTGCGGATCGTTGGTGGCACCTTTCCCATGGCCGACAGGAAAGTCGAGAGCCGGTTTGCATGCGCCACAGTCGTTATCTGCGCGGGCTGGGGAGGCGGTGCACTTGCTTTGGGCTTCTGACGTCCCGCTCGACGATACGCTTTGCTTTTGGCGCGCTTGGGTCGCGACATCTTTTCTCCGTTACTTGGCCGCGTGGTCTGTCGATCATGATATCAGCGAGGGTCGTGCAACTGCCTATCGAGTCAGGCCGATTGAACTTATGGCCTCTGCCGCCGTGCTGTTCATTCGCGACCGCTCAGGGTTTACCCTATATACGAACTTTCGCGCCCGCGACTGCCCTATCATTGCCACCGCGCGGCACGTTAGGGCAAGGTGACAACTGAGTGACAATCGCCGCGTGTCACCAGGCTATTTTGGTACGGTAGATCAAGGCTTCGGGCTTGCTGATCACAGTCGGACCCCCTAGAGTGGGTAGGGACGCCACCACGGGCATCGCCCCGAAGGATTCGACAATGACAGATCTACTGGACCGGGCACGCGGCGCACTCCATGCCCAGCCGTTCAGCGTGTTGCTTGGCGCTGAATTGATGCACACGAGCGACAACGAACTGACGCTCTGCCTGCCGATCCGCGATGAACTGCGACAACAGCACGGCTTCGTCCACGGGGGTGTGATCAGTTATCTGGCCGACAATGCGCTCACCTTCGCCGGGGCGCTGGCGCTCGGGCCGCGGGTCGTCACGGGCGAATACAAGATCAACTATCTGCGGCCGGCGGTGAACGGCATGCTGGTGGCGCGGGCACGGGTCGTCTATGCCGGGCGGCACCAGGCGACCTGTCAGTGCAATATCTTCGTGATGGACGGCGATCGCGAGCGGCTCGTCGCCGTCGCGCAAGGGACGATCAACCGGATCGGCGACGGCGGGGAAACCGTGCCGACCAATTGACGCATTACTCCGCGGCGTAAGTCTTCTGCTGCTGCTCGCCGAGGCCTTCGATGCCGAGGCGAACCGTCTGACCCGGCTTCAGATACACCGGATTCGGCTTCACGCCCATACCGACGCCCGGCGGCGTGCCGGTCGAAATCACATCGCCCGGTTGCAGGCTCATGCATTGCGACAGATACGACACGAGTTTCGCGACGCTGAACACCATCGTCTTCGTGCTGCCGTTCTGATAGCGATGACCGTCCACTTCGAGCCACAGGTTCAGGTTCTGCGGATCGGCCACTTCATCGCGCGTCACCACCCACGGGCCGATCGGGCCGAAGGTGTCGAAGCCTTTGCCCTTGTCCCAGGTGCCGCCGCGCTCGATCTGCCATTCGCGCTCGGACACATCGTTGATCACGCAGTAACCGGCCACGTAATCGAGCGCGTTCGCTTCGTCGATGTACTTGGCCGGCTTGCCGATCACCACGCCCAGTTCGACTTCCCAGTCGGTCTTCTTCGAGCCGCGCGGAATCTCGATGTCGTCGTTCGGGCCGCTGACTGCGCTGTTCCACTTGTTGAACACCACCGGCTCGGTGGGCACGGGCAGGTTCGACTCCGCCGCGTGATCCGCGTAATTCAAGCCGATGCAGATGAACTTGCCGATCTTGCCGACGCACGGCCCGAGACGCGGATTGCCTTCGACCAGCGGCAGCGAAGCCGGATCGAGCGCGCGCAGTTGGGCGAGCGCGGCATCCGTCAGCGTGGCACCGTCGATATCGGCCACCACCTTCGACAGATCGCGAAGCTTGCCTTGCGCGTCGACCAAGCCGGGCTTTTCCTGACCTTTCGGTCCATAACGAAGCAGTTTCATCGTTGCACGTCCCTATGTATCCAGAGTGTTCAGTAAGAAAACAGGCGCGGCCCTGTGCGTGCACGCGCCCTGCAAGCGAGCCGCATCCGGCCGGCTAGTTCGACCAGCCGCCGTCGATCACATGCGCATGGCCCGTGGTGAAAGCCGACTCGTCGGAGGCGAGATACAGCGCCAGCGCAGCGATCTCTTCCGGCTTGCCGATGCGGCCCATCGGCTGGCGGGCGACGAAAGCCGCCTGCACCGCGTCGATGGTCGCGCCTTGCGCTTGAGCCTGTGCCGCAATCCGCTGTTCGAGCGACGGCGAAGCCACCGTGCCCGGGCAGATCGCGTTACAGCGTACACCACGTGTGATGAAGTCTGCAGCGACAGCCTTCGTCAAACCGATCACGGCCGCTTTCGAGGCGCCGTACACGAAACGGTTCGGCACGCCTTTCACGCTCGAAGCCGCCGACGACATATTGATGATCGAACCGCCGCCCTTTTCGAGCATGCCGGGCAAAAACGCGCGAATCGTGCGGTACATCGCTTTCGCGTTCAGATCGAAGGCGAAGTCCCAGTCTTCTTCGGTTGCTTCCAGAATCGAACCGGCGTGGACATAGCCCGCGCAGTTGAACAGCACGTCGATCGCACCCAGTTCGGCGGCGAGCGCGTTGATCGCAGCGCTGTCGCGCACGTCGAGCTTGCGCGCTTCGACCGGCTTGCCGGCGAGCGAATCGAGCTTGATATCGGTCGCAATCACGCGCGCCCCTTCACGTGCGAACAACTCTGCGGTAGCGAGACCGATACCTTGTCCGGCGGCGGTAATCAGGGCCGTCTTCCCGGCCAGTCTTTGTGTCATCTATGTCTCCAGTTGAAATGGCAGGTGAGTCGTACCGGAAATCGAGTGGCTTTCACAAGCGGTAGAACGCGGCAGCGTTGGCGCCGAACACCGCCTCGCGCTGCGCATCGGACAGTCCGGCGAGCAGGGTATGGGCCACCGAATGCCACAGCAGATAGTCGCCGTTCAGGTTGAGCACCGGCCAGTCGCTGCCCCACATCAAACGGGATGGGCCGAACGCCTGCAACAGATGATCGACGTACGGCTGCAAGGTCGCTTCGGTCCAGTCGAGCGGGGCTTCGGTGGCGAGCCCCGAGAGCTTGCAATGCACATGCGGCAAGCGCGCGAGGCGCGTGATGCCGTCCGCCCAGCTCTGCCAGCCGCCCTTGCCGTAACGGATGGGCGGTTTCGCGCCGTGATCGACGACGATCCGCAGCTTGGGAAAGCGCGTCGCGAACGTTTCGAAGGCGTCGACGTGGCGCGTGTAGATCAGCGCATCGAAGGCGAGGTCGTGCGCGATCAGTGCTTCGACGGCGGGCGCCAGATCGGGATTGGCGATCCAGGTGTCGTCGGGCAGGTCTTGCAGCATCGGCCGCAAGCCCTTGAATTTCGGGTCGCGTGCGAGTTCGGCGATCAAGGCGGGGGCATCGCGCAGCAGCATCGGCACCCATCCCACCACACCCGCAATCGACGCCTCACCCGCCGCCAGATCCAGCAAATAGCGGGTTTCCTCGACGCTCGGCGCCGCCTGCACCACCACCGTACGCTGTACGCCGGCCCGTTCGCGCAACGGAGCCAGGTCCGCGGGGCCGAAGGTCCGGTACAGCGTTTTCAGTTCGGGAGTGAGCCAGCCGTAATCGCCGCGAGCCGGGTCCCAGTAGTGCTGGTGGGCATCGATGTGCATGATCGGTCAATCCTCCGGCACGGGCGCTCGCAGATCCAGCAGGCCTCTATCGCGCAATGCCGTCCATAGTTCGGCAGGAATCGGGCGTTCGAACGACGCGACGTTCTCGCGCAACTCTGCAACGCTGCGCGCACCGGTCAGCACCGTTGCGACGGCCGGATGAGCATACGGAAACTGCAACGCCGCCGCGGCCAGCGGCACATCGTGCACGCGGCATACGGCGTCCAGCTTGGCCACGCGTTCGATCACCTCTTGCGGCGCGGCGCCGTAGTTGAACTTCAGATCGCCACGCACGCCGCGTGCCAGGATGCCCGAGTTAAACGCCCCGCCTAGCATGATGCCGACGCCGCGCGCTTCGCAGGCAGGCAGCAGGTCATCGAGCGTGGCCTGCTCCAGCAGTGTATAGCGACCGGCCAGCAGTGCGCAGTCGATATCGAAATCGGCCATCACTTCCAGAATCGCCGCGCCTTCGTTGACCCCAAGGCCCACGGCCTTCACGAGGCCCGTGGAGCGCAATTCGTCGAGCGCGCGAAAGCCGCCGCCTTCGGTCAGTTGCTTCCAGTAAAACGGATTTTTCTCGCCGTGCGTCACGCGGCCGATGTCGTGGATCAGCAGGATGTCGATCTCGACCATGCCCAGGCGCTGCTGGCTGTCCTCGAACGAGCGCAGGATGCCGTCGTGGGTGTAATCGTAGATCGCCTCGAACGGCAACGGATTCTGCCAGCCTTCGCTGCCGTCGTACGGTGTGGTGCGCGGCACAAACCGGCGGCCGGCCTTGGTGGACAGCACATATTGGTCGCGCGGGTAACGGCGGAGCGCATCGCCCAGCCGGTGTTCGGCCTTGGTATGGCCGTAGAGCGGTGCGGTATCGAAGTAGCGCACGCCCGCATCCCATGCGGCGGCGACCGTATCGAGCGCCTCCTCGTCCGACAGATCCTGATAGAGGCCGCCGAGCGGCGCGGTGCCGAGACCCAGCCCCGTCACCTGCAGCCCGCGCCGGCCGAGCGGGCGGCGCTTTGCGACTTTTGAATCAACTGCGCCTGTCATGCCGAAGTCTCCTAATGTTCATGCAGTGGCGCGCGTCGTCTTGCGGCGAGACCATACGTTCAGCGCAGTCAGCGACGCGGCCGCGATTCGCCGGGCGGTCTGACGCCGCCCATGCTGAGATGTTGTGGTGCGATAGTGCCATCGCACCACGGCGTCGATCAATGCGATGCGATCTCGACGACCCGCTGCGCCGGCGCCGCGCTCGACGGCAAGCACGCCGGGCCCACCGGTTCGAAGCTCTTGTACGTGAGAATAAACTCCTGGTGGCCAAGCGTCTCGGACTTCGATGCTGCGCCTTGCGCCACGGCCACCGTCTGCTCGAACACTTCGCGACCCACTTCTTCCAGCGTGCCGCGGCCCTCGAGAATCCGGCCCGCGTCGACATCCATGTCGCCGGCGAGATTGCGATAAGTGGCGGGATTCGCGCACACCTTGATCACCGGCGAGATCGCCGAGCCCACCACCGAACCGCGCCCAGTCGTGAACAGGATCACATGCGCACCGCAGGCGATCAGCTCGCCAATCTCCGCGTTGTCGCTGATGTTGGGAAAGCCGAAGCGCGGCTCGCCGTCCGGCACGACGTCGAGCAGATAGAGGCCGCCGGTGGGCGGGACATCGCCCGGTTTGATGATGCCGACAATCGGCGACGCCCCGCTCTTTGCATACGCGCCAAGCGACTTCTCTTCCTGGGTCGTCAGACCGCCGTCCGCATTGCCCACCGCAAAACTGCCGTGACCGAGAATCGAGTAATAACGCGCCGCCTTGGCCACGCATGCGACGATTTCATCGCCTAGCTCCGGCCGCGCCGCACGGGTTTTCATATGAAACTCGCAGCCGACCAGCTCACCCGTCTCTTCGAAAATGCAGGTTGCACCGGCATCGATCAGATGATCGAACGCGCGCCCCACGGCAGGATTCGCGGTGATGCCGCTGGTCCCGTCCGAGCCGCCGCAGATCGTGCCGATCACCAGTTCGTCGAGCGCCATCGGCACGCGCTGTTGCGCCGCCAGTTGCCGGCGCGCGCCGCGCACCCAGTCGACGCCGTATTGAATCGTGCTGCGCGTGCCGCCTTTTTCCTGGATCGTCAGCACTTCGACCGGCCGGCCGGTTGCCCGCACCACATCCACGAGATAGTGCTTGTTCATGCTCTCGCAGCCCAGCGACACGAACAGCACGGCGCCCACGTTCGGATGCGTCGTGAGCTGCTTGAGCATTTTCTCCGCATAGCTGTTCGGATAGCAGCCGGGAAAGCCAATCAGATGCACGGCCGGCTCGCGCTCGGCCGTAGGATCGTCAAACGCATCGAGCGGCTCGCGAAACTGTGTGACGATTTCCCGCGCCACGTGATGCGCGCATTCGACCAGATAGGCAACCGCGACCACATTGCGGATGCCCTTGCGGCCATCGCTGCGCAGATAGCCTTGCAGCGTCGTCGGCTGCGACCCGGCCAGTGAGGAAATCGTTGCTGCGGAAGTGTCGGTCATGATCGTTCCAGCGCGGCATCGCACCGCATCAATGATGCACAAATTCGTGGCCTGCGTCGTGGGTGTACGTCGGCAGGTAATCGCTTTCCAGGTTGTGGGTGTGCAGATGCTCGCCACGCGCGACGGCTTCGGTCACATGGCCGATGACCGCGCCGTAGCGCAGCACTTTGTCGTCCTTCGCCAGCGCGTCGCGCGCAACCTTGTGACCGAGGTCGATGGTCCTGGCGAGCGTGACGGCTTCGCCTTCGATCTCGACCACGGTGCCGGCTTCGAGCCGCGCCGCCGCAATCAGGCAGTTGTCCTGTGGACTCAGCAGGATCAGGCGGGCATCGGTATGCAGTGGGCTGCTCAAGATAGGTCTCCGTGAACGTGCGGGTTCAATTCTGGCCTTCGCCGCTCGCGAGGCGCGCCACCATCAGCGAGCCGAGAATGATCGCGCCGTAGATGGCCTGAATCCAGAACGACGGCACTTGCGCCAGCGTCAGCAGGTTCTGCACCACGCCAAGCAGCAGCACGCCGGACAGCGCGCCGAGCATCGTGCCCTTGCCGCCGTCGAGCGAAATGCCGCCGATCACCGCCGCCGCGAACACGGTGAAGATCATCCCGTTGCCCTGGTTCGCGTTGATCGCACCGACATAGCCCGTCACGATCAGGCCGCCAATCGACGCCAGCACGCTACCGAGCACGAATACGCCCCACGTGATGCGCTCGACGCGAATCCCGGCGGCGCGCGCCGCCTCCGGATTGCCGCCAATTGCGTAAAGTGCGCGCCCAATCCGATGGTAGCGCAGCATGAAAGCGGCCACCGCGAACGCCACCGCAGCAAGCCACACCGACAGCGGCAGGCCGAGCACGATGGTGGTGGCGAGCGTGAAGAACGACGGCGGCATGTCGAACAGCGTGCCGCCCTTGGTTGCGCCGACCAGCATGCCGCGCAGCACGATCAGCATGGCGAGCGTGACGATGAACGCGTTCAGTCGCAAGCGAACCACCAGAAAGCCGTTGATGAAACCGATCAGCGCACCGACCACGAGGATCGCCAGCAAGCCGGCCGCCGCCGGCCACTGCCAGCCGAAACCTGCCGACGCCGCCGGCATCACGAGCATCGCGCCGACCGCGGGCGCAATTCCCACCGTCGATTCGAGCGACAGATCGAACTTGCCGGTCAACACGATCAGCGATTCCGCGAGCACGACCAGTGCAAGCGCCGCCGAGGCGCCGAGCACGCTGATCAGATTCGCCTTCGTCAGAAAGCTTGGGCTCACGAACGCGCCGATCACGATCAGCAGCGCGAGCGCGGGTACCAATGCGAGATCGCGCAGCCGCGCGAATTCGATCCGTACCTTGCGGCCGCGCGGTGCGGGCGCGCCGGCCGGTCCTGGAGCCGCGCCGAATGCAGGGCTTGGCAAACTATTCTTCATGGAGACTGACTCCTTCAACGGATGCGATCAGGTCCTGATCCTGCCAACCCGCGGGAAATTCGGCCGCGACGCGGCCACGAAACATGACCAGCACACGGTCACAGGTGCGCAGGTCGTCGAGTTCGCCGGAGACGACGAGCACCGCCTTGCCTTCTTCGCGTACGCGGTCCACGACGGACAGCAGCGCCTCTTTCGATTTGACGTCCACGCCGGCCGTGGGGTCGATCAGCACGAGCACGTTCGGATCGGTCGCCAGCGCGCGCGCCATCACGACCTTCTGCTGATTGCCGCCGGACAGCCCCGATACGACGTGCTCGGGACCCGGGGTCACGATGTCGAGCGCGTCGATCATCTTCTGGCCGAAGGCGTTCTTCTTCGCGGGCGGTGTGAGGCCGAACTTGCCGAGCAGACGCGTGATCGTCATGGAAGCGTTTTCCGCCACCGATTGCGTCAGCACCAGGCCCTCGTGATGGCGGTCTTTCGGCACGCAGCCGACGCCCGCCGCCAACGCTGCGGGCACGTCGCCACGCGGCAAGGATTGGCCGGCTACGCGAATCTCGCCACGCGTCGGCGAGCGCAGGCCCGCAACCGCTTCGGCGACGCTGGTGCGGCCACTGCTCGTCGCGCCGGTCAAGCCGATCACCTCGCCGCGTTTGACGGTGAACGACACGTCCTGATAGTCCGCGCCACCGAGACCCGCGACTTCCAGCGCCACTTTCGTATCGGCAGGCAGCGGCGCGCGTGAAGCGGCGTCGGCAACCGCGAGGCCGCCGCGCTCGCCGGTCATCGCTTCGATCAACTGCTCGCGCGGCAACGCAGCTACCGGCGCGCTAACGATATGCCGCGCATCGCGCAGCACCGTCACCGCCTGACAGATCTCGTACACCTCCTGCAGATGGTGCGAGATAAACAGAAACGTCACGCCTTCGCGCTGCAACTCAGTGATGCGGCGAAACAGCCGTTTGATTTCATCGCCGTCGAGTTGGGCGGTCGGCTCGTCGAGAATGATGAAGCGTGCGCCGTACGACAGCGCCCGCGCAATCTCCACCAGTTGCCGCGCCTCGACGCTCAGATCGCCGGCGCGCGCGTCTTCGCGCACGTCGATCTTCCAGTGATCGAGCAGCTCGCGCGCATCGCGGCGCATGGCCTGCCAGTCGATCATGCCGCGCCGTTCGGGCTGGCGATTGATGAACAGATTCTCCGCGACAGTGAGATCGCGGATGATCGTCGAATGCTGATAGACGCAGGCCACCCGCTCGCGCCATGCGTCACGGTCGGTGAGCGACGGCGCGGCCACGCCGCCGAAGCGCACCTCGCCGGTGTCCGGCTTGCGCAGGCCGGTGAGAATCGACACCAGCGTCGATTTGCCGGCCCCGTTGCGCCCGACGAGCGCATGCGACTCGCCGGGCATCACGCGGATGCTCACGTCTTTCAGTGCGGCGTAGGAGCCGAAGCGCTTGGTGACCTCCAGCGCTTCGACTACCGCTGTGGCCACCGCATTGTCAGGCGCGTGCATGGACTCGCTCATTTGACGGTGTTGCCCCACAGGTTCTTGTCGTCGACATTCGCCTTCGTCACGAGCGGCGCAGGCAACTGGTCCTCCAGCATGCCCGGCGCGATCTGGATGATCGTGCTGCCGTGATCGGTCGGACCCGGCTTGAAGGTTTGCCCAGCAAGCGCCGCCTTGATGTAGTACAGACCGTACTTCGCGTACAGGTCGGCCGGCTGCGAAACGGTGGCGTCGATCTCGCCCTTGCGAATCGCTTCGAACTCCTGCGGAATGCCGTCGTTGCTCACAATCACGACGTGTTTCGGATCGCCCACCGGAAACAGCATCTGCTTGCGGCGCAGCGTTTGCAGCGTCGGCGACAGGTAGACCCCGCCCGCTTGCATGTAGATCGCCTTTACGTCCGGGTTCGCCGTCAGCAGGCTGTCCAGCGCGGTCGCCGCGACGTCGCCCTTCCAAGCCGCCGGAATCTCCAGTAGCGAGAGCGCCGGGTAGTGCTTCAGACAGGCGCGAAACGCTTCCGAACGGTCACGCCCATTCACCGACGCCAGGTCGCCCATGATCTGCACAACCTTGCCGGACTTCACATGCTCGCCGATGTACTTGCAGGCCATCTCGCCATACGCATGGTTGTCGGCCCGCACCACCATCGCGACCTTGCCTTGCGTCGGGGCAACGTCCACGGCCACCACCGGCACGTCCTTGGTGGACGCGGCATCGAGCGCGCGGCTGATCGCGGCCGAATCCAGCGGCCCCACGACAATGCCCTTCGCGCCCAGGTTGAGGATGTTGTTCATGTCGGTGATCTGCTGCGCAGGGTCACCGTTGGAATTGACGGGCGCGAGGATATCGAGGCCCATCTGTTTGGCGTACACGGGCAGGTAGTTGTTGTACGACTGCCAGAACGGCGAGGTGAGAAGCGGCAGATCGAGGCCGACCTTGCCGGACTCGGCGGCGCGGGCGGCGCCACTCGTCACGAGGCCGGCCACGCAAGCGGCTGCAGCCCCTACCGATAGAGCACCCTGAATGAAGCGGCGGGTCGCGCCGGATCCTTTTACGAACGTCATTGCTTGTCTCCTATGTCGACCAGAGTTAGTGCTTTAGCACTTACTCTGGTCCCATGCGGTTTATCGCGGTCGACCCGAGTTGGTGCTTTAGCACCTGCTCCGGTCCCATGCGTTGTTGAACTACCTGAACCGTGCCCCTGAGGAACCGGAACGTCGTCCTGCGCTTTCTTATCGATATTGGTGTGCGTTCATTCACCAATGAACGTATTATTCATATACGGACTTTTCGAAGTCAAGCAATGTCATTGCACCAACCGTCCGTGTTTTCCCTGGCCGTGTTCAACGAGGTACGCTCTACACTCACGCGCCGGATAACAATGAGCGCTGCACCGCTTTGCATGGAACCGGAGCAAGCGCTTTGCATGGGGAACCCACCGATGATGGATTCGGAAGAAAAAGACGACGCCGACCGTTACCGCGCGCCCGCGCTGGACAAAGGTCTGGATATCCTCGAACTGCTCGCCGAGCAGAAAGAGGGGCTGACGCGAGCCGAAATCACCAGGCTGCTCGGGCGCAATGCCAGCGAGATGTACCGGATGCTCGAACGGCTGGTGGCGCGCCAATATGTGGTGCGCTCGGCCGCGGGCGATCGCTATTCGCTGAGCCTGAAGCTGTACGCACTGGCACACCGTCACCCGCCCATGAACCGGTTGATCTCCGAAGCGCTGCCGCTGATGCAGCGCTTTTCGGATCGCGCGGAACAGTCGTGTCACCTGGTGGTGTACGACCGCGGCAATCTGTTGGTGATTGCGCAGGTCGACGGTCCGGGCACGTGGGGGATGTCGGTACGGCTCGGTTCGCGGGTCGGGCTGATCGACACCGGCTCGGGCCGCGTCATGTTGGCCTTTCAAACCGCCGAGCAGCGTGCGCACATGCTCGCCGAACACACGAAGGTGAAAGGCGAAGTGACCATCAACCGCGAGGCGCTGGAGCAGACCTGCGAGCAGATTCGCGAGAAAGGGTATTCGCAAAAAGACAGCCAGCAGATCTTCGGGGTCACCGATCTGACCTTTCCCCTGCTCGGGCCATCCGGACAAGCGATTGCCGTGATGACCTGCCCGTATCTGAAGCGCATTGACGAATACGTCGCACCGACGCTCGAAGCGGCGACCGCGCTGCTGCGCGAGACCGTCGAAGCGTTGTCGTTGTTTCAGGAGGGTGCAAGCTAGCCCCGCCGTACGCGCGTCCAGACTTGCAATATTTAACAATTCACAGAGATAAGGACGTCAGCCGAACAGCGGTCTGGCGCGTTTTATCCTGTGCGCGCCATCTCTCGCGCGTACAAGAATCGCGAGCCGTACGGCCGCTCAGGTTGCCGTATGGTTTGCGTCCACCGATAAACGCGGCTTCGCCGCTGCAGGTCTATAGGATCAATACGATGAAAAAGCTCATTCTCTCCATGGCCGCAGTGGCCGGCCTGCTCGCAGCTACCGCGAGCTACGCGCAGGTTCCCGCCAGCGCGCCGGCCGGCACGACTGGCCTGTGCAAGGACGGCTCGTTCTACTCGGGCGCGACGAAGAAGGGTGCCTGCAAGGGCCATAAGGGTGTCCAGACGTGGTACGGCGCATCGGCTGCGGCAGGTGCGGCAACCGCTCCGGCCGCCGCGGCATCGGCACCGGCAGCAGCGCCCGCCATGGCGCCGGCCGCGGCCAGCAGCGCCAAGGCAGCCGCGCCCGGCGGCGGCCCCGGCCAGGTGTGGGTCAACACCAGCACCAAGGTGTACCACTGCCCGGGTGACAAGTACTACGGCAAGACGAAGCACGGCTCGTACATGAGCGAAGCCGACGCCAAGACCAAGGGCTACCGCGCCGACGCCGGCAAGGCCTGCCAGTAACGCATCACCGCCGCACATCCTGCGTTCGCGCCCACTGGCGCCGGACGCAGGATCGGGCGCCTCACCCTAACGCCTCGCATCCCAGGTTTTTCCCCCCGCGCTATCCCATGAAGAAATCGTTTTGTACTTTCGTTTTGCTGGCGCTTACGCTGGCGGGTTTCGCCAGCTCCGCTTCCGCGGCGGGCTGCCTGAAGGGCGCCGTGGTCGGTGGCGTCGCGGGCCACTACGCGGGTCATCATGCCGTCGCCGGTGCAGTAGGCGGGTGCATCGTCGGTCACCACCTGGCGAAGCAAAAGAAGCTCGCTGAGCAGCAGCAGGCGGCTGCTCGGGCGCAGAACGCTCCAGTCCAATGAAGTGAAACGGCGCACCGGCATGAGGTGCGCTGACAGCGCGCCGGCCCTCCCCCCGCCGGCTCGGACTCGCACCCCGTCCGCATGGTTTAGAATGGCGACCCTCTCAAAAACGTCGCCGCGTGGGCAACGACCTGCGCGCGCTATCGATACCTCATGGCGAAACTTCTGACCGATTCCGAATTCCAGCGTTTTTCCGAACTCCAGCAGAAGCAGGCGAGCTTCACGATCACCACCGAAGAAGCCGACGAACTGCGCGACATCGTGGCCCGCGCGCAGCAAAAACGCGACGACCGCGCTGCTGCCATGCAGGCAATGGAAGCCTATATCCAGCAATTCGACATCAGCCCGGACGAGTTGTTTTCGCCGGAGCAGATCGGCGAAGCCGCGCGCACCTACGGGCTGATTCCGGCCGCGAAGAAGGAACGCGTATTGCCGCCGTCGTTCACGTACAACGGCAAGCCATACCAGTGGACGCGCGCCTTGCCCGACGATATCCGCGTGCCGCTGTTCGACGCCTTCAAGGCGGGGCAATCGGTGAAGGACTTCATCGCGACGCCGAAGGACGCGAATCGGTGCGCAGCCACGATCGCCCGCCTCGAACGTGAAACCGGTGCCGTCTATGCGCAAGCATGGCTCGAAGAGTTGTCTGTGACGCGCAGCCTCGTGGATGAAGCGGCGGCCAAGCTGCCGGCCTAAGTGCGCCACGTTCCCGCCCGCAAATAGCTCTCTGCCGGCGGGCTGCATGTGCCCGCGGGCTTCCTGTTTTGTCATTCCCAGCGTTATCAATCACGGCCGCCGGCCGCAACCAGGCGCTGATGCAGGTCGCGGCAGCCTTGCAGCAACGCTTCGTGCCGCAGGACGAGCGGGCTCCGGTCAAGCGACCGCTTCCGCCTCGTCCAGCGGCATCCTGAACCCCACCACTGCGGGATCTTCCGTCGGCGTGACCGTAAAACCGCACGCCTTCGCCAACGCGATCATCGGCGCGTTCTCACGCAGCGCTTCGCCGACCAGCCAATGCGTGCCGCGCGAGCGCGCATACGCGATGATCTTCTCCATCAGCAGCCTGCCGAGGCGTCGCCCCTTCTGATCCGAACGGATCGCCACCGCAAACTCCGCGGTTTCGTTGTCCGGGTCCGCCACAGCGCGCACTACGCCCAGTGTCCGCGTAAAGCCCTCATCGCACGGAACCGTCGCAATCAGCGCCATCTCCCGGTCGTAGTCGATCTGCGTCATCCGCGCGAGTTGCGAGTGATCGAAGCTGCCGACCGCGCCGAAGAAGCGCAGACGCAGATCGTCCGGCGTCATCGCTTCGACGAAGTCGTGATGGGCCGCTTCGTCTTCGGGGCGGATGGGCCGCACCGTGATGCGCAAACCGTGCCAGTCGAGCGTTTCCTCGTAGCGGCGCGGATACGGCATGATCGCGAGCCGGCTGCGCCTCGCGCCCAGCCGGATACACGGCGCCACCACTGAGGCGTGCTCGCGGAATACCCGCAGCGCGAGCTTCAACCCGACGATCTCGCGCACATCGCACACCGCTTGCGAAAGCGCCGTAAAAGCCGCCAGCACGGGCTCAGGCGCGGCCACCCGGGCGTACGGCGAGCGGGTGACCATATCG
Organism: Paraburkholderia sp. SSBN10T; assembly: GCF_056619545.1. Taxonomy (NCBI): domain Bacteria; kingdom Pseudomonadati; phylum Pseudomonadota; class Betaproteobacteria; order Burkholderiales; family Burkholderiaceae; genus Paraburkholderia; species Paraburkholderia sp. SSBN10T. The sequence continues at coordinate 62,158 of NZ_JBWQQI010000020.1, forward strand.
CGCGCCAGCGTCGGATTGAGCGGCGGCAAGCCGAAGACTCGCAGCGGCGCCGACACGCCATCCGCAGAGGGCGTCGTAAAGCGGAACACCGGACCGAAGTTGTCGTCGTCGTGCAGCTCGACGTCGATGTCGACGATCTTGTCCTGGGTCGCCTCGCGAGGCTCGACGCGCAACCCGAAATGCGCGAGCAGACTCGCGGCGTGTGCCTCCGTGAGTGTGTCTTCGCCCGCCGCCAAGGCCGCGCGCGCTTGCGCCTGGGCGGCGTCGATCTCGGCGGGGACCTGCGCGGGCAGCCCCTCCGGCGTCTGCATCAGCAACTCGCGCCCCAGCCGGTAATCGACCAGGCGGGCGAACGCTCGCGCGAGGCGCTGCGGCGTCGTATGGACCGGGATGCCCTGGGCGTGCAGCGCATCGCGCGTCGCCGCGTCCACTCCGCCAAAGAAACACGCCAGCACGCCGCGATAGGCGAACCGCTGATTCGCGATCAGCGCCTGTGCGACCTCGCCGACCGGCGCGTTATGCGTCGACGCGTGGACGACGAACGCCGTCCCGGTCTCGCGATGCTGCGCGAGGACCTGCAAGGCCGTGCCGAAATGCTCGGCTCGCGCGTCGTCGCCGAGCTGCAGCGGGTTGCCTGCGACCGCGCGCGGCAACGCCTGCCTGACCGCTTCCGTGGTCTCGGCAGGCCATTGCGCGAGGGTGTCGCCCGCCGCCTCGAACGCGTCGCAGGCGAGGGTTGCGACGCCGCGGTCGCCGGTGATCAGCGTCGCCGTCGCCCCGGCCGCGACGCGGCCCACGCCGAGCGTTTCGATTTCGTCGAGCAGATCGTCAAGCGAGTCGACGCGCACCATCCCGGCGCGGCGGAAGGCCGCCGTGTACAAGCCATCGGCGGGATCGGCGCGGCCCGAGCGCAGTGCGAGAACCGGCTTGTTGCGCGCCGCCGCCCGCGCCGCCGACATGAACTTGCGGGCCGCGCGCACCGTGTCGAGTTCGAGCAGGATTGCGCGCGTGCCGGGATCGCTCGCCAGGTAGTCGAGCACGTCGCCCGCGTCCACGTCCGCCTCGCCGCCAAGCGCGACCGCGTGCGAAAAGCCCAGGCCGCGCGCATGCGCCCAGCCCAGCACCGCATTCGTCAGGGCATTCGACTGCGACACCCACGCCACCCCGCCCGCTTTCACGAGAGACGATGGCGCACCCAGATGCGCCCGCAGCGCCGGCGACACCACGCCGAGACTGCCCGGTCCGACGATTCGCAACAGATGCGGCCGCGCCGCCGAGAGGGCTTGCCTAAGCGCGGTGCGATCCTCGTCGCTATGCACTTCCCCTACGATGATCGCCGCCCGCGTGCCCAGACCGCCGAGTTTGTGAATGAGGCCCGGCCATGTCGCCGGAGGTGTGCAGATCAGCGCCACCGTGGGGGCTTCGGGCAGGTCACCGGCGTCCGCCACGACCAGACGGCCGTCGAGCGCGTCGTATTTCGGATTCACGGGCCAGAGCGGCCCTTCGAAGCCGCCCCCCAGCACACTCGCCCACACCATGGCGCCCGTACTGCGCGGCCGACGCGAAGCGCCGATCACTGCGACGGATCTGGGGCGGAACACGGCATCGAGATTGCGAACGGTCACGGGGCACTCCGCGAGTCGAAAAGGGGCGCGCTCAGGACGAGCGCGCGTCCCCCTCAGAATAGGCGATCTCGGCCTGTTGCGCGGCAGCCGGATCAGGAAACCCAGTCTGTACAGCACGTCGTTTGACCTGTTTCCTGGCGAGCACCGTTTGTTGTTTGCGCCCGCTCAACATACGCGCTGAAATGCGACAATCCGCGCCATGAGGCGCGTCGGAAACGGCGCGGCATCGCACGGCATCGGTCGAGCCACAAAGGCAGTAAGATGCCGCGAGGCGGCAGGCGGTCCTGGAGACGGGCCGGCAGACACGCCGATTGCAGTACGATCGCCGCGCGGCGCTCTGGAGACGAGACGCCTGCGGCCGTCGCAGATTGATGACAACCATTGCGGACGGCAGGACGCGCCAACCCGGCGCGGCGCCGGACGACCAGAAAAGACAGAAGGTGAAGGTATGCGGCGCTTGCCATCGTTGATTGCGTTGCGCTTCTTCGAAGAGACAGCACGTCATTTGAGCTTCAACCGCGCCGCGAGCGCGCTGTGCGTGACACAGGGCGCCGTGAGCCGCCAGATCAAGATACTGGAGGAGTCGCTCGGCGCGAAGCTGTTCGAGCGCGACCACAAGGGCATCCGGCTGACGGCGGCGGGTTTGCAGTTGCTGCCGTGCGTGTCCGAAGCGTTCGATACGATCGAGCGCGGCACGCGCCAGATCACCACCTCCACGGGCCGGCGCCGCCTCGTTCTGTCGGTGCCGCCGACCTTCGCGACTCAATGGTTCTCGCCGCGGCTCGGCTCGCTGGCGGTGCAACTGCCCGATGTCGAACTGTCCATCCGCACCGAGCCGACCGAGGATTGCCACTGCAACATTCGCTTTGGCCGCGATGCGCTGCCGGACGCGCATTCCGAGTTGCTGATGATCGAGCGGCATACGCTGGTGGGTGCGCCGCATCTGCTCGGGCGCCCGCTCGACACGTTGCTCGCGCATCTGCCGGCACTGCATGTGCTGCATAACGAGACGCGGCTCGATTTGTGGCCGAACTGGCTCGCCACCGCAGGCATGCCGGCGCATTACGCGGAAAACGGCATCGAGTTTTCGAACCTGGAGCAGGCGATTCATGCGGCGCGTAAGGGCGCGGGATTGGCGATCGTCGATCGCAACATGATCGTCGAGGAACTGGCCGACGGAAGCCTTGCGCGTATTTCCGAGATCGAGGTCAGCGGACCGTTTGGTTACTGGCTCGATATCGCGCCACGGCATGCCGCGCTCGAGCATGTGCAGGCGTTTGCCGGGTGGCTGCGGGAAGAGGTCTTGAACATGGGGTGAGGTGGCGGCGTCCGTAGTTTTCAGAACGGCCGCGGTGCACTCGCGGGCTCATATCAATAAAGCCACAGATTCGCGATGTTCTATACTTTCGTTGCCGTTTACGTGACGGCATCGGGGTTTGACGGGCTGACGTGTACAGCGACGCGCAGACCCCTCATCAACGACAGCCGGATCATGACAGAAGACAAGTCTCCTATGCCCAAAGCGCTGGAAGTCCCCGCCAGCGATCAACTGCTCGATAGCATTCTCGAGAAAGCGGCCACCGCAGCACAACAGACTGTCGAACAGTTCGCGAGGCTCGCCTCGCTGGCCCGGGCCATTGAACAATGCAATTCGTCGCCGGCAAGGCGCGCAAAGCTGCTCTTCGCGTTTGAAGAAATAGCCGCTGGCGCGCAAGCCAATGCACAGCTCGATGCTGAATTTTTCCAGGGCTTGCGCAACGGGCAGATATTGAAGCGGGAACTACGTCGTGCGCATCACGAGGACGTGGATTCCGAGGTGACGATTCTTGCGCCGTCTACGATGACGAGACACTGACTGGTCCGGCGGCGCGCCCAACGGAGCGGCGACGCTGCGTTCATTCCTCGCGTGACGCGAGCTGCACGGATGCACCGAATCCGCCGTGCTGGCGTAACGGCTGGAAATAACGGGCACGAAATCCACCTTCGATGTTTTCGAGCATCAGACGCCCGCCCGTCCGACGTGCAATCTCCGACACGATGGAGAGACCCAGTCCGCTTCCTGAGGCAACCGAACTGTTCAGGCGATAGAATGGCTCGACCACATGTTCGAGTTCGTCGTCCGGAATACCGGGACCCGAGTCGGCGACTTCGAACATGACCTCACCGTCTGTCTGAACGACAGACACATCGACCTTCCCGCCGTTGGGCGTATATCGCACCGCATTATCGACAAGGTTCCTCAGCACCACCGTGAGTGACGATACGTCGGCAACGACATCAAGCTCATCGAAGTGCTCGAACCCAAGGTCGATATCCTTCTCGCAGGCCAGGCCAATCGTGGCGTTTATGACCTCGGTTGCCACGGCTCGTAGCGATACCGTAGCCGGCTGCTCCAGCGCTCCCTGCTCAGACCTCGCCAACGCGAGCAGTTGCTCCACGAGCCGGTGGGTACGGCGCAATCCTGACTGGAAGGCCATCAGCCGTTCACGGGCATCCGGCGACGTAATGGTTGCCCCCAGATTTCCTGCCTGCAAAGACAACGCTGCCAGCGGCGAGCGCAATTCGTGCGCGGCGCTCGCGACAAACCGGCGCTGATGACCGATGGCCTCCTTCAGTCGGGCAATCAGGCGGTTAATCGACCTGATAAACGGCAATACCTCATTCGTTATGCCGTCTTCAGGCAGCGGCTCGAGCGACATATCGGTCTGTTGGTCCACCACGCTCGCAAGACGTGTAAGAGGCGCCAGCTTCGTCTTGACAATGACCACGATGACGATGAATAGGCCTGGCAACAGGAGGAGCATAGGCACGAGTGTTCTCATTGCGCCATCCTGCGCAATCTCGTCACGCAATGCCGAGGGTTCTGCCACGGCAATTCGCTCGCCGCTACGGAGCGTCCGGATGTTGACGCGCCAGCTTTGCCCGTTGCCGTTCAAGTCGTGAAATCCGTCAGTCATCGCCGTGGAAATCACGAGTCCGGCGGCCTCTGCGACGCCCGTCGTTATGTCGCTCAGCCTGTCGATGACCACCTTGACGTCCGCATCCTGGGAACTCTCGACCGACGGGCGAGGCCCGGTGAACGCCAACGCGCGACTATCAATCAGCGCAGCGATTTCCTTCAGTTGTCCATCCTGAAGCTCCCGGGCTTCCTGATACGCAAACGCGAACGAAAAGCCGCAAGCGAGAACCCCGACTGCAACAATCACACAACCAATCCACGCCGACAGTTGCAACGTCAGAGAGCGTGATTGTCTTCCTTGTCTACCAACCATCCCACACCTCGCACGTTGCGAATGACAGATGCACCCAGCTTCTTCCGAATGCCGTGAATCACGACTTCCACGGCATTGCTTTCAACCTGCTCCTGCCATGCATAAAGTTTCCGCTCCAGCTCGCTTCGCGACAGAACCGTTCCAGGCCTCATCAATAGCGCGCTCAACAGGGCAAACTCACGACTCGTCAGCCGGCATTCGGCGTTCCCGTACGCCGCGATATGCGTAGCAGAGTCCAGCGTGAGGCTTCCGCTCGTCATCCTGGTATCGCCGTGGTCGCCGAGTCGTCGAGTCACAGCACGAAGGCGCGCGAGCAGCTCGCTGATTTCGAACGGCTTCACAAGGTAATCATCAGCGCCCGCGTCTAGGCCGACTATTCTGTCCTCGACGCTATCGCGCGCCGTAAGAATGAGGACAGGAGTCTTGCTACCGTCGGTTCTCAGGGAACGCAGTACATCGATACCATCGCGCTTCGGCAGATTCAGGTCCAGCAGCACGATATCGTGCTCGTGGCCCAGTAGAGCCCCTATCGCAGACTCGGCGTCGCGCACCCAGTCGGCCGCATACGCTGCATCCTTCAACGCCTGGATGATTGCGTTGCCAATCATTTCGTCGTCTTCCACGAGCAGAATTCTCATGCGTTTCACCGGAGTCGAAAGCAACGTGCTAAGTCAAATCTAAGTCTCGCGGATTAGCATCCGAAGCGTTTTTTGCATCGGATATCCATCGTGACCCATGGTGCTTACGATATTAGGTTGCAAAGCGGGATTCCCGCAACTGGTCGACGACGTACCGGCACGCTCACGTGCGCACGGGTTGCGTTTGTCACGCTGGCTGTGGCGTTGAGCGGTTGCGCAGCGTATGCACCGAAACCTCTTCCAGACACGCCTCAATGGCGGGATGACATTGCGTCAACAGCCGCCCCGCTGACCGTGGACCAGGTGGTCGAACGTGCGCTCGAGCATAGCCCGGATATCCATCGTGCCGAACGCGAGCTCGATATCGCTTCCGCCAGGCAATACGCGGATGGCCTGCTACCGGACCCAACACTCAGCTTCAGTACTGACCGCCCGGGTACACAGGGCTTCGTCCCTGCATTCATGGTCGGGCTTAGCTATGAAGTGTCCGCACTCGTTGACCGCCCCGCGAAGAAGCGGGAGGCAGACAAGGCTCTTGAGAAGCAACAGCTTGTGTTGGAATGGACGAAATGGCAGGTCGCGAATCACGCCTATGCGCTCTACGTCAACACCGTAAGTCTCGAGCGTCTCGAGAAGCAGGTCGAGCAGTTGGTGGCCTATCAGAAAAGTGTCACTGAACGAATGCAAAAGGCCCTCGCACGCTCCGACGTGACCCGAGACGTCGCCGTGCAGGCAGAAACCGCGTACCGCGACAGCATCCAACAGCTTGGTACGCTGCGCGAGGAGCACCTCAAAGCAGGACAGGAACTCGACACGCTGCTTGAACTTCGCCCTGGGACACGCCTGACGCTTGCGGTTCCGCCACAGCCGCTTGAAGTCCCGGAGGAAGCGGTGTTACGCGCACTCGCCGACCTCGGGCAGCGCCGTCCCGATTTGCTGGCTCTGCGTGCCGGGTACGCAGAACAGGACGAACGCTATCGCGCAGCACTACTCGCACAGTTTCCTCGACTGGACATTGGAGTCACGCGAGGCCGGGACACGTCCGCCATCTACACCTCGGGCCTTACCGTTTCGGTGACGCTTCCCTTGTTCAACGGCAACCGTGGAAATATCGCGGTCGAAAGTGCCACCCGGGAGAGTCTCTTTCAGGAGTACGGCCAAAGGCTTGACGACGCGTACACCGCTGTCGAGGGCATCAGATCTGAACTCGGCCTGCTGGGTGAACAGCTTCGTAACGCGCAGTCAATGGAGGCCGCGCTCGAGGGATCGGTGAAGCAGGCGCGCGTCGCCTCCGGCGCCGGCGACGTAACGCTGCCGGTATTGGCAGACCTTGAATCCCGGTTGATGAGCCAACGCATCGCGACAGCAAAGCTCGCGAATTCCGTACTTCAACAGCAGGTCGAGCTCTGCACCTTGATAGGCGTGAGCGCCATCGACCACCAATCGATTCGCCAGGACATTCCATGAATTCCATTCGGGCGCTCATTCTTGCCGCAGTCATCGGCACTGGGTCCGTCGCAGGTCATCTTGCGGTCGCGCAAGACGTCGTGACGATGCCTGCAGTGCAGAAGCGCGTTGTGGTCACGGTCTCGGCGCCGGCACGTGTGCAGGCGACCTCGAACACCGTGCTGAGTGCGTCTACGGCCGGCATTGTCTCCGGCCTGCGCGTCCTTCCCGGGGAAGTGGTGCGGTCTGGGCAGACGATTGCGCATCTGACCGGCCCAACGGTATCGACTGAGCGCGCGCGCCTTGCGGCCGACCTGAAGTCGGCCCAGATACGTATGTCCGCCGCCACTCAAGCCGCCGCCATCGAGCAACAGAAATTTGACGAGCAACTCAGCACTCGCGACGCTGTCGCGCGCGCTCACGCCGAACTCGACACCGCGCGCCAGCAACTCGTCGCCGCACAAACAGCGGCCCGAAGTTACACGAGCCTGGCCACGATCGAGACGTCTGAGCCAGGCGTGGTGACGGCTGTCAACGCCGCCGACGGTCAATATGTGAATGCCGGGCAGGCACTGGTATCAGTGGCATCGTCGCGCGGCCTTCATGTGGTTGCGAATGTTTACGGAAGCGATGCCGCATCGGTTACTGCGGGAATGAAAGGCGTCTTTCTTCGCGAAGGCACTGACGCGCCCATCGGCGTAGCCGTACAACACACGTCGTGGAGCGTTACCGCACCTGGTCAACTGGAAGTCTGGCTCGATGCCGTGCCGGCCGGCAGCCTTGTGGCAGGGACCGTTGGCACAGTCTCACTCACCACATCTGACGACAAGCTCCTGGCCGTTCCGGCCGCAGCGCTCATTCTCGACGGCGCCCAATGGTGGGTATTGGTGCACGACAAGAGCGGGAACCACCGGCGACGTGTCGTTCCCGGACTATCCGATGGTGGCTGGACCTCGATCGGGAAAGGGCTCTCACCGGGCGAGCGAGTCGTGACGCAGGACACCTATCTTCTATTCCATCAGGACTTCGCTACGCGCTACCAGCAAGCCGATTGACGCTCCCTGCCGACAAGAACATGCTCAAAGATATCGTCAAACGGCCGCTGCTCTGGGTCATGCTGTATGCCGCCCTGATTGCCTACGGCATCTACGCGCTCCTCAACATCCACGCTGAAGTACTGCCGCAGTTCAATATGCCGCAGGTGAGCATCGTCGCGCAGTTGCCAGGAGCAACGACTCTGGACCTGGAGGGGCTGATTGCCCGGCCTGTCGAAACCGAACTGTCGTCGCTCCAGTCGTTGAGCGACGTGCGGACCGTCGTAGGTCAAGGTTCCGTCAAGATTGAAGCACGATTCGCGGAAGGGACTACCGCAGCAACCGCGCTGCAGGATGTCAACGGCATCATCGGGCGCGTCGGCGGTTCGCTTCCGAAGGGCACGAGCCTTACGACGGAAATCTCCGGGAACGCGATAAACGAGGTCGCGGATTACGCCATCCAGATTCCCGATGGAGTAGATGCGTCGCAGGTGCAGCGCATCGTCGAGTCAAATTTCGGGCCACGCATCCGGGCGGTTCCGGGCGTACAGCGTGTGTCGGTGGCGGGCCCGGGCGCGGATGCGATATGGGTACGTCCCAACCTTGCGAAGCTACAGCGTTTCAACGTCTCTGCATCGGCGCTTGCTGCATCGCTCGATGCGACGACTGCGATGGTGCCGAGCGGATATGTCGACCTGGGACACCAGGATGTTTTCATCGAAGGCAGAAGCCTGCCGGCGAACCCTTCCGACTATGCCGCTGTGCCTGTCTCAACACCTGGCGGCACCGTCCCGCTGGGCTCGATGGCGGACATTGTCCGCTCCGCGCTGCCATCTCATCACTCGGTCAAACTCGACAACAAGCCGACCATTGCGCTGATTGTGTTCAAACAGCCGGACGCCTCGACACTACCCGTCGTCGACGAGGTCGACAAGACACTGCATGAGCTCGAACCTCAGTTACCCGGTGGCACACGCTTCGTGCGAATCTACAGTCAGGGGCATATCGTCGGCGTAGTCGCCGCTGATTTAAGCAGAAATCTCGCCATCGGCGCCGTACTTGCCGTTGCGGTCCTGTTCTGGATGCTGGGAGCCAGTCGCGGAATATGGGCGCTCGCTTTGAGTATTCCACTGTCGCTTCTGCTCGGTATCGCTGGGCTCTACCTGACCGGGCAAACACTGAATTTACTGACATTCGGCGCCCTGTCAGTCGCCGTAGGCTTGCTCGCCGACGACGCCATCATTGTGCTGGAGAGCATCTACCACCGTTGGGAGGCCGGTGACGGCCGGTGGGAGGGTGTTGCGCGTGGCTTACGCGACATTGCCGGTCCCGACATTTCCGGGACGATGACGACCGTTGCCGTGTTTTTGCCGCTTGCGTTCGTGGGCGGTCTGGCAGGATTGTTCTTTGTTCCGTTCTCTCTGGCGATGACAGTAAGCCTGATTGCGTCACTCGTTATTTCGCTGAGCCTGATTCCGCTTGTGCTGGGATTCATCGGGCCTCCCATCGAGAAGCGCGCGACGTCAGGGGCACGCGCAGTCGCGTGGCTCAAGAGTCGTAATTTCCGCCTGTTCGATTTTGCCCTGCGCCGCCCCCGGATCTCGCTCTGGGCTTGCGTGGCCATTTTCGCGGTCTCTGTGGCTGGACTTGTGCTGGTCCCAGTCGATTTCCTGCCGCTGCCGAACGAGGCCGTGCTGCTCGAGAGCTTTACGCTGCCGCCCGGAACATCGCTGCATGATGCTCAGGATGCCGCAGACCGCATCGCTTACCGATTGCTCGGTCTTGAACCTGTGGCGCACGTGTTTTCACGCGTGGGCTCTGCGTCGGGAACATCGTACACGGAGCCGGCGTACGCCGGGGAGATTCAGATTGCGCTGAAGCCGAACGTGAATGCCAGCAGTCTCGACAAAATCGGACAGCAAGTTCTAGACGCGTCGAAACTGCCGGCCGTGCAGACCGTGATTGGGACGCCGACCCTGGAGCGGGTGGGTGAGACGCTTTCCGGATTGCCCCAGCCGTTCGTCATCGACGTGTACGGCGATTCCATCACAACCTTGCAGTCGCTGTCGTCTGAAGTCACGCGTCGGCTGGCTAGCGTGCCCAAGCTCTCGGACGTCTTCAACAACGACGGTTATCCGATTACTGAATTGCAAATTACGCCCAAGCCGAGCGGTCTTGCGCTACATGGCATTACACCTGCAGAGCTTTTCACGCAGTTGCACATTCTGCTGGCCGGTCAAACCGTTGCCACCGTTCCAGAGGGCAACGGTCATCTGGACGTGTTTGTCAGATTGACTGACCCGACGCAACTTTCCGTCGAGCAGCTCAAGCAGATTCCCGTCATGGCTGGCGGATGGGTCGCGCTGAGCGATGTGGCAGACGTCCGCATGTCGACGGGGCCCAATGTCATCAGGCATCTGAACGGACTGCGTGCGATTGAGATACTGGCGACACCCACCGCTCCGCTCGGACAGGTGATTTCGGCCTCAAAACAGGCGCTCGCGACGCTGTCATTGCCAACAGGCTACGAAGTGAAATTTGGCGGCCTGTACCCGCAACTAGAACGCGCCGCCCTTAACGTAGGCGTCGCGTCGGCGGTAGCGCTTGCGCTCATGCTCGGGATTTTGACGCTGCAATTCGATGGTCTACTCGTGCCTGGTCTTCTGCTGTTGCAAATGCCACTGGCGTTCTCAGGCGGGACAATCGCCCTGGTGGTGAGCGGTGTTGGTCTTAACGCCATCGGGTTGATTGCCTTTCTCACCTTGGTTGGGGTTAGCTTGAATCACGGTATCGTGTTGCTGCAACTGGTGAAGCGAAACGAAGCACAGGGACTGTCTGTAGTCGACGCCGTGCGCGACGCGGTCGAGGTGCGCTTCCGGCCGATTCTCCTGACGGTCCTGACGGCGTCGCTGGGTCTATTGCCGACTGCACTGGGATTCGGCAAAGGCGCGGCGCCCGAACAAGGATTGGCCATCGTTACACTGGGTGGATTAGTCTGGAGTGGCTTGCTCAGTACGAACCTGTTGCCGGCTCTTTATGTGTACAAGCGCGAGAAGCAGCTTCGGACAGCCCTCTGGAAGCGTTGAGTCCATCGAGACCATCGGCCTGTCATTGGCTCAACCCTATGATGGTGATACGCTGGCGTGCGCTCGTACTGCTGTTGAACCCGACAACCCCGGAATCTCGAAAAGATGCAGACCAATACCACGCCACGCACCGGCACGCTCAGCCAGATTCCCCGTGGTATCTGGATGCTCGGCTTCGTCAGCATGTTCATGGACATTTCGTCGGAAATCATTCACAGCCTTCTGCCGATGTTCCTGGTGACGAGTTTAGGTGCGAGCGCGATGATGGTGGGTCTGATTGAAGGCGTCGCCGAAGCGACTACACCTATCGTGAAAATGTTCTCCGGTGCCGTAAGCGACTACCTCGGCAACCGAAAATGGCTGGCGGTTATCGGATACGGCATGGGTGCGTTGAGCAAACCGTTGTTTGCGCTCGCACCAACGGCGGGTATCGTCTTGACGGCGCGCGTCGCGGACAGAATCGGCAAAGGTGTGCGAGGTGCGCCGCGCGACGCACTCGTAGCGGATATCACGCCGGCACACCTGCGTGGCGCCGCCTATGGCTTGCGACAATCGCTCGACACGGTCGGCGCGTTTCTCGGACCGTTGCTCGCCGTCGGGCTGATGCTGCTGTGGGCAAACAACTTTCGTCTTGTATTTTGGGTGGCTGTGATTCCCGGACTCGTCGCGGTGGCGTTGCTGGTGTTCGGCATCAAGGAACCCGCGCACCATTCGGACACGAAACGTGTCAACCCCATGAAGCTCGAAAGCCTGAAGAAGCTGAGCCGCTCTTATTGGTGGGTGGTGTTCATCGGGGCGGTATTCACGCTCGCGCGGTTCAGCGAGGCATTCCTCGTCTTGCGCGCCATGCAGGGCGGTGTACCGATTGCGCTGGTGCCGCTTGTGATGGTGGCAATGAACCTCGTGTATTCCGCGTCGGCCTATCCCTTTGGCAAACTGGCTGACTCGATGAGCCACACCAGACTGCTGGCCATCGGACTCGTGGTGCTGATTGCGTCGGATGTCGTGCTCGCACACGGAAGCCACTGGCCGGTCGTACTGCTGGGTGTTGCGTTGTGGGGCCTGCATATGGGGCTCACGCAGGGCCTGCTGGCAACCATGGTTGCGCACACAGCACCGCCGGACCTGAAAGGCACCGCGTTCGGGTTCTTCAATTTGATGAGCGGCCTGGCGATGCTTGTGGCGAGCGTCGTCGCGGGCGAGTTGTGGGACCGCCTGGGGGCCGGCGCGACGTTCTACGCGGGAGCGGGTTTTTGTTTGCTGACCCTGTGCGCTGTGGCTATCGGCGGAGGATTACGCCGATAACGATTACGCAACCATTCATTATTCGTCATCGTCCCCGTGATGCTTGTACCAGCCCCTGTGTTCGCCGTTGTCATGCCAACGACGATGTTCTTCACGGTATTCCCCCTGATATCCGTAGCCATAGACAGGCACCGGCGCATAGACCACTGGAGGAGGAGGTTCATAGACCACGGGAGGCGGCGCTACATATACTGGACCGGGCACGCCAAGAAAGACACCGACGTCTACATGTGCCGACGCTAGCCCTGAGGCGCAGAAACCACAAATTCCCAAAGCGGACAAAACCATCGCGCGTTTCATAATGCTCTTCCGTTCAAGTTACGCTGTCCGCCTGAGCGGCCCGCTACATTCCCAAAACTAATGGTAGATGAGGGAACAATCGGCAGGTGAAACAGCGAAGCGTCTCCTGTAACCTTTTGTAATCTGAACGGAGGATTGCACGCCAATCCGAAGCGCACGTTCTTTGAAGGTGGTTCTTCCGCCGCTGCGTGCAGCGCGGCGTTCGATGCCAACTACAAAGACAACGGCTACATCACCTTCTTGAACGGCGCACCCGAATGCTCGCGCAGTTCATTGAAGACGATCTTCGGCCACGCTTTCTGCGCAACCTCGATCTCCGAGATGTGCGACGCAAGATACGTCGGCGCATTCGATGCGTCGAGCGCGATCCGCGCAGCGTAAGCATCGTTGAAGCGGCGCAGTTCCGCTGCGTCGTCGCACGTCACCCAACGCGACATCCGGTAGCGCGCCGGCGCCATCCGCACGTCGACCTTGTACTCCGTCGACAAACGGTGCGACACCACTTCAAATTGCAGTTGCCCAACCGCACCCAGAATCATCAGACCACCGCCCACCGGACGGAACACCTGAATCGCGCCCTCTTCGCCAAGTTGCTTTAGCGCTTCGCCGAGTTGCTTGGCGCGCATCGGGTCCACCACTTCGACCGTCTGGAAAATTTCCGGCGCGAAGAACGGCAAGCCGACGAACTGCAACGTCTCGCCTTCCGTCAGCGTATCGCCAAGGCTTAACGTGCCGTGGTTCGGGATGCCGATGATATCCCCCGGATACGCTTCGCTCACCGTCTCACGCCGCTGCGACAGGAACGTCACCACGTTGTTGGCACGGAATGTCTTGTTCGAGCGACTCACCTTCAACGCCATACCGCGCTCGAAATGACCCGAGCAGACCCGGATAAACGCCACGCGATCGCGGTGCGCCAGGTCCATGTTCGCCTGCACCTTGAACACCACGCCGGTGAACTTCGGCTCGTCCGGCTCCACCGAGCGCTGCACCGCCATCCGTGCCGACGGCGGCGGCGCCAGATCGACCAGCGCGTCCAGAATTTCCTTCACGCCGAAGTTGTTGATGGCCGAACCGAACAGCACCGGCGATTGCTGACCGGCGAGGAATTGCTCACGGTCGAAATCAGGCGTCGCACCGGTGATCAGGTCGATCTCTTCCTTCGCCTTGGTCCAGCTATGACCGAAGCGGCGTTCGCCTTCTTCGTCGCTGAGCGCCTGCAGGGTTTCGACCTCGCCGCCGGCCTTGTCCTGCCCGGCGCGGAACAGGCGCACCTGGTCGCGCTGGATGTCGTAGACGCCCTGGAATTCCTTGCCCATGCCGATCGGCCAGGTGAACGGAATCGCCGCGACGCCCAGATGCTGTTCGATCTCGTCGAGCAGTTCGAGCGGCTCGCGCACTTCGCGGTCGAGCTTGTTGATGAAGGTGACGATCGGCGTCTTGCGGCTGCGGCAGACTTCGAGCAGCTTCAGCGTCTGCGCTTCGACGCCGTTTGCACCGTCAATCACCATCACGGCGGCGTCCACCGCGGTCAGCACACGGTAGGTGTCTTCGGAGAAGTCTTCGTGGCCTGGGGTGTCGAGCAGGTTGATGACCGCGTCGCCGTACTCGAACTGCATCACCGAGCTGGCCACCGAAATGCCGCGCTGCTTTTCGATCTCCATCCAGTCAGAGGTCGCGTAGCGATTACTTTTGCGGCCCTTCACGGTACCGGCGATCTGGATCGCGCCTGAAAACAGCAGCAGCTTTTCCGTGAGCGTGGTCTTGCCCGCGTCCGGGTGGGAAATAACCGCGAACGTGCGGCGGCGTTTGAGTTCGGAGACTGACATCTGTACGGGCGGTCACGAATAGGGGTTCGGGCGGTCCCCAGGAGCTTGTGGCTTCTGGTCTGCCACGTCTGGCGCGGCGGCGTCGAGCTGCGGGAGTTGGGCTTGAAACCCGCGTCACAATGGCAACGCCGCCACGTCGTAGCGACGCGGCGGACGAGCGTTCGAGAATACGGGAAGTGCCAGCACAAAACAGCGCAGGGAACGAATGATACACGTCATGCGCCCGGACGTATTGAAATGGACTTTTGGGGGGCGGATGCGACGCTCGTGCGAGGATCCAGCACTTGCCCTTGGGCGCTCCGGGACACGGCGTCAGGAGCCGGTCGGTGGTCGCGGTTTCCAAGCGTGGGCTCGCCGTTCGGGCTCATCGTGCAGACCGCACGCGGCTGCATCCTCCGCTTCGCGTGCGTAACGCGAAGCGGAGCGTGACGGCTAATGCGACGCTCAGCGTCCGAGGCCGCCCATCATCATGTACTTCAGTTCCATATACTCATCGAGGCCGTACTTCGAACCTTCGCGGCCCAAGCCCGATTCCTTGACGCCGCCAAACGGCGCCACTTCGGTCGAAAGGATGCCTTCGTTCACCGCCACCATGCCGCTTTCCAGCGCCTCCGCGACGCGCCACGCCCGACCGAGGTCGCGCGTGTAGAAGTAAGCGGACAAACCAAACGGGGTGTCGTTAGCGGCCGCGATCGCTTCTTCTTCCGTCTTGAAGCGAAAGCATGCGGCCACCGGGCCGAACGTTTCCTCGCCGGCAATCAGCATCGACTTCGACGCGTCGGCCAGCACCGTCGGCTCGTAGAAGGTGCCGCCAAGCTTGTGCCGCTTTGCGCCCGTCAGCACCTTGGCGCCTTTCTGCAACGCATCGGCCACGTGCGATTCCACTTTCCTCAACGCCGCAGCGTTGATCAGCGGGCCCTGCTCGACTTCCCCTTCAAGCGCATTGCCGATGCGCATCTTCTGCACCGCCTTCGTCAGCGCCTGGGTGAATGCGTCGTAGACGCCGTCCTGCACGTAGAAGCGGTTGACGCACACACAGGTCTGCCCGGTGTTGCGAAACTTCGAAGCCATCGCGCCCTGCACGGCGGCTTCGATATCCGCATCGTCGAACACGATGAATGGTGCATTGCCGCCGAGTTCCAGCGAGAGCTTCTTGAGCGTATCCGCGGATTGCTTCGCGAGCAGCTTGCCCACACGGGTCGAACCGGTGAACGACAGTTTGCGCACCACGGGCGACTCCGTCAGCGCGCCGCCAATCGCCACCGCATCGCCGGAGACGATATTGAACACGCCAGCGGGAATCCCCGCCTGCTCGGCCAGCACAGCCAGCGCGAACGCGGACAACGGCGTTTCTTCCGACGGCTTGAGCACCATGGTGCAGCCCGCGGCCAATGCCGGACCTGCCTTGCGCGTAATCATCGCCAGCGGGAAATTCCACGGCGTGATGGCCGCGACCACCCCAATCGGCTCGCGCGTCACGATGATCTTCGCCTTCGGATTCGGACTCGGAATCACGTCGCCATAGGCGCGCTTCGCTTCCTCAGCGAACCATTCCAGGAAGCTCGCCGCGTAGCCCACCTCACCGCGGGCCTCCGCAAGCGGCTTACCCTGCTCACGCGACATCAGTTCAGCCAGCGCATCGCGGTTCTCGAGCATCAGCTCGCCCCAGCGTTTCACGCGCGCGCCGCGCTCTTTCGCGGTCAGCGCACGCCAAGCCGGGAAGGCGCGCTCGGCAGCAGCGATCGCCTGCTGCGTTTCTGCTGCGCCACCCTTTGCCACGTTGGCGATCAGTTCGCCACTAGCCGGATTCAAAACGGCATACGTCTCGGCGCCTTGATACCACTCGCCGTTGATGTAGTGCCCGGTACGGAGAAAATCGCTCATGCTGCTTTATCCAGGGTTTGGACGAACGCCCCTTGCGCCGGCCGCGGTTCGCGGGCAATGCGCTTGCCCGCCGTGTAATCGTTGATCAGATCGCACGGCGTGTAGTTGCGTTCGAGTTCGTAGAGTTCGTCGGCAGAAAGCTTCGTGTCGAGGGCCGCGAGCGCGCTGTCGAATTGCGCCGGCGTATCGGCGCCCACCAGCATGCTGGCGACGCCGCCATGATTCAGCACCCACGCCTGCGCGATCTGCGCCGCCGGCACACCGCGAGCCGCCGCCACCCGCGCCACCGAAGCGGCAATCTCACGCGAAGCCGCGTCGCCGTACATTTGCGCGGTGAAGAAATCGGTCTGGTTACGCGTCGAGTTCGGATCGCTCGTCAGCAGGCCGCGTGCAAGCGGACTGAACACCGAGACGCCGACGCCCTGATCCTCGCAATACGGAATCATCTCGCGCTCTTCCTCGCGGTAGGCCAGATTCAATTGCAACTGCATGTTGATCGGCTTGTGCCAGCCGTGGCGCTCGCAGACCTGCATGATCTTGGCGAACTGCCACGTGTACATCGTCGACACGCCGATATAGCGCGCCTTGCCGGCCCGTACGATATCGTTCAACGCACGCATGGTTTCTTCGACCGGCGTATTGACGTCGAAGAAATGCAGCATGTAGATATCGACGTAGTCCATGCCGAGACGCGCCAGCGAGCCGTCGATGCCATCCATGATGTGCTTGCGCGAATGGCCGCCGGCGTTCTGATACGTGCCCATGTCGTAGCCGACCTTGGTCGTCACGACGATCTCTTCACGGCGCGCGATGCGCTTCAGAATCCGGCCCACGACTTCTTCACCGACGCCGGTCGAGTAGAAATCTGCGAGGTCGATAAAGTTGACGCCCGCTTCCAGCGCGTGACGGACGATCGGTTCGCTTTGCGCTTCGTCGAAAATCCACGGCTTCCATTGGGGCGTGCCCATGTTCATCGTGCCGAGGCACAGACGCGATACTTTCAGGCCCGATTGGCCGAGTCGAACGTATTCCATTTTTTTGTCTCCTGTCGATGGGAGTTGGCGCTTCAGCGCTTACTCCCATCCCATGCAGTTACCTGCGGTCGACCAGAGTTGGCGCTTCAGCGCCTTACTTTGGTCCCATGCAATTTGATTGCTGATAACGGCGGTTGCGCACTTCGTATGGCGCGCGAACGGCGGCGCGTTAGCGGCTTGGTGTTTTAGCGTTGCTTCGGGGTATAGAACGGATTCGACACCTCGCGCGCGGCGGCGAACACTTCGTCGCGATGCGGCAAGCCTTTCATCGCAGCGAGGATCGCGTTCTTGCAAGCGCGATAGTTGTTCTCGAACACCGCGTCGAGATCGTCCGTCTTCGGATTGACCCAGTTGGCCGATACGACAACCCAGTCGTTTTCCGCTTCCGGCGGCAACGTGCCGTTCTCGAGCGATTCGGCCACCGCCCTGGCGATACCCGCTTGCGATGCGCCCCACGTGGCGTTGCCATGGAAGTCGCCTTCGATCTGCGCCTTGTTCACATACAGCGTCAGCGGCTTGGTCGGGATACCCGGCCGGGCAATCACGACAAACGGCGCGTGACCGGCAGACGGCGTCGCCAGCGCGGTGGCGAATGCCTGGCCGGCCGGGCCGTTGCGCGGGCCGACCAGGACGTTGATGTGCGCGAGGTTCACGCCGGGTCCTTCGAAGCCTTCGCCAATATAGAGTTGCTTTTCCGTCGATACGCTCATGTCTGATCCCAGCAAGGGTTTGGGTGGATGAGCGGATTGTGCTATTGCGAATCGGCGACCATGAATCGATGTTTTTTGATCCGGGGTATGAGACGGGCTCAACTCCGGGTTTCTCCTAGGCGCATCGATGCATTGGCAACGGTTTCATCGCTAAGGTGAGGGTTTTCGGGACCCACGACGCAAGGCGCTTGAGGTGATGGATATCGGGATGACGCACGCACCAGACATTCTGGACTCCGGGCCAGTTCGAAGCGCCATGAAAGATGGAAGCAACGCCCTCAGTCGACCCACAAACAGCGCCTCGCGGACTGCCGATAAATCGCGCAAACCCTTGCCGGACAAGGCGCTCCGACTTCTCACCAACAACGCTTCAACACCTGCGATATCAGGCAAGCCCCGCACGATCGAACCGTGCAGAGTGAATAGAGGTATCTCGGAACACACAACGCTTGAGCAACGCGAAGCGCAGCCGCGCATGGATTCAGCGGCTGCGGCAAAGAGGAAAGGTGAGAGTTTTCGGGACCGGCGCGGCGGTGCGCAAAGATGTCACCGCCGCTTCACTTGTCACGGACAGCACGCTACAAGGGCGCGCACCGTCCATACGGGGATCTAGTCGGTGATCAGGAAGCGTTCGCGATTCTTACCGGCGAGCCACCCCGGCGAACGGCCGCGGCCGCTCCATGTTTCGCCGGTCTTCGGATTGCGATACTTCGCAGGCAGCGGGATCTTCTTTGACGCCGCACGTTTGCTTGCGAAACCAAGTTCCTCTGCGGTAATGCCGTACTCCACAATCTTCTGCTTGATATCGGCAATCGCCTGCTCAATTTCTTTTTCACGAGCGAGTGCGACTTCCTTGTGAAGCTTTTCGAGCTGCGCAGTCAATTGCTTATAAGTGGCCATGAAGAGTCGTCTCCAGTCGGGTGGATAACTGCAGTGTGACCCTATCAGATCGAAAAAGTGCCGGATAGCACCGTCGATGCATTTCCGGCCTGACAGCGCCTGAAATATGCCGTCTGATCAATCGTCGATCGCGTCATACAGACGGCGTTCGAACTCGACCGACATCGGAAACGGCTCCACCGAGCGACGCTGAATCAACATCAGACCAATCAGGTCTTCCACCGGATCGGCGAACCAACTGGTGCCAAACGCGCCCGGCCAGCCGAACGAGCCGGTCGAGCGATAGCCGTGCGGCAACTGCTGCGCTGGATCGTCGACGATCGACAAGCCCAGTCCGAAGCCCTGGCCGGCCCAGACGATCTGTCCGAAGGCGGGCACCCGGCGCTGATCGCGGCTCAGGAAGTTGGAGCGCATCAGATCGACCGAGCGATGCGAGAGCAGACGGGTCTCGCCGACCCGGCCGCGCCCCAACAGCAAACGGGCGAACTGCAGATAATCTTCGGCGGTCGAGACGAGCCCGCCACCGCCGCCTTGAAAACGCTTTGGGTTAGCCCAACGGCTCGTCGCGGGCCGATCCTCGACGATTCGCTCGCGCGTGCCAGGGTGGATGCCATACGCCGTCGCCAGCCGCGCGAGTTGAGTTGCGGGCACAGAGAACGCGGTGTCCCGCATGCCGAGCGGCTCGAAAATGCGGGTGCGGAAAAACTCGCCAAGCATCATGCCGCTGACGCGTTCAATCAGCACACCCAGGATGTCCGTGGCGATGCCGTAATGCCAGCGCGTGCCCGGCTGGAACATCAGCGGCAGCGTCGCCACCCGCGCGAGCCAGGCATCGCGGCCCGCCTGCGCTTCAAAGCCGTTGAAGACGGCCTCGTACGCCTCGGCGATCGGTCCGGTGGCAGTGAAGTGGTAAGCAAAGCCCGCGCGATGGGTGAGCAGGTCCAGCACCGTAATCGGCGCACGCACCGGCTCGGTCCGATCGAGCGGGCCCGCAACATCGCGCAGCACGCGCGGAGCCGCCAGTTCGGGAAGCCACTGCGCAACCGGTGTGTCCAGTGCGAGCCGATCCTGCTCGATCAACATCATGACGGCCACGCTCGTGACCGGCTTGGTCATCGAGGCGATCCGGAACAACGTGTCGCGCTGCATGGGAAGTTGCTCGGCGTCATCGCGCCAGCCTAACGGCTCGAAGTGCGCTATCTCGCCGTGCCGCCAGGCCAGCGTGACCACCCCTGCCACTTCGCCACGCTCCACATAGCCCTGCATGGCGGCCGTCAATTGCGCGAGTCTCGCCGCGGAAAATCCTGCTTTTTGCATCCGTAGTCCTGAATGAACGGCGCATGCGCACCGTTGGCGGCGTAGCGGCAACGCGACGGCGGTCGGTGAAATCTGCTCCTTCCACTCGGCGGGTTACCGGATCAGGTAAGCATGATACGTAACGTTATCTGTCTGTCATTTAAACGTTACCGCACATTGGCCGGACTGAGCGCCAGTTCTCCCCCTGCTTCGAGTGCGCTCAGCGCTTCGTTGAGGCGTCTGACACGGCTCATCTGCGACGGCACCAAAACCACGTCCGCCACCGATTTGAGCCGGTTGCGCCAATATGACAATGGAATGCGGTCGGTAGCGGAAATCCGTGTGATCACGTGTTCGAGATGCTCAATATCTTTTTCGAGTTGATGGTGATTCATTACTTTCCCCGGGAATATTTATCTAATCGAATACAAAGCATGAAACGTGCCGCCCAGCGCTTCTTTCACCGCATCCGGAAAATTTTCCGGTTAATTTTGTTAGATCGGCGTCGTCCGATTTACGAGAGCATGAGTGCGGTGGCGCTCTAGCAGTAACGATAAAGGCAAGCGCGTGAGGCGTCCGTTGCCCGCCGCACCGACAAACGCGAGTTTATCCATAGAGCGATCTCCGTAATAACACATACTGAGAAAGCGAATAGCGAGGCTAAAGCGCCTGAGGCATTGCTCGTTCGCGGAATAAATATTCAACGATTAAAGAATTGTGCATGACATGCCGCTCCAACGCCGGAGTCATAGCGGTATTAAGGCCCACCAATATGACTGCATGGTGCAATGTATTTATGACACGACGAACGATTTGAACGGATGGGGATTTTCGACGCGGATCTGGGCGCGGGCGGCGACGCACCAGCCCGTCGAGGCGAGCGGAGCCAACCCGAGGTGATTCGCCCGCCGCTGCCGCGCCTGGCAGCACGGACAGCGGGTCACTCAAGAACGGCCAGGGCTACTGGGCGTTCGACTTCACCGGGCAAGCGTAGATCAGGCTGAGCGTGCCGTCGTCGCGTGACTGGCGCACCGTCTGGAACTGGCCGCCGCAATTGGCGCGCGCCTGCTGCGCGCACGAATCCGAGCCCTCCGGACATTGGACCAGCGTGGTGGGCCGGCCGTCGGGCAAGAACAGCGGCGGGCTGCTGCTGCAACCGGCCATGGCCGCGAGCATGGCAACTCCGGCGGCCGCGCCGAGCGCCGCACGCGTGATGCGGCTCGCGCAGGCCGCCTGTTCCGTTCGTGCAGAGAATGAGTAGCTGCGTTTCATTGAGAACCCCGATCCCTATCTAATTCTTCGACCCAGCGATTGTGCCATGCGCGCATTGCACTGCGTCACTCGTGAGCAGCGGATGCGCCGGTGGGATCGCTTGCGGGGTCGCTCACAGGAGCATCCGGCGCAGCAAGCGTTTTGTAGGGAAGCGGCCCTTGCGCGTCCGTGCCGATCCGCATGAAAACCTGCTCGACATCGGGGATCGCTTCGAGTTGCTGTTGCAGCGCACGACGATCGAACGAACGCGGCGCGCATCCTTCGGCGTAGACGAAGCGGCGCTGCACGGTGATCCATATGCTGGCGCCATCAAAGCCACGGGCATCGGCGAAATGCGCGCGGATCGCGTCGGCGATCGGGGCGTCGTAGAGGTACGAGTTCGGCTTCGAGCACTTGTGCGCAAGCCAGCAGGTCGTGCCACGCTCGACCCGGTAGTGCGCATCGTCTTCCATTTGCGCACGGGTCATCAGCGGGCCGAGCGGCACAGGGCAATCGGCAAAGCCCTGCGAGAGCGTGAAGAACGGATCGTTGTACCAGTTCTTGAGTTCACGCTCCTGCGCGTGCAACGGCAGGCCTGGCAGAAGCAGCACCACCACCTGCAGCGTCGTGACGAGCCAATACTTCATCGCACCTCCCGACTGCATTGAACGAACCGCCCGAACCATCGTTCGGGGCCGCCGTCAGCGTACCCCGGGGTTCAGCCGCCCCTCGCTCAAACCTCGATACCGTATGTGGCGATTTTCTTATAAAGCGTGGCGCGCCCCATGCCGATTTGCGCGGCTGCCTCGATCACGCGTCCGCCATTGGCGCGCAGCGCCTCGCACAGAAAGCGCTTCTCGAAGCCGGCCATCGCCTCGGCCCACGACAACGGCGCAGAGACCTCTACGCCCCGCTGCCCGGCCTCAAACCGGGCGTCCGCCGAGCGCGACGCATCGGCTGCGACGGCCGAAGCCGCCAGGCCCGCGGCGAACGGCATCGCCAGGGCGCTGCGGCCGTTCCCCTGCGTCGGACTGATGAACGGCGCGAGCGCGTCGGCATCGATGCGTTCGCTATCGGACAACATCACCGCCCGCTCCAGCGTGTTGCGCAATTCCCGCACATTGCCGGGCCACGCGTGCGAACACAGCAGACGTAAAGCGTCCTCCTGCAACTCGAAATGGTCGCCGCCATGCGCGCGCGTGGACAGGTCTTCGAGCATGGCATAAGCGAGGGATTCGATATCTGCGAGCCGCTCGCGCAACGGCGGTGCGTGGATCGTCAGCACATTGAGACGATAGAACAGATCCGCGCGGAAGCGCCCCGCTGCGACCAGAGCCGGCAGATCGGCCGAGGTGGCCGCGATGATGCGCACGTCGGCACGCACGATCCGGTTCGAGCCGAGCGGCTCGAACTCGTTGTCCTGCAGCACGCGCAGCAGCTTGCCCTGCAACGGCAACGGCATATCGCCGACCTCGTCGAGAAACAGCGTGCCGTGATTGGCCAGTTCGAACTTGCCGACCCGGCCCTTGCGGTCCGCGCCGGTGTAGGCGCCCGGCGCTGCGCCGAAGAATTCGACTTCGAGCAGCGTGTCTGGAATCGCTGCCACGTTGACGGTAACGAGCGGCTGGTTGGCCCGCCCCGACGCGCCGTGGATCGCATGCGCCAGCAGTTCCTTGCCGGTGCCGGTTTCGCCGAGCAGCAGCACCGGCGAATCGACCTGCGCGGCCCGGCGGCCCTGGCGCTTTACCTCGAGACTCGCCGCACTGGTGCCGACAAAGCTCGCGAAGGTGTACTTCGCCCGCCGCGCCTGCGCCAGCGACTGACGCGTTGCGATCAACTCCTGCTGCAAGCGCGAGTAGTGTGAAAAAAGCGGCGTCAACGCCTTCAGCTCGTCGAACAGCGCAAAGCCCACCGCGCCCACCGTCGTGCCGCTCTCGTCCTTCAAGGGCAAACGCGTGACCACGAGCGGCTCGCGGTCCGTCTCGAGGATATCGAGCAGAATCGGCTTGCCGGTCTTGACGACCTCGCGCATCAGGCTATTGGGAATCACCGCCTCGCAGTCGCGGCCAATGGCCTGCTGCGGGTCGGCAAAGCCAAAGCGGGCCGCGTAGCGTTTGTTGATCCAGACTACGCGCGCATCGGCATCGACAATGAACGTCCCCTCGCTGAAATTCTCGAAAGTCCGAAACAGCGATTCCATCGCCCGGCGCAGCACATCGCTGTAGGTGGCAGGCAGGCCTGCCCAGTCGTTCATCATCCTGTCTCTGTCTCCAGATATCTTTTGTCGTATGGTTTGTCTCTATTTGGAGACAAGCTTATCTCAATGTCGAGATCGCCCGCAAGCCTTGTCAATAAAGGCTTTCCGGTGGATGCAGGGGGAACTTTGGCGGCTTGCATCCCGAAACGGAGACGATTCTGTACAATCGTTCGCACCGCGCGCCGGTGCCATGCCCGACAGGCAAGGCAGGAGGCCGGCGAGGCACATGTGGCACGAAACCTGCGTTCGCGGGCCCGGGTCGCAGTGCCATCAGGTGCGCGAACGCGTAGAACAACCAAGTTCCGGAGACTCAATGTCCTTTGTAATCGTCCTCGCCGCTCTGGCGTTTCTGATGTTTGCCGCCTATCGCGGCTACAGCGTGATTCTCGTCGCGCCCATTGCCGCCCTCGGGGCGGTGCTGCTGACCGACCCATCGGCGGTTGCGCCCGTGTTCTCCGGCATCTTCATGGAGAAGATGGTCGGCTTCGTGAAGCTCTACTTCCCAGTCTTCATGCTCGGCGCCGTGTTCGGCAAAGTCATTGAACTGTCGGGCTTCTCCGAGTCGATCGTCGCCGCTGCGATCCGCTACATTGGCCGCTCGCGCGCCAATGCGGTGATCGTCGCGGTGTGTGCGCTGCTCACCTACGGCGGCGTCTCGCTGTTCGTGGTCGTGTTCGCGGTGTATCCGTTCGCGGCCGAGCTGTACCGCCAGAGCAATATCCCGAAGCGCCTGATGCCGGGTGCGATCGCGTTGGGGGCGTTCTCCTTCACGATGGACTCGCTGCCGGGTACGCCGCAAATCCAGAACATCATCCCGACCACCTTCTTCAAGACGACCTCTTGGGCGGCTCCGGCGCTCGGCACGATCGGCTCGGTGTTCATCATCATCGTCGGCCTGACCTATCTGGAATGGCGGCGCCGCGCTGCGATGGCCAAGGGCGAAGGCTATGGCACGTCGCTCGTCAACGAGCCGGAGCGCATCGAATCGAAGCAACTGCCGCATCCGTTGCTGGCAGTGGCGCCGCTCGTGCTGGTGGGCGTGGCGAACTTCGCGCTGACCAAGCTGATCCCCGACTGGTACGGCGCGTCGTACACCGTTGCGCCGGAGGTGCTGCCCGGCATTCACGCGCCGGTCACGACCACGATCAAGGCAGTGGTCGGAATCTGGGCCGTCGAAGGCGCGCTGCTGCTCGGCATCGTGCTGGTCATGCTGACCGCGTTTCGCCGCATGCGCGAGCGCTTCGCCACCGGCACCAAGGCCGCCGTTTCGGGCGCGCTGCTGGCGTCGCTCAACACCGCATCGGAATATGGCTTTGGCGGCGTGATCGCCGCCCTGCCGGGCTTTCTGGTGGTGAGCGACGCGCTCAAGAGCATTCCGAACCCGCTCGTCAACGCGGCGGTGTCGGTCAGCTCGCTCGCGGGGATTACCGGTTCGGCATCGGGCGGCATGAGTATCGCGCTCGCTGCCATGTCGGACACCTTCATCAAGGCGGCCACCGCGGCGCATATTCCGATGGACGTGCTGCACCGGGTGGTGGCAATGGCAAGCGGCGGGATGGATACGCTGCCGCACAACGGCGCGGTGATCACGCTGCTGGCCGTGACGGGGCTGACGCACCGCGAGTCGTATCGCGACATCTTCGCGGTGACGATCATCAAGACGCTGGCGGTGTTCTTTGTGATCGCGGTGTATTACGCGACTGGGTTGGTTTGATTGGCAGGTGGGGCTGCCCCTGATGGTCAGCCCAAGCACAACGGCCCGATTGGCTTACGCTGATCGGGCCGTTTTCATTTCCAGGAGGACCTCACGGGAAATGCGTAGCGGGATAATCTATGACCTTGCCTAGCCGAATACTTCGAACTACATATCTCTTACATTGACATGGCCTCGATACGCAATGCGTCTTTGACTTGCGTAAGCAAGCCGTCGCACCGCCACACGACCTGCTTGTCCTGACTCACTTACACAGCGAGAACGCCTCCCGGCCGGCAATATCGCCGTTCCCGTAGATGCCGACAACCGTACAATCGGCCGCCACGCATTCATACGTGCTGTCCTGAAACGTGAGGACATAGTGCCGCCGTCCATCTTGCGCCGCGTCCGGTCCCCACGAGTCCATCACCAGCGACGAGTTCACGATTTCGTGCGCCGAATAACCCCGCAAGCCTTGCGGCGCCAAAGGGTGCGCGTACAGGCCTTCGTCGCCAGGCGGCCCGAATTGATGGAACGCAGCCGCCGAAAACTCGACAACGCAGAACGGATCATCGTCATCGTCAAACGGGCCGAAGCGTTCGAAGTCGGCCTCGGCGATCCGATAAGCGATCACCACTCGCCGTTCATTCGCGACGACGAACGGCTCTGGAGCGTCGGCGGCGGGGCTGGGCACGTCGTCCAGCAGAACCACCTGGTCCTGCTGGTAAGAATCGAGGGGGCTGGTCATCTGCTTCGCTTTACTCCTTGATGCAGTCGCTTGTGAATGGGCCGCACTATGCCACGGGCGGTCCGGCGACGGCTACAGCCACGTCCTGTTCACGTCTGCTGCCGCCTCGCCGCCTGCGCATTTCACGCCTGTTTCAGGCGATCCGCAACCCATGCGCCGGCAGAATCTCCTGTGTGACGACAAAGCGATGCTCCTTCACAGCGTCATGGAAGCACCGGTAGTCGCTTCGCTCGAAGGTTTCGCTCCACTGTGGACGCTCGCCACGATCGTCGTCCGATAGCAGGCCGGTCGCCTGCCACTTCCACGACCCGGGCCCCTTTGCGACATAGCCCGGAATCGCCTCGTTCACACCCGGTATGCGGCCCGCGCCCACCGCGGCACAAATTCCCGCCAACCGTTGCTGATCGTCGGTACTCGTGTTGGTGCGCAGCAGGTCGCGCAGCGCGTCCTTCACGTTGGCGGGCAGCCCAGGCTGAGACTCGAACGCCTCTGTCCCCGCGACAAACGCCTGCACGGCGCGGCAA
Source organism: Paraburkholderia sp. SSBN10T (assembly GCF_056619545.1). Taxonomy (NCBI): domain Bacteria; kingdom Pseudomonadati; phylum Pseudomonadota; class Betaproteobacteria; order Burkholderiales; family Burkholderiaceae; genus Paraburkholderia; species Paraburkholderia sp. SSBN10T. The sequence goes on from NZ_JBWQQI010000020.1 coordinate 88,990, forward strand.
GCCATCTCGGCCGCGCAGACGAACTCGTCGAGATTCTGGCGGTTCACGGACATGCCGGTGCCATCGATATAGCTCCATTGCGCCCACGGCAAGTCGGGATAATGCAACGCAGCGCCGTGCCCGACGGGCAGGTTCTCCGACAGCAGTTCCGACTCCATATGCTCAATCAGGCGTCCGGTGGCGTCCGCGAGGCGCGCGAGCCAACTCTCCGGCGTGCAGTCCACGGCCTCGAGCCGGGACACCCGGTTGAATCTGCACTCAATCCCAGCAAATCCTTGATGCGCCCAGGTATCCACGTAGGTGTGAAGCGTCACGCCGAGCCGATGCAAGGCATTGTCGGCGTTCCTTTGACGAATCGCCCGCCGCATGACCTCTCGCGCAACTGCGCTGTCCGGGCGGCATACCGCCTTCTCCTGCAGCGTTTCCCCCTCGCCGGCAGGAAGAAAGTGGAAAGGCGTCCAGACCAAGCTGTTCTTGTCGTTCTCCGTATTGGAGTAGTCGATCAGCTTGTGCGCAGTCGCAAAGCGCTCAAACGTCTCGCCGCCGGCAAAGCGCAAGATGCCTGGCGTCGTTGCGTCATCCACGTACTGGCACGCATGCGCCACGGTCTGCGCTGCATCGCGCGGCAATCCGCCGACCCGGGCGACGACGTAGACAACACCATAGTGAAAGTCGATATTCATTGACAGCTCTCCGCAAGCAAGACGAATCCCTGTGAGTGAAACGACCAAGCGGACCCAGACTTCAAAAACCGGACTGTGGGCACCGGTAAATCCTGTTTCACACCCCTTACGAAATCCATTGACTTCCAGAAATTACCCCGTACAATCGCTTTTGTTGCAGTGCAACAAGCCACTTTCAGCCGTTGCGGCGCGCGGATCTTGTGTCACCTAGAGCCTCTCGCACTCGCCGCCTTACCCTTTGGAGCAGTGATGAGCACGCCTACCCCCCAACAATTGATCGCCGCGCAGCAAGCCAGCCTCGAAACCCTGTTCGGCTTCGCGAACCAAGCGTTCGCAAACGTGGAAAAGCTGGTTGCACTGAATCTGCAAGTCGGCAAGGCCGCGCTGGCCGAAACGCACGAAGTCTTGACCAAGGCCCTCTCGGTGAAAGATCCGAGCGAACTGGTCGCACTCTCGGCCAGCCTGTCGCAACCGGCATCGGAAAAGGCAGCTGCATACGGCCGTCATGTGCATGAAATCCTCTCGGGTGCACAAGCCGAATTTTCGAGCGCCGCCACCGCGCAGCTTCAGAAAGCCCAGAAAGACGCACAAGGCTTCATCGAAAGCCTGGCAAAGAACGCACCGGCCGGCAGCGAAGGCGCACTGGCAGCATGGAACTCGGCGTTCTCGGCAGCCAACGCCACCTACGAATCGGCCAGCAAGGCCGCAAAGCAATTCGTGGCAACCGTCACCGCCCGCGTATAACGCGGTGGCGTTTTGTTCGCTGCCGCGGGTGGCGAACAAGCGGCGAATCATTGCAAAAAGGCGAACTTCGGTTCGCCTTTTGATTTTGTTCGAGCGGGTTGGCGATAACGCCCGCCGGTCCGCTCAAGCCGGTGCAAAAATCACCGCCTGCCGGTCCTCGATATATCGATGGGTGCGCGTGAACCGATAGACCTGGCCGTCGGCGGTAATCCGGTTCAAGCCCGGCGCGGTCAAAGCCAGCATCTCGTCGGCGAGGTGTGCCGCAAGCGCTTCGCTGCTCGACAAGGTGTCCAGCGAATCAGCAGGGTCGCCAATGTAGACCGAGCGGTGATTCTCGCCATATCGCATCACCACCACGGCCTGACCGGCATCGAGCGCCAGTTCGAGGTAGTTGGCAAGCTCCCGCAGCGATGCAGGCGTGCTCGTTCGCATCGCGTAGGCTGAACCGGATGCTGTTGTCATCGCACCGTTCCCCCATCAAATGTACGCGCCAAGACACGGCAGGCCCGTGTCTTTTGTCGATCGGAGTTAACGCTTCAGCTCTCGGCCTGAGTTGATTCTTTAGCACTTACTCTGGTCCCATGCAAAGCACTCCGATCCCCTGCAAGATGACTGCGCTGCTCCGGCACACTTCTACTATAAGCAATCGGAGCGCATTGGCGACGCTCTTTTTGCAACGGCTGGCACCGTCCACGGGACCTGGAATCAGAATCGCAGACCGTTCAGGAATTGAAACCACAGCCCACTGAGGGTACTGCCGTGCGTGGCCGGTTCACGATCGTTGCGCGCCACGGCGGGTTCGCCTGGCCGCGCAGGTTCGACGGACACCGGCTCAGCAACCTCCGGTTCGGCGGGCGCGCTTTGCTGCTGACGGGATGCATGCAACGCCAGCGCGCTGTCCGCGATACGCCCCGCGAGGCTGGCATCGCATTGCTGCCCGAGCAGTACGCCAAACACGACGTCGCGGTTATAACCTTCATCTGCGAAGCGCATCGCGAGCGCCACCATCTTCGCGTAAGCGGCCTGCTCGGCAGCCCGCGCCGCTTCTTCGCGCTCGGCCCTCTCCCGCTCCATACGCTGCCGGCGGGCTTCCCATGAACGCATCTGCTCGGCGTACACCTTGTCGTAGACCTTGCGCTGCGCCGCATCGGACAAGATGTTATAGGCGTCTTTGATGTCCTGAAACGCGCTGCGCGCCACATCTTCTGCGCCGACGTTGCGATCGGGATGCCAGCGCATCGCAGCCTTTCGGTACGCGCGCTTAATCTCGTCGCTGGTGGCGTTCGGCTGAACGCCAAGCTTGTCGTAAAGGGTTGCCATCGCTCGCTCGACCGTCGGTCACATCGCGAGCCATCGTAGCATGCGAAAAATGCCGTCCGCGTGACATTACGCGGGACGTGTTGCGCTTTTAAAACCGCATGTTTAAAAGCGATACGTGACGCCAACCTTTACGATCGGGTAAAAGCGCAAGCGGTCCGCGGTGTTCTGCAGCGACTGCTTCTCGGCGTCGACATTCGCCTGGCCCGCTTCAGCGACGATGTTGGCCGGCACGTCGAAGTCCACCCGCGGCTTGCCGTAAGCGACGCCCGCATCGAAGAACATCGAAAAGCCCTTGCTGGCGAGAGGCGAATGACCGAAGCCGATCCCCAGGTACGGACGCACGGCCGGGAACGTGGCCTTCGCGTGGATGCTCTCGCCGAGCGTGGAATACGCCACACCGTTGATGGTGTACGTGCCGGACATGCTGGTTGCGGTCGCATCGACATTGTCATTGCCGATCAGCAGGCCGGCGGTGAAACGAAACGGCACGACCTTGGGCGCGGGGAAAAAGTCGCCGTAGAGACCGGCATGCACGAGCGTTGCCGTCCCGTCGTAGTGCAGACCGCCCGAATTGAAGCTATGCGAAAAACTGAAGCCATTGAATTCGGCGCGCACATTGGCGAGCGAGCCGAACGGATGGCCGTAGCCGATGCCGCCGCCTTCGGTACCGATCTGCCCATACACCTCATCCGCCATCGCGAGCGGTCCATGCAGCGCGGTAAGGCCTGCAAACAAAGCGACAACCAAGCATTTCATCGTACAAAATTCCCGTGGCGTTTTTAAGTGTGACGAGGTGGCTGAGGCAGGCATTGCTACCCGATGGACGGGAGCGTATGTAAGATGCATACGTCCCCTGACAAGCTCGTTTACGACCTGCACGCGGGAATCTTGAGATAGGCTTTCGAAGAAGCTGCTGCCGACGCCGGCGAACAGGCCGAGCAACAGACGAGCGCCGGGCTACGGCTGCGCCACATGACAGGCACGATTGCAGATGACGCATGAGCGTGTTACGGAATCTGGAGTGGCGCGCGTGGCTCATGCTTCGTCGGTGCAGCGAGAACTGCGATTCCCCCACGATCAGGAAACCACCGTCGCGCTATGCGCCCCGGTCGCAGCGCTCATCGATAGCCAACAGCCTGGGCAGACCGGCATCAAACGAATCGCTTAGCAAAACTACATAATTCCCCTGTTCGAATGTGCCCAAACCGCTACTGACCTGGTTCGCAAGCAATCGGGTCCGCAGTCTTACCGCACTATCCGGCGCGATACAGCGCGTTCGATGCAACCAGCATCGGCAAGGGCGGACCAATAACGGCCAGATGTCCCCTAAACTTGAGTGGAACACCAGGAAAACCCTAAATCTTATGAGGTTAATGCCGTTAAAACCTGCAGCGACGAAAGGACCGCGCCGTGTGCGCGCCCGCCCTGCAAGGAAAGCCATGCGCAATAACCAACCTGTTACCCAGCAAGAGTACGAATTCCCCTCCTCGCAGATGCTCGTGTCTGCAACCGACCTGACCGGCCGCATCGAGTACTGCAATCCAGCGTTCATTGCCGTTTCCGGCTACGCGAAAGACGAGTTGATCGGCCAGCCGCACAATCTGATCCGCCATCCAGACATGCCGCGCGAGGCCTTCGCCGACATGTGGACAACGATTCGCAGCGGCCGTCCGTGGACCGCATTGGTCAAGAACCGGCGCAAAAATGGCGACCACTACTGGGTGCGGGCCAGCGTCACGCCGGTGGTGGAAAAAGGCGCGGTAGTCGGCTATCTGAGCGTCCGTGTCAAGCCGTCGCGCGAGGCGGTGCGCGCCGCCGACGCGCTCTACACTAGGATTCGCGAGGGCAAGTCGCGCTCGCACAAGCTGCATCGCGGCACCGTCGTGCGAACCGGACTCGCCGGCCGCTTGCAGGCGATGATGCGCCTGCCGGTCGCGACTCGCGCAGCGTTCGGCTATGCGCTGGCGCCGCTCGCCTTGCTGCTGACCGGCCTCGTCGCGTGGAGCGGAACGCCGCCGCTGGCGTTCTGGATTGCCTTCGGCGTGACCGCGCTGATCAGCGTGGTCTCATGGCAGTTGCTGGCTCGCCATCTGGCCGAGCCCATGCGCGACATGTCGGGGTTCGCCACGCGTCTGGCCGCCGGCGATCTGACCACGGATCTCGTGATCGCGCGTCATGACGACCTCGGTGAAGTGCTGCAGGCGCTCAATCAGTTGAAAGCGAATCTTGCCGCGATCGTCTCCGACGTGCGCTCGCAGATCACCGGCATGCTCGATGCGGCCCGCGAGATCTCAAGCGGCAACGTCGATCTGGCGCGCCGTACCGAGTTGCAGGCTGCCTCGCTGGAAGAAACCGCCGCGACCATGGACCAGCTTACGACCACCGTGCAGGCCAACGCCGACGCCAGCGTGCGGGCGCTCGATCTGGCCAAGGATGCGCAGAGCGCAGCGGCCGTGGGCGGCACGATCGCCGGCCAGGTGGAGCGGACCATGGCGGGCATCACAGCGGCTTCCAGGCGCATCGCCGACATCACCGGCGTGATCGACGGCATCGCGTTTCAGACCAATATTCTGGCGCTCAACGCAGCCGTCGAAGCAGCCCGCGCGGGCGAAGCGGGCCGCTCGTTCGCGGTGGTGGCCGGCGAGGTGCGGACACTCGCACAGCGCTGCGCGGCCTCGTCGAAGGAGATCAAGTCGGTCGTGGAAGCAAGCGTCACCGAAATCGCGCAAGGCACCGAACTGGTGGCGCGCACCACCTCGCAGATGCGCGTGATCGACGAAGCGGTCAGCCGCGTCTCGTCGATCATCGTCGAGGTGGCGAATGCAAGTAGCGAGCAGGCCGAAGGCATCCGCCAGGTGAATCAGGCCGTCACGCATCTCGATGGCGCGACACAGCAGAACGCCACGCTCGTCGAGCAGGCCGCCGCGACGGCGCAACGCCTGGCGGAACAGGCCGATGTGCTCGATGAAGCCGTGCGGCTGTTCACGGTCGCCGAGCCGACGTCAGGTCCTGCACCCCGCCGCACCTCGAAAAGCGACGCGCCGGCCCGCCACGCCGAGTCGCCTGAACCGACTTTGGTCTGATAGATCGGCGTTACTCCCACCTCGACAAAGGGTCATCTGCGGCTCAGCATGACTGCGTCAGCGCCCCGGTGTGCGGGGTCGGCTGACCCGAGTAAAAACGGCGTTTTAGTAGCCCGCTCTGCCAAGGACGGGCTATTTTTTTATGTGCGCAGCCACACGTAAAAGCGGCAATTTATGAACTTCAGTAGGCGCACCAGACACGCGAAGCAGCAATAAATACCTGCGGGCGTCTCCGCCACGAAAAACCCACCTTGAGAGCCCTGCCGTCAACGCGCCGGTCAACGGCGGCAGGGGGCGCACCGTTTACAGCAACAGGACGCCTCACCCACGCGCAACGGCGCTGCGCGACGCACGCTCGCAGCGCGAAGCCCTAACCAGGCTACGCGTCAAGGCCGTGACAACAGTCAGGAAGGATTGCACCGCGGCGGGGCATGAAAAATGCGTCCGGCGACACATTGAGTCGCGTTAAACTGGCTGACACGACGCCGTCGTATCGCGCATCGCAAAGCGTGGCGCGGCTCTCGGCGGCTGGTGAGATACCACGGGGTCAACGGGGCGCGGCACACGGCGCGTCAGGCTGCCCGTACAATGGTTCGATCAACAACGGAACGAGGACAACTTCGATGCGCACTACCGGGTCTTCCGGGTCAATGGCCCTGCTCACCGAATTCGACGACGCAACGGCGCGCGAACTTCGCTCACTGCGCCTCGAGTCGACAGAAGACGGCAAGGGTATTCTTCTGATCGAAGTCGACGAACGCAAGCCGGGCATCCACCGCGAAGTCCGTTATGAAATCACGCCGGCGGAACTGATTGCGGCGATTAGAGCGCACGGCGCCGAACTGCCGGGCGAACAGCACAACCACCGGACGTAAAACGGCAGCGGCATTGGCACACGCGAATGCCGCTCCTCGGCCGCGAGGCCTCAGCCGCGCAGCGTTGCCGGCCGCCCAGCGCATCAACCCGGGCACCTTGACCAGCCGCGGCGCCTGACCCAGCCACGCTTCTCCCGCATCATTCATCCGTTACGTTTCCAGACGCTTGCACGTCTTGGAAATGCGTCCATAATCGTTGAGTTACCTCTCCCCTTCCCGCCGGAAACGCCGCGGAAGTAAGCCGATGCTACATGACCTCGTGGAGCAGTACGGGCCTGCACTAGTCTTTGCCAATGTGCTCGCCGCATCGCTCGGGTTGCCCGTGCCCGCGATGCCGTGTCTTGTCCTGTTCGGCGCGATGGCGGCCATGCATCCGGCCACTGTCGGCACACAGCTCGCCTCGGTGCTGATCCTGGCGATCTTCGCGACGCTGATCGGCGACAGCGCGTGGTATCTCGCCGGTCGCATCTACGGCGGCAATACGCTCAAGACCCTGTGCAAGCTGTCGCTGTCGCGCGACACCTGCGTGAAGAAAACCGAGCGCTTTTTCGGCCGCTGGGGCGTGCGCGTGCTCGCCGTGGCGAAGTTCGTACCGGGCCTGTCGATTGTCTCCATCCCAATGGCGGGTGCGATGGGCACCAAATATCGCACCTTCCTGACGTACGACAGCGTCGGTGCGGCCTTGTGGTCTGGAACCGGTCTCATCATCGGCGCCCTGTTCGCGCAGCAGATCGACATGTTGCTGGCGGGCGCCGGACGGCTGGGCAAGATGGCGGGGGTCGTGATCGCCGCGTTGCTGCTGCTCTATGCAACGTACCGCTGGATCCGCCGGCGTCAGCTCATCAACAAGCTCGCGACTGCCCGCATGGAGGTGGACGAGCTGTACAAGCTGATGACAGCCGGCCAGCCGCCGGTGCTGTTCGATATCCGTTCGCGCGAAAAGCGCAAGCTCGATCCTTTCGTGATTCCCGGCACCCAGTTTGCCGACGAGCGTCAGCTCAACGACATCATCGCCAAGTACTCGCCGGAGCAAAAACTGGTGATCTACTGTTCGTGTCCGAATGAAATTTCCGCGGCGTGGATGGCCAAGCAACTCAACGAAGCAGGTTTCAGCGACGTGCTACCGCTGCGCGGCGGCCTCGATGCATGGCGTGACGCGGGGCGGCAAATCGAGCCGCTCGAGGACGAGCCGGTTCATGAGGTTCACCCCGGCGTGGCGCCGGCGGTTTAGCGCGCCCGCCCGCTCGCTGATGACGCCGCGCCGGACGCCCGGACGCCTGCCCTGCTGCACCCAAAAGACAGAAGGAGCGGTTTGATGGTTGAGATTCAAGAAGCTGAAGCACAACAAGCTGTGGTTGCCGACGCGCCCTTCTCTTCGCTGGCGACGCGGGAACATCAGATGTTCCCTTTACTGACCTGGGAAGAAATCAACCGGCTGCGCAAATTCGGCGAAGTGCATCACTGGGAACCCGGTGAACTGCTGTTCGAAACCGGTCATATCGGCCCGGGCATGTTCGTTTTGCTGGAAGGACGCGTCAAGGTTTTCCAACGCGATGGACTCGGGCGCGAGCGCCTTGTCTCCGAGCGCGGCCAAAGGCAGTTCCTCGCCGAAGTGGGTCAATTGTCCGGCCGTGTGTGTCTCGTCAGCGGTGTGGCGCTTGAACCCGTCGATGCGTTGCTGATTCCGCCAATCAACCTGCGCGCGCTGATCGTGGCGGAAGCCGAGCTTGGCGAGCGCATCATGCGTGCGCTGATCCTGCGGCGCGTCTCGCTGATCGAGAAAGGCGCGGGCGGCCCGATCCTGATCGGCAAGAGCAACGACGCGCGGCTCGTCTCGCTGCAAGGCTTTCTATCGCGCAACGGTCATCCGCATTCCGTCATCGACGAACGCGACGCGGACGCATTGAGTCTGATCGAGCAATTCGGCGCGCAGCCTGAAGACCTGCCGCTGGTGATCTGTCCGGACGGCTCCGTGCTGCGTCATCCGAGCGATCCCCACCTCGCTACCTGCCTCGGCATGCTGCCCGAGCTCGACGCTTCGTTCATCTACGACGTGGCCATCGTCGGCGCCGGCCCGGCAGGGCTCGCCACCGCGGTGTATGCGGCCTCGGAAGGCCTCTCGGTGATCGTGCTCGACAGCCGCGCGCCCGGCGGCCAGGCAGGCGCCAGTTCGCGCATCGAAAACTATCTGGGCTTTCCGACCGGCATCAGCGGCCAGGCGCTGGCCGGGCGCGCCTTTGTGCAAGCGCAGAAGTTCGGCGCGCACGTCGCGATTCCGGTCAAGGTCAAAGCCCTGCATTGCGAGGAATCGCCGCACCGGCTCGAACTCAAGTGCGGCGGCAGCGTGAAAGCACGCAGCATCGTGATTGCGAGCGGCGCCGTGTACCGGCGGCCCGACATCGAAGGACTCGAGCGTTTCGACGGACGCGGCGTCTACTACTGGGCTTCGCCGGTCGAGGCGAAGCTCTGCAAGCGCGAAGAAATCGTGCTGGTGGGCGGCGGCAATTCCGCGGGTCAGGCGATCGTCTATCTCGCCACGCACGCGGCGAAAGTGCATGTCCTGATTCGCCGCAGCGGATTCGAAGCGACCATGTCGCGCTATCTGATCGACCGGATCCGCTCGCTGCCGAACGTCTTCGTGCATCCTCATTCGGAAATCGACCGGCTCGAAGCGGACGATAGCGGCCTGTCGTCGGTCGTCCTCAAGCGAGCGCTGCCGGGCGGCACGGATCGCTTCGCATCCCGTCACCTGTTCCTCTTCACCGGCGCCGATCCGAACACCGATTGGCTGCGGACCTGCGGCGTGGAGCTCGACCCGAAGGGTTTCGTGCTCACCGGCGCGAAAGGCTTGAACTCCACCTGCGACCTCGGCACCTCGGTCGATGGCGTGTTCGCAATCGGCGATGCGCGCGCGGGCTCAACCAAGCGGGTTGCTGCTGCCGTCGGCGAGGGCGCCGCGGTCGTGTCGCAGATCCATCAGATGCTCGCGGTGGCCGCGGGCGAGGCGGTGGCGTTGGGCGCATGACGACACTTCCATTCTCCGCCGCCCGTACCCTCCATTTAGCCGCACAAGGCCTGCTCACGCCGCCGCGGCGCAAAGCCAGCAAAGCCGACGTCCTCGACGTGGTTCGCCGCATGGCGCAGTTGCAGATCGACACGATTCACGTCGTCGCGCGCAGCCCTTACCTCGTTCTGTTCAGCCGGCTCGGCGCCTACCCGCCGCAGTGGCTCGACGAGCATCTGGCCGAAGGCAAGCTGTTCGAATACTGGTCGCACGAGGCCTGCTTTGTGCCGATCGAGGACTACGGTCTGCTGCGCCATCGCATGCTCGACCCGAGCGGCATGGGCTGGAAATACGCGGCCGAATGGCACAAGAAGTACCGCAAGGAGATCGCGCGCCTGCTCGAGCAGATTCGCGCGAACGGGCCGGTGCGTTCGGCGGATTTCGTTCGCGAGGCCGGCAAGAGTAACGGCTGGTGGGACTGGAAGCCGGAGAAGCGCCACCTCGAAGTGCTGTTCGCGATTGGCGAGTTGATGGTGGCCGAGCGGCGCAATTTTCATCGTGTCTACGATCTGACTGAACGGGTGCTGCCGGGCTGGAACGATGCGCGAGATCTGCAGCCGGCGGCAATGGCCGAGCAGGAAATGCTGCGGCGCACTTGCCTCGCCTTAGGCGTAGTGCGCGCCGATTGGGTTGCCGATTACTACCGGCTGCCGCGCCGGCCGTATGTCGAGGCGCTGCGCGCGCTGGCGGACGAAGGTGAACTGATGCCGGTTCGCGTCGACGGCTGGAAGCAGGACACGTTCGTGCATAAGGAATTCGCGCCGCTGATCGACGATGCGGTGAACGGCAAACTGGCCTCGACGGTGACGACCCTGCTGTCGCCGTTCGACCCGGTGGTGTGGGATCGCAAGCGCGCCGCTGCGCTGTTCGACTTCGACTATGCGATCGAGTGCTATACGCCTGCGGCCAAGCGCAAATACGGCTATTTCGTGCTGCCGATCCTGAGCCGCGGCAAGCTGATTGGCCGCGCCGATGCGAAGGCGCACCGCGCGAGCGGCATCTTCGAGCTGAAGGCCGTTCATCTGGAACCGGGGGTGCGCGTCAGCGGCCGTCTCGCTGCGGATCTGCGGCGTGCCTTCCAGCGTTGTGCGGACTGGCATGGCACGCCCGAGGTGCAGATTGCCTCGGCGCCGCCGGAACTGCTCGAAGCGTTGGCGGCGCAGGAAAGTGCGGAAGCGTGAATCTCCCGACCAATCTCAACGTTCGAGCTTGACCCGTAATTCACGGGCCGTTTCCAGCAAGCCTTCATACCCGGAACGGGCGTGCTCCGGCAAATCCGGGTCGCCCACCAGCGTGCCGAGCGTCTCGATCAGGCTGTACAACAACCCCTTCGCGGCACCCGTTGCAATGCCGCCTGAACTCACCAACTGGTCGACATGGCTGATCGCCTCGTCGAGATGTTCGAGGTCAGGCCGTTCGTCCGTTTCCTGCTTTTGCGAAACATCACGCGTCATGGTGGAGCGTCTCTCCAAGAGGGTTGCTGCCGTGGCAGCGGTGTGTGAACGAATCTCTAATGTTGTTATATACCGATCGCGATCGGTCGTCCATTCATCCATTCGCCGCATGCCCGGCCGCCAAACCGTGTGCTAAGGCGTCCACCGGTACAGCAGGATCTTGGCGCGCGCATCGTCCTCCACCAGCACGTCGTATTCGCCGTTGGCGCGCTCCACGGCGCTGATGCCGAGATACACATCCACCCAGCCGCTCGTATTGCCCACGCTCGCGCCAGGCGTCATATAGCCGACCGCCTGGCCGCTGCGTGCGTCGTATACATCGATCTTCTGCGTAAACAGCTCAGCGACGAAGACATAGTTGCCCGCCACCGCCACGCCCACCGTCGTCACCTGCGGATCGCTCTGCGTATTCCATGGCAGTGCAACCGTGTAGACCAGTTGCGGATTGCCGCTGCTCCAGTTGTCGTAGCGCGCGAGCAGCGGACCGGCCTCTTTCCAGAGCGTCGCGTTCCACGGATTGGCCGCGGTAAAGCCGGTCACGTACATGGTATCGGTCTGTGCGATATAGACGATGCGTCCGAGCCGGGTGAACTGCGTGGGCATCGCAAACATCTTCGCGCCTGTGTATTGGTAGATCGGGTTACCGAACGAATCCAGGCCCTGCAGCGGCATTTCACGGATTCCGCTCAGCGGCGTCGCGAGCCAGATGTTGCTGGCGCTGTCCACCCACCAGAAACCGTCGCCGACCGTGCTGCCGGTGGACGGGTTGCTGGTGATCTCGCTCGCCTGGACCACGCCGTCGCCATTGCTGTCACGCCACATCCATTCGCCGTAGGTAGGCTGGCCGACCGGCCAGGTGCCGGGGATCGGATTCTCCGCCAGCAGGCCGGAGGGGATCGCGGCTTCGCCGTGTGCGGTGTCGAAGCGGTACACGCTCAGATAGTGCGAGTACGGATCGAGCGTGTAGAGATACGGCTGGCCGTTGATGCGCCTGACCATCGGCTCGCCGCGCACGCCGCGCGTCAGATGGGATGCCGGATCGTCCGGGTAAGCGAAGCGGTCCAAAGTAAAGGCCGCATACGACCATTCTTCACCGGTGGACCGGCTGTAATCGAGCGAGAAGCGTTTCGAGCCGCTATACACGCTCGCGGGGTTGGCCGGATCGAATGCGCCGCTATCGACGAAGGTGAGTCCGTATAGCCGCCAGTTCAGTTGCTGCGACGCGAATCCATAGCTTTCCAGCACTGCCCCCTGGCCGACCGTCGCCGAGCCGATCGGCCGCGGCCCCTCGCCGTTCTGCCCTACGTACAGATTGCCGCTCTGATCGAAGCCGATGCCGGTGATGCCGTTGAAACGCCAGTTGCCGGGCCTCCCATCGATCGTATGGAAGATGCCGTTGTTCGTGCCAAGTGCGCCGCCAAGCTGCGTCTGACCGCCGGCGATCTTGTTGTACACGAGAATCTGCTGCGACGGCCCGTTGTCCGCCACCAGCAGTTGCCCTGAGGGCGCCAGCGCGAGCGCGGTGGGAATCGTGCCTGCCGGCAGCGTCGCGGTGCCCGCCAGCGGCGCCCCGGTGTTCGAGTAGTGCACGACACTTGGGCTCGTCGAATCGAAGCCGCTGATGACCCAGAGCGTCGTGTCGGTATCGATGACAATGCGCCCCGGCGCCGTCACGCTCCATGAGCGCAACTGCCGCATCGTTTGTGCGTCGAGCACGATGATGCGGTTGCCGTACGTATCGGCTACGTATACTTCGCTATCGGTGGCGGCGAGTCCGCGAATGCCGGCATCGATGCTGGCATTCACCGCCTGCACGCGCAGAAAACTGTTCTTGGTCGGGTTGGCGCTATTGCCGATGCCGTACGCAAACGGCGCACCCAGTGCGATGTTCGACAGCGGGCGCCGCGTGATGCCGAACCACGTCTGGTTCTGCGGCGGATAGTCGGCCCCCACCAGCGCGTTGTTCTCGTTGCCGATCGACATCGCCGCGTACAGGTACGTGCTATTGACGGCGACCGCATCGCCGCCGGCCGCACCCCATCCATGCGTATTGCCCGCCACGGCGAGTTTATTACCATTCTGATAGGCAGCAATTTCACTGCCGCTTTCATCCCATGTCGAATCGGTATATACCGTTCCATTCGGCGCGACATTGATTGCCTGAATATCCTGCTGCATCCATTTGCCGTCGCCAAAACCGAAACTATTGCCGATCCAGGAAGTGGTGTAGGTAAGTTGCGATTGAGCAAACGCAACGCATGGCGCCATGCTCTGCAAAACGAGCATGGCCGCGCCTATGCGGGAAGAGAGTTTCACGATCATTTCCTTGCGAGAAGCGCGGCACGGTGAGTGAAGTGCCACGCGTGCGTCGACCATGACGCAGATAGTCCGGTATCGCGCGTCAATTCAATTACGGCGATTTATCCTCGCATATTTTTCGGAAAATTAATCGACAAAAATTCTATTTGCAGCGGGACGAAATCCAATAATGCAATTCGCATTAATGTTAATTTGCCTTACACGAAACGACTCCCGAAAGTTCTCACCTTTGATGGTCCACGCAATGTGCCCGGCCGAATTGACTCCCGAAAAGACTCACCTTGAAGGGGTAAGGGTGCGAGCAGCGCCTCGGCGACCCTCACCCATGTATTACGTCGCCGCGCGCCGCACGAACAGACGCCGCGTCAGATCGAACGCCACCAGATTGCCGGCCACCACCAGCACCAGGCCGACAACCGCCAATACGGTCCAGTGATAGCCCTCGAACACCGTCGAGACCGCCAGCGCCACGATCGGAAACAGCACGGTGCAGTAAGCGGCGCGCTCCGGTCCCATGCGTCCCACCAGCATCAGGTAAGCCGTAAACCCCACCACCGAGCCGAACACGGCCAGATACGCCAGCGCGCCGAGATACCGCACATCCGGTTCGACGGCGAACGGCAAGCCTGCCAGGGCGCTGCCCACCGTCAGGATGCTGGCGCCGATCAGCATGGCCCAGCTATTGGTGACAAGCGGATGCAGGCCCATCGACTGCATCCGGCTCGACAGCAGGCTGCCGGTCGAAAAGCACAAGGTGCCGAGCAACGCGACCGCCATCCCGAGCCATGCGGCGTTATCGCCGAGGTGTCCTGCCACCTGCGGCACGAACAGACACAGGATGCCGACCAGACCCAGCAGCGCGCCCACAATGACGGTGGGTTGCAGCGGGCGCCCCATGAACAGGCGGCCATTGATCGAATTCAGCAGCGGCGCGATCGAGAAAATCACCGCCACCAGACCGCTCGGCACGACCTGTTCGGCGTAGTAGAAGCACAGAAAGTTACAGCAGAAGAGCGCGAGGCCCTGGGCCAGCAGATACCGCCAGGCGGCGCGCGGCGGCCAGATCGGCCGGCGCATGACGCGCAGCAGCACGAACAGAATGAGCGCGGCGAGCCCAAAGCGCCAGGCAATCGAGACCGGCGGCGGCACTACGCCGAGTTGCCACTTGATGGCGATCCAGGTGGTGCCCCAGATCAGAACGGTAAGCGCGTAAAGAAACAGATTCATGGCAAGGCTTGCAGCGGTGAGATTCGGGGATTCGACCACCCGACTATGCGCCCGCCAGGCGCCAAACACTTGTCCAGGATTGCGCACTTGTTTGTCGCGGCAAGCGGGGACGGCGGCGCACGTTCTATACTGCGAGCCATGCAATCCGCCACTTTTTCAGCCGTGAACACCCGTCTGCCCGACTCCATGATCGAACCCGCCGGGACGCCGTTTGGCCTGCAATCGGTGTGTCACACCCTGCGCGACGCCAACGCGACACTGCGGCGCTTCGCATGGCTCGGCGACCAGTTGGCAGTGGCCGAGTGGACCCGTGAGACCAAGGAAGCCGAAACCATCTACGACCGTCCGGGGCATCACACGCTGTCGTGCTACCTGGACGGCGGATACCGCACCGAGCGCCAGAAGCTGCCAGGCCGATATGGCGCGCCGACACGGCTTTGCGCCCTGCCCGGCGACCACGAATCGCGCTGGTGGGTGCGCGGCCAGATGCATTTCATGCACCTGTACTTCTTGCCCGAACACTTCACGCAGCGCGCCGTGCGGGAACTGGACCGCGAACCCCGTGAGGTAACGCTGGCCGATCGCACCTATTTCGAAGACGCGCGGATTGCCACGCTGTGCCAGTCGTTGACCGACGAACGCTGGGACGACGCCGATGGCCTGCTACGGGCCAACGAAACGGCCCATGAGGTGTTGAGCCTGCTGCTGCGCTCACAAGGCGTGAGCCGGGCGGACGCGAGGCTCACGGGCGGCCTCTCGGTAGCGACGCGCCGGCGGCTGCGCGATTACATCGACGAACATTTGACCCAGCCGATCACACTCGGCGATCTGGCCGAGGTGGCCTGTCTGTCGGAGTACCACCTGGCGCGCATGTTCCGCACCTCGTTCGGCCTGCCGCCGGCTGCGTGGATTGCCCAGCAGCGGGTCGAGCGCGCGCGGGTGCTGCTGCGCGCCACCGCGCTACCGCTCGCCCAGGTCGCGGCGCGCTGCGGATACGCGAATGCCAGTCACTTCAGCCACCGCTTCCGCGAAGCGGTGGGCGTGGCGCCGATGCTGTACCGGCAAGCCGTTCGGGCAGCGTAGCAACCGCTACTTCAGCGCCATCGCCAGCACACGGGCCACATGCACTGCGTCGACACCGGCGCCATCGTGAATCTGATGGCGGCAACTGGTGCCGTCGGCCACCATCACCGTATCGGCGCCGATCTTGCGCACCGCCGGTAGCAACGACAGCTCAGCCATCGCCTGCGAGGTCGCGTAATGCTCGGCCTCGTAACCGAAGCTGCCGGCCATCCCGCAGCACGATGACTCGACCGTCGACACCTTCAGTTGCGGAATCCACTTCAGCACGGTTTGCACCGGCGTGAAGGCGTCGAACGCTTTCTGATGGCAATGGCCGTGCACCAGGGCGTTCGGCGTGGGCAACGGTTTGAGTTCCAGCGTAAGGCGTCCCGCCTGCTGCTCGCGCACCAGAAACTCTTCGAACAGGAAGGCGGACTGTGAGAGCCGTTGCGCTTCTTCACCGAAGCCATAGTGCAGAAACTCATCGCGCAACGACAGCAGACACGACGGTTCGAGTCCGACGATCGGCACACCGCGTTCGACAAACGGCCGGAACGTGTCCAGCATGCGCCGTGCTTCCTGTTTCGCTTCGTCGACCAGACCCGCCGCGAGGAACGTGCGGCCGCAGCACACCGACCGTTCGCCTTCGCGGGTATTGAAGTGCACCGTGTAACCGGCGGCCTCCAGCACCCGCTGCGCGGCGCGCGCATTCTCCGGCTCAATGTGGTTGTTGAAGGTATCGACGAACAACAGGACTTCCTTGATTTTCGCCGTGCCTTCTACGCTGGTGCGCGCCCGCACCGATCCGGCCGATGCTGCCGCCCCGCTCGCTACTGCGCTCGCCAGGAACGACTTGCGAAAGCGCGGCAAGGTGCGTTGCGGCGCAAAACCCACCGCACGCCTGAACCAGGCCGACAGCACCGGCACGTTCTCGGCGAGCGCCATCAGAGCCGGCACTTTGCTCGCAAACGGCGCATAGCGCGGCATGAACGCCACCAGCCGGTCGCGCACGCTCAGGCCGTGCCGCTTGACGCGCGCCGCCCGCGCCTCGATCTTGAACTTCGCCATATCGACGCCGGTCGGGCAATCGCGCTTGCAGCCCTTGCACGAGACGCAGAGGTCGAGCGTCTCCTTGACGTCGTCGCTCGCCAACCCTTCCTCACCGAGCTGCCCTGAAATCGCGAGGCGCAGCGTATTGGCCCGGCCGCGCGTCACGTGCTGCTCGTCCTTCGTCACGCGATAGCTCGGGCACATCGTGCCCGCATCGAACTTGCGGCAATGGCCGTTGTTGTTGCACATCTCGACGGCCTTCGCGAGGCCGCCGGACAGGTCGTTGCCGGTGCCCGGCAGCGACTCCGCACCGGTGAGCGGATCGCGCTCGACGTTCCAGGCGGACCAGTCCAACGCGGTCTCCAGCGCCCGTTCCCGATAGCCCGGCGCGAAGCGGAAATTGCGCGCGTCGTCCATCTTCGGCGGGCGCACCATCTTGTCCGGATTGAAGCGGTTGTCGGGGTCGAACAGCGCCTTGATCTCGCTGAATGCCTGGTTTAGGCGCGGCCCGTATTGCCATGCCACCCATTCACCGCGGCACAATCCGTCGCCGTGCTCGCCCGAGTAAGCGCCCTTGTATTGCTGCACCAGCGCCGCGGCTTCTTCGGCGATCGCCCGCATCTTCAGCGCACCGTCGCGCCGCATGTCGAGAATCGGCCGCACGTGCAGCGTGCCGACGCTCGCATGGGCATACCACGTGCCCTCCGTGCCGTGGCGATGAAACACCTCGGTCAGCTTGCTGGTGTATTCGGCCAGGTGTTCGAGCGGCACCGCGCAGTCTTCGATGAAGGACACCGGCTTGCCGTCGCCCTTCATGCTCATCATGATGTTCAGCCCGGCCTTGCGGACTTCCCACAAGGCCTTCTGCTCGCTGGCGTCCGTCATCGGCACAACCGAATCGGGCAGGCCAAGGTCGGCCATCAGCTCGGTCAGTTGCCTAAGACCGGCCAACTGCGCGTCGCGGCTTTCGCCCGCGAACTCGACCAGCAGGATCGCTTCGGGACGGCCCACCAGCGCCTTCTCGATGACCGGGCGGAACGCCGGGTTGCCGATCGCCAGATCGATCATCGTGCGATCCACCAGTTCGACCGCCACGGGCTTCAGCTTGACGATGTGCTGCGTCAGGTCCATCGCCTGCCAGAAGGTCGGGAAGTTGACCACGCCAAGTGTCTTGTGCGCGGGCAGCGGCACGAGCTTCAACGTCAACTGCCGGCTGAACGCCAGCGTGCCCTCCGAGCCGACCAGCAGATGCGCGAGGTTGGCGATGCCGTCATCGGTATAGGCGCGCGGATTCTGGCAATCGAACAGGTCGATGTTGTAGCCGGCAACGCGCCGCAATACCTTCGGCACGCGCGCCACGATCTCGTCGCGTTCGCGCAGTGCGATGCGCTTCACGCCCTCGACGATCGCCTGCAAGCGCGTGCCCTGCGGCGCCTCGCGCAGCGACGCGAAGCGGGCCTCGCTGCCGTCGGCGAGGATCGCCTCGATGGCCTCGACGTTGTGCACCATGTTGCCGTATTCGATGGAGCGCGAGCCGCACGAGTTGTTGCCGGCCATGCCGCCGATCGTGCATTGCGCCGCCGTCGAAACATCCACCGGAAACCATAGCCCGTGCGGCTTGAGCCAGGCGTTCAGGTGATCGAGCACGACGCCTGGTTCGACCGTCACGGTACATGCATCGGCATCGAACGCGACGATGTTGTTCAGCCACTTGGTAGTGTCGACCACCAGTGCCTCGCCGACCGTCTGCCCGCACTGGCTCGTGCCGGCGCCGCGCGCGAGCAGCGGCGCCTTTTCGCTGCGTGCGACTTCGAGCGCGATGCGCAGGTCGTCCTGGTCACGCGGCACGACGACGCCAATCGGCGTGATCTGGTAGATCGACGCATCCGTGGCGTAGCGGCCGCGGCTGGCGGCATCGAACAGTACATCGCCGCGCAAGGCGTCGCGCAGGCGCCTGGCGAGCGGTGTCGTCATCCGGGCACTGGAGGGCACCAGATGAATCGGTTTGACGAGCATGGGGGAAGCGGCATTCGTCATGGCGTCGGCCTGAAGAAATGTCTAGTAAAGCGTCACGCCGACGGGCGCGAGCCCTTCAATGCGGCCGCTTGCCGTGCCTGCGCTTTGCGGGAAAAACATGCCGGTGTACGAGCCGGTCGTGATCACCATCTCGGGGGTCACAGCTAGGCTGTGTTCCACGGCACAGTGATTCACGAGCCAGGTGAGCAGCCGGCGCGGATCGCCAGCCGGGTTCGCCGCAGCCGCGAGCACGACATCGCGTCCCTCGAAACTGAAGCGCAGCGACGGCGCGACAAACGGAAAATCGTCGCGATACGGCTCGAATTCGCCCACCACGAGGGCACCGTTGTTCTGCAGGTCGGCAAGTTGAGCGAGCTTGTCCACATTCGGCCAGGCGGCGTAACGGCTCGCGACGATTTCTATCGTTGTCCCAAACGATCCGATCCCCGCCAGCACTTCGGCTTCGCTGTAGGGTTCCTGCGCCGGTTCGAAACGGCGGCCAAAACGGAAGGCAATTTCCAGTTCGAGGCCCAGCGGCGTAAAGGCGTCACGCGGCAGTCTCGCGTCGTTCCCGTAAACATCTGCTGCGGGCAGCGGCGCACCCTGGACCGGTCCGGTGTCCGACTTCGCGCCGATCTTCCAGCCACCGATCCGTGCGCCCGACAGACGCAGGATTTCGTGCTGGATCGCGTAGGCGGCGTCGGCATCCGCCGGTATCTGTTCAGGCGGCAGGCTGTCGAGTGTCTGGTGATGTGAGCGTGCATCCGCGACGCGCCGGCTCAAGGTGGAAATATCGGGTTGGTTCATCTTGAAGAGTGAAGGGTTGGAAATAGCCCGGTGCAAACGTGCGCCGCGTGCTCAGACCTTGAGACCTGGCGCCGGATGCGCGCCCGATGCCGCGTTCAGTTCGAATTTGCTCTCCGGCTGCATGCGGAAGGCCAGCACCACACCGATCGCCATCAACACCATGCTGCCGACAAACGGCAATTCCCAGCTACCGAAGCGGTCGATCAGAAAACCGCCGGCGACCGGCGAGATGATCGCGGCCAGCGCCGAGCCGGTGTTCATCATGCCGCTCGCGGTGCCGGAGTATTCCGGGGCAATGTCCATCGGAATCGCCCACATTGGACCGATCGTCATTTCCGCGAAGAAGAAGCCGGCCGAGAGACACGCCATCGAGACGTACAGGTTGTGCGCAAACATCAACGGCACCAGCACGGCCAGCGTCAGTAGCATGCAGATCGACACCATCCAGCTACGTGCACGTTTCAGGCTGCCGGTGCGGGTGTAGATCTTGTCCGTGACGATGCCGCCGAGCGTATCGCCAAGCACACCCGCGAAAAATACCGTCGAGGCGAAGATGGCCGACTTCTGCAGGTCGAGGTGATAGCTATGCAGAAA
Organism: Paraburkholderia sp. SSBN10T; assembly: GCF_056619545.1. Lineage (NCBI taxonomy): Bacteria > Pseudomonadati > Pseudomonadota > Betaproteobacteria > Burkholderiales > Burkholderiaceae > Paraburkholderia > Paraburkholderia sp. SSBN10T. The sequence continues at coordinate 109,288 of NZ_JBWQQI010000020.1, forward strand.
GTATTGGGGAATCCAGCTCAGGAAGAGCCACAGCGTCCAGCCGTAGCAGAAGTAGACGATCGTGACCGGCGCCATGCGGCGAAACAGTGCTTTCCACGGCACGTTGGCCGCTTTCGGCTTGGGCACGGGCAGCACGTCGAGTTCGTCCGCCGTGATGCGCCGATGGTCTTTCGGATGTTCGGTAAACGTCATCGCCCACACGATCACCCACAGCATGCTGAACACGCCGCAGATATAGAACGATTCGCGCCAGCCCCACGTGGCCATCACCAGCACGATCACGCCGGGCGCCACCGCATTGCCGATGCGCGAGGCCGCATGCGTAATGCCTTGAGCAAAACCGCGCTTTTCTTTCGCGACCCAGCGCGCCATCGCGGCGGTCGCTGCGGGAAACGTTGCGCCCTCACCGAAGCCGAGCAGCAAGCGCGCGGCAAGCAGCGAGATCAGCCCGCTCGCGAGCCCGGTGAGGATGGTGGCCACCGCCCACACCGCGCCGCAACAGATCAGCGTGCGCTTCGCGCCAAAGCGATCGCTCACCCAGCCGCCGATGATCTGAAACACCAGGTACGGGTAAGCGAAGGCCGAGAAGACGAGGCCGATCTGCGTATGCGAAAGTTGGAACTCCTTGCCAAATCCGGCGGCTGCGGTACTGACGTTGACACGGTCCAGATAGGTAATGAAATACATGATGCATAACATCAGTAAAACGATACTGCTCGCACTGGTCACACGAAACCGCTTCATCGTCTGTCTCCGTTGCTGGATCGACCGCGTGCCGGGAGCGGCGCGCTGCGTCGTTGTTCCCCTCGCGTGCGCTGCATGGACGTGACGTTTTGCTGGTCGTCACGAGCCGTTACCACCGGGGAAGGCCCCTGACCTTCCCCTTTACCGCTGGCCGCGCGCTGCTCAGGCGGCGGCTTTCAGACCGGCCGTTTGCGCCTGGGCCGTCAACCATTCCATCGCGGCCGGCAAGCCGCTCGCCGCGACCGGCACGCCCGCCAGTTGCAAGCCCATTTCACAGCCCGCCAGCGTCGCCAGCAGCGTGAGGTCGTTGCAGTCGCCCAGGTGGCCGATGCGGAACATGCGGCCTTTCATCTTGCCGAGGCCCGTGCCGAGCGACATGTCGAAGCGTTCGTAGATGGTCTTGCGCACGGCGTCGGCGTCGATACCCTCGGGCATCATCACGCCCGTCAGCACCGGGCTATACACGGCGGGGTCCGCACACTGGATCTCCAAGCCCCACGCCCGCACCGCACGGCGGCAGGCTTCGGCCAGGCGTTCGTGGCGCGCGAAGACGTTGTCGAGCCCTTCGCCGAGAATCATGTCGAGCGCTTCCGACAAGCCGTACAGCAGGTTCGTGTTCGGCGTGTACGGCCAGTAGCCGGACTTGTTCATCTCGATGATCTCGGTCCAGTCCCAGAAGCTGCGTGGCAGCTTTGCCGTCTTGCCGGCGGCGATAGCCTTCGGCGACACCGCGTTGAAGCTGATGCCCGGCGGCAACATCAAACCCTTCTGCGAGCCCGACACCGTGACGTCGACGCCCCACTCGTCATGGCGATAGTCGGCGCAGGCCAGACCCGAGATCGTGTCGACCAGCAACAGAGCCGGGTGACCGGCTGCGTCGATCGCTCGCCGGACGGCGGCGATATCCGAGGTGACGCCCGTCGAGGTCTCGTTGTGCACCACGCAAACCGCCTTGATTGCATGCTGGGTGTCTTCGCGCAGACGCGCTTCGATCATCTGCGGCTGCACGCCGCGGCGCCAGCCTTCGATGCCAGGCAGACCAAGAAACTCAGGCTTGAGCCCCAGGCTTTCCGCCATCTTCTTCCAGAGCGTGGCGAAGTGCCCCGTCTCGAACATCAGCACGTGGTCGCCGGGGCTCAACGTATTCGACAGCGCGGCTTCCCACGCGCCGGTGCCCGAGGCCGGGTAGATCACCACGGGTTGCTGGGTCTTGAAGATCTTCTTGATGCCGTCGAGCACCTTCAACCCGAGCGCACCGAATTCAGGGCCACGGTGATCGATGGTGGGATAGCTCATCGCCCGCAGGATGCGGTCGGGCACAGGGCTCGGCCCCGGGATCTGCAGGAAGTGACGGCCAGCGGGATGAAAGTCGAGTTTCAGCATGGATCTTCTCCGTTTGAATTTTGCATGCAAAAAACTATATCAGACGTTCGACGACGAACCCAAGGCTAAAGTCGTCCCATGACACCCGTGTTTACCCGTTATATTAACTAATGCGTCAGCTTCCTATAAAATCTCCTCCAGTGATAGTGAGGATTTTTGTATGCAAAATTCGGAATTTGAAGCGGACACCGCCGGCACCCCGCTGATGCCGAAGGTTGAGCGGCAGCGGCTGCACGACACCGTGGTCGAGCACATCCGGCGCTTTATCGTCGAAGGCGTACTGGAACCGGGCAAGAAGCTCAACGAGCGCGAGCTGTGCGAGACGCTCGGCATTTCCCGTACGCCGTTGCGCGAAGCGCTGAAAGTGCTCGCGGCGGAAGGGCTGATCGAGATCTGGCCGAACCGGGGCGCGTCGGTGTCGAAGATGTCGGAGGCGGAGTTGCGCGAGACCTTCGAGCTGATGAGCGGGCTCGAGGCGTTTTCGGGTGAACTGGCGGCCGAGCGGATCACCGCGGTCGAACTGGCCGAGATCAAGGCGCTGCACTATGCGATGCTGGCGTGCCGCGCACAGAACGATCTGGCGGGATACTACAGCCGCAATCAGGCGATCCACGACAAAATCAATGAGGCGGCGCGCAACTCGGCGTTGCGGCAAACCTATATTTCGGTGAACCGAAGGTTGCAGGCGCTACGCTTCCGGTCGAACTTCCAGATTCCGAAGTGGGACCGCGCGATTCACGATCACGGCGAGATGCTGGAGGCGCTGGAAGCGCGCGACGGCAAGCGGCTCAGCGCGATCTTGCGGCAGCACTTGCTGGACAAGCGCGATGCGGTGCTGCAGGTGCAGTCGCGGGAAGACGTGTCGGGCGGGACGCTGAAGGCGTGAAGCTGGTCATCACGAGCCACAGGCTCCGTTGATCCGCGTTTGCCGGTCTGCTGTTCGCGGCGCCTCGGGCGGTCAGGCAACCGGCAAGCAACCCGCCTCCCGAAAAACCTCACCTTTGGCGCCGCGCGTGCCGTTGTGGAACGTGCCGACGCTCAATGCCCCTTGAACAGATCGAGCAATTGCGCCTGCATCTGCATCATCTCGTGCGCGTGCTTCATTTCCATCTGGGCCATCGTGTCCTGATAGTCCATCTCCATCTGCATCATCTTTTCCTGAATGCCGATGGCCTGTGTGCGCTGCTCGGGAGTCAGCTTATCCATCATCATCCCCCAGTTCGGCGGCATGGTGTAGGTGCCGCTGCGCCCGATACCCTGTGCATGGACTGAGCCTGCCGCCAGAGCCAACGGCAGCAGGCCGCACACGATAATGCTTCGAATCGATTTCATAGGAGTCTCCAGTTTTCACGTGACGAGCCGCGCTGAAAGCGCAGCCACAGAAGGGACAAGCAACCGCGCAGAGCAGCGCCGGTCTCGCCGATGCACGCGCCACGTCTGCGAACACAACACCTGGCCGGCGGATCACAAGACGCTGGAAAGGTGTTTCATGGGCTTAGTCGAAATCACGTACTGGAAATGACAGGACTTGTGAAAATTTCTACGCGTCCGCAAAGGTGAGACTATTCGGGATCACGACACACGTGAGCACCGCGTCCGCAGATCGATCACCTTAGCGTCAAAATCAGACCCCTGGAAATCCTCACCTTTTCCATAGGCCGATGAAAAACGGCCCGCGTCGGCAGCATGACGCGGGCTTGTTCACATCGTCGGATTCAGCTCTTCCACGACGAGTGCAAAATCATCGAGCAGAAGTTCTCGCGGTGATAATGCGGATCCTTCAGCGCCAGCACATCGGCCTTGACGTTGCCGAAAGTCGTTTCGGGCTTGTGGATCGTGCCTTGCGCGAAGGCGTCGATGATGCCTTCCTTGAAGTGATCGCCGCGCGGATGGTGATGCACGACGTCATGACGCTGCTCTTCCGTGAACTCGTCGTAGGCGAGCCCAAGCACGTCCATCTCGACGCCCGCCGTCACCAGCGCCACCACCGGTTTCATATATTGCGGAATGCCCGGCGTGGTGTGCAACGCGATCGAATTCCAGACCTGCTCGATATCGTCCTCGCCGATCCCATGACGTTGCAGGAAATCACGCGCGGCGTTCGCGCCATCCACTTCGAAGCGGTCGTGCGCGCTGCTGTACGGCTCGACGAGACCCATGTCGTGAAACATCGCGCCGATATACAGCAGCTCCGGATCGTATTTGAGGCCTTTGCGCTGGCCCGCGAGCGAACCGAACAGAAACACGCGCCGGGAGTGGTGATACAGCAGCTCGGTTTCGGTGTCCCTGACAAGCTGCGTTGCTTCTCGCGCCATCAGACTATCGGGAATCTTGATGCCTGCAATCGTGGTCATTTGAGAGTCTCCAGAGGAGTGCGGTTGAATGGGCCCAGCCATGCGCACAAGCGGTTTGCTATGCTGTTCCTGGATCGGTTTACTGAGCCGGGCTGACGAGCTTCAGTATTGGTCAGCCGCTTCGCGCGAGCAACGAGCGCGGACCGCTCAACCCTGCCAAACGCACTGTGCTTTCTGCCGCCGACGCGCAAGCCGCCCACTGGATGTCGGTGCAGTCTGTTCTCAATGAGGTCATTGAATGCCAACCGTCGCCGTCGCGATCTTTCCCGGAGTGCAGGCGCTGGACGTCGCGGGACCCGTGGACGTGTTTTCGGAAGCCAATCTGTTTCTCGCCCCCGAGGCACACTACAGCGTGACCTTGCTGAGCGCCGAACCGGGCGCATTGCGCGCGTCCAATGGCATGACGCTGGTCGCCGACGAAACCTTCGAGAGCGCACGCCGCTCCTTCGACCTGGCGCTGGTAGCAGGCGGTCCCAGCTTGCCGGAGAGCGAGCCCGACCCGCGGCTGACTCGCTGGCTCACGAACGCCGCCGCGCATTGCCAGCGCTACGGGTCGATCTGTACCGGCGCTTTCGCACTCGGCCATGCAGGCTTGCTAAATGAGCGCAGTGTCACGACCCACTGGCAGCACGCCGCGCAACTGGCCAGCCAATTTCCACGCGCACGGGTCGACTTCGACCGCATCTATCTGCGCGACGAGCGGCTCGTCACTTCGGCGGGCGTGACCGCCGGCATCGACCTGTCACTTGCACTCGTTGCCGAGGACCATGGGCCGCGCACCGCACTTGCGGTCGCCAAGCGCCTCGTCGTGTTTGCGCAGCGCCAGGGCGGCCAGTCCCAGTTCAGCCCTTACCTGACGGCGCCCGCGGACGAAACGTCGGCGGTGGCCAAGGTACAGGCTCATGTGATGGGGCATATCGGCGAGCGCTTCACCGTCAAGCAGCTCGCGGACGTCGCCGGCATGAGCGCTCGCAATTTCGCCCGCGTCTTCGTGCAGGAAACCGGCGTCACGCCGCACGAGTTTGTCGAACGGGCGCGGGTCGATACGGCACGCAAGCTGCTCGAGAGCAGCCCCGCGGCGCTCAAGGCGATTGCTTACGATTGCGGGTTCGGCACCGCCGACCGCATGCGCATCGTGTTCGTACGGCGCATCGGCACGACGCCGATGCAGTATCGGGAGCGCTTCCGCTCTACATGAGTGGCGCGGCGCTGCAGACTCACGGGGCATCGTGAGAAAATCCCCGGCTCTATCTGCACGTCCCATCGACCCTCATGACCTCAACTATCACTCGCGCCATCGTCACCGGCCATACCCGCGGCCTCGGCGCGGCGCTTGCGGAACACCTGCTGTCGCGCAACATTGCCGTGCTGGCGCTCTCGCGTTCGCGTCACGCCGCACTCGCGGAGCGTTACCCACAGACGCTCGAAGAGGTCGAACTCGATCTCGCCGATCCTGCCCGCGTCGCGCAATGGATCGCGGACGACGCGTTGCGCCGCTTCGTCGACGGTGCGCATAGCGTGCTGCTGTTCAACAATGCCGGCGTGGTGCAGCCGATTGGCCCGCTCGAAACGCAGGACGCGGGCGCGATTGCCGGCGCGGTCGGACTGAATGTGGCGACGCCGCTGATGCTGGCGAGCGCCGTCGCGACTGCGAGCGTGACGGCCAACGACCGGCGCATCGCCCACATCTCGAGCGGCGCAGCCCGCAACGCTTATCCCGGCTGGAGCATCTATTGCGCGACCAAGGCCGCCCTCGATCACCATGCGCGTGCGGTCGCGCTCGACGCCAATCGCGCGCTACGGATTTGCAGCGTCGCGCCTGGGGTGGTCGATACCAACATGCAGGCCGAGATTCGCGGCAGCGGCAAAGAACAGTTCCCATTGCGCGAGAAATTCGAAGAACTCAAGCGCAGCGGCCAGTTGACTTCACCTGAGCAATGCGCGGCCCAGTTGATCGATTTTGTATTGAGCGACGCGTTCGGACAGACGCCGGTCGCCGATATCCGTGAGTTGGCCCAGCACGGCTAGCTCACCGAAGCCTGTTGTCCGGGCCGGCTCCCGAATCTTCTCACCTATCGGTGCCGGCCCGCAGATCCGCGTCTCAGGCAACCCGCCTGCGCAAGGCGATTTTTCCGCTGTATTCCGCAACACGCCCCTCGTACTTTCACGCTCCCGAAAGTTCTCACCTTTCCTCCGGCGATGCCGCTTGGCTGCACTGAACGCGCGGCCTGGCCTGCCCGATCTCAAGGTAGAAAGCTTCATTCAGATAGGGGGACACCCGCGCTTTGGTTGACTGAGCCCCGAGCCGCTCGTAAAGTCCATTGCAGATACCAAGCGGCGCGTTGCGACAATCTTGATCGAATCGCGCATGGAGTCGAGGCCAACGGCCCACCGCCCCGCATCCATCGGTTCCGCTCACGCAGTTCGGGAAGCTCACACAGCTCATCGGGCGCATTCCATTGCGCTCATGAAGCACACGAAAGGAGACACTCGTGAACAGCCCCACCAAGAAACCCTTGCGTAGTCAGGCCTGGTTCGGCAAAGCCGACAAGGACGGCTTCATTCATCGCTCGTGGATGAAGAACCAGGGACTGCCGCATCATCTGTTCGATGGCCGTCCCGTCATCGGCATCTGCAATACGTGGTCGGAGCTCACGCCGTGCAACGCGCACTTCCGCGAACTGGCCGAGTACGTCAAGAAAGGGGTGTACGAGGCAGGCGGATTTCCGGTGGAATTCCCGGTCATGTCGCTGGGCGAATCGAATCTGCGACCCACCGCCATGCTGTTTCGCAACCTGGCATCGATGGACGTCGAGGAATCGATTCGCGGCAATCCGATCGACGGCGTGATCCTGCTATGCGGCTGCGACAAAACCACACCCGCGCTGCTGATGGGTGCGGCGTCGTGCAATCTGCCGTCGCTCGCCGTCTCGGGCGGACCGATGCTGAACGGCCGCTATCGCGGCCAGACGCTCGGCTCAGGCACCGGCGTCTGGCAGATGTCCGAACAGGTGCGGGCCGGCACGATGAACATGGAGCAGTTCATCGAAGCGGAAAGCTGCATGAACCGCTCGCGCGGTCACTGCATGACCATGGGCACAGCCTCGACGATGGCCAGCATGGTCGAAGCGCTCGGCATGGGGTTGCCGCACAACGCGGCCATTCCCGCCGTCGATGCGCGTCGTCAGGTGCTGGCTCACATGGCGGGGCGCCGCATCGTGGAGATGGTCAACGAAGACCTCACGATGGACAAGATCCTGACGCGACCAGCCTTCGAAAACGCGATCCGCGCCAATGCGGCCATCGGCGGCTCGACCAATGCCGTGGTGCACCTGTTGGCGATTGCCGGACGAATTGGCGTGGACCTGAAGCTGGAAGACTGGGAGCGTGGCTCCGAGGTGCCCTGTCTCGTGAACCTGCAACCGTCCGGCGAGTTTCTGATGGAGGATTTCTATTACGCCGGCGGCTTGCCCGCGGTGCTACGCGAACTGGGCCAAGCACAGTTGCTCCACCGCGATGCGCTGACGGTGAATGGCCGTACGATCTGGGACAACGTCAGCGAGGCTGAGTGCTTCGACCGCAAGGTGATTTTCCCGTTTGAAGCGCCGTTCAAACCTCATGCAGGCATTGCGGTGCTGAAGGGCAATCTGGCGCCGGATGGCGCCGTCATCAAACCCTCGGCCGCCACGGCGGCGCTTCTGCAGCACCGCGGCCGCGCGGTGGTGTTCGAAAGCGTGGAGGACCTGCATGCGCGCATCAACGACGACAGTCTCGATATCGACGCCAATTGCGTCATGGTGCTCAAGGGCGCTGGACCGAAGGGCTACCCCGGCTTTGCCGAAGTCGGCAACATGCCTTTGCCGCCCAAGGTATTAAAGCAGGGTATTACGGATATGGTACGTATCTCCGATGGCCGGATGAGCGGCACGGCCTACGGCGCGGTGGTCTTACACGTGGCCCCGGAAGCGGCCGCGGGCGGCACGCTCGCGCTCGTGCAAGATGGAGACATGATCGAACTCGACGTGGCGGGGCGGCGGCTTCATCTCGACGTGGGCGACGCAGAGCTCGCGCGCCGCCGCGCCGCGTGGCAAGCCCCGCCTACGCCTCAGCGCGGCTGGTACAAGCTATACGTGGATAGCGTTCAGCAAGCGAATCTGGGCGCGGATCTCGAGTTCCTCGTCGGCTCCAGCGGCGCAGCCGTGCCACGCGACTCGCATTGAGCGAACGCGGTGCCGGTGCGCCCGGTGTTGACGCGCCGGTTGCAACGGAATAGTCGGCCCGGCGGTTTGCCGAACTGCTGGGACCGTTGGCCTGATCCCAACGTGATAAGCGAAGCGCTACGCCAGGTCCTGGGCAACACACTGACCATCGACGCGCTTCGCACACGCTCCCGAAAAGTCTCACCATTCGGCTCCGGACAAGCACACTTGAGCGCGGCGGCGGTGTGCGCCGCGAGTGCTCATCGCGGGCTTAGCGCGCCTGGCTAGTGCACCGCCTCCTGCTGCGAGCGCTTCGCCGGCCGACCCGTCTTGACGGTCTCGACAGCCGCGATCGCATCGAGCAGGCGGTCGACTGGGATCCCTTCAAGCAACAGCAGACCGGCTCGCAGCAACTCACTCTTCTTCACGGCCACGCCCGCATCCAGGCATTTCTGCTTCAACGCGGCTATTTTCTCGTAGTCGGATTTCGGCATGGTGAAGCTATCGCGGACGACCTTCTCCTTCTTCGCACGCTTTGCCTTTTGCTCCACTGCGACGCTTGGCGATTCGGGCTTAGCCGGGCGAGGTGACTTGCGCGCTGGGGCTGCTTTGCTCGTTCCGGTTGCTTTGGGCGCTCTCGCGGCTCTGGCCGTTTTGACAGCCGTGGTCTTCTTCTCCGGCGCCGGCGCAGCGGCGTGAGCGGCCTCTGCGCTGCCATCCGCGCCAACGGGCGACGGAGCGGGTTTCCTGGTCGATTTTCGGGTGCTGGGTGTGGCCATGGTCATCTCCGTGTGGAAAACGCCAAAACAGTATATATCGTTTATTTTATTTTTTCGGCCACGGAGCAAGCGCCCGGAGGCGGGCACAAGAATGCGGACGGTACAGCGGTCCTCGTCAGCGAACGTGTCTATGTCCGACCGGAGCGCCGTATTTGCGGTGGCTGCAGCCTGCTCTCTGTTTACCGCTTCGCAGCGCTGTCCGCTTCAACTGACTTGGGAGCGAAGGCAACATATGCCAGACAGTCCGGGTTACGCACAGGGAAATTGAACGACAGTCTATCTATGCATTCCTCATCTTGTAAGTGGCGATCCGCATGCATATCCATCCTGCCCGCTCACCTCAGCCTCTGCCGGTTCCTTCCGCCCCGCAAACAAGCTATCCCAATCAATGGGGTCGTGCCTATGGGCCAAATCTGATTTTCACCTGCTGCCGCGATGAGAGGAGGCGCCAAAAGTCACACCCAGTGATTTTCCGATGCAACCCGATACCACCGCATCGTGCCGCCCGGATCGCCCTCCTCCAAGTGTTTGATCGCGTTAGGATTGGATACCGTGTTCGCGATGCGGCAATCGGTGGGCAAGTACGATCAGGTTATCAACAGATAATGTTCACAAGGGTGTGAATAACTTTCTAGCAAACGATGCAAGTGGTTGATACGCCAGAAGTTGTCAAGCGGGCGTCAGGCGTGTGCAGCGCTTTATCTCGCCATTTTGCAAACCATCGCTCGATCAGTTGGAAAGGTGACGGGCGAATGCGGCAAGACTCTCACCGATGAACGGCAAAAGGTGAAATCAACATACGCTCAAAAGCGCACCTCTTCATCACCATCGAAGACTCCCGAATATCCTCACCTTTACTCGCAGCCGCAGTTAATCTGCATTCCCAAGTATGCCTTCAAATAGCCGACACGATGTCATCCATACCGAGCGACACAGAAAATGAAAACCTCAATCATCCGTTGCCCGGTCGAAGCAGCCAACGCCAGGGTTCCCGATTCCCCCTGGTCTCTGTGCGACTCATTTTTCATTGGCTGGCACGGCGTTCTCCCATGAGGCTTCAGCTCACACCGTCAAAATATTTTGCAAATTCTGCTCGTTTACGATATTTTATGATCGTTTACGATCGATTTTGTGCCTCACGAGCGCATCATGCAAAGAACCCGACGCGAAGCCACCGAAGGCCTTCTCCCCGATGAACGGCAGCGGCTCATCCTTGAAAAGCTGCGCGCAAAGGGCCGGGTACTGGCAGCCGACCTAGCGCTGGAATTCAACACTTCCGAGCACACCATCCGCCGCCATCTTCGTGATCTGGCGGACGCGGGGCACTGCAAACGCGTCTACGGCGGTGCATTGCTTCTGTCGCCAGCCGGGCATTCCGCCTCGACACGGATGCGCGAAGCAGTCGACAGAAAAACCCGCCTCGCCGTTGCCGCGGCCTCGATCGTCCGGCCCGGACAGATCATCCTTCTAGACGCAGGGTCGACCAACGCCGCCATCGCTCAGGCACTTCCGGACGACGCGAACCTGACGGTCCTGACCAACTCGCCCCAAGCCTGCCTGCATCTGCTCGACCGCACGGGCTTCGAAATCGTCCTGATCGGCGGACGCGTGGGACCGCAAGGCGGCGGTTCACTCGGCGCGACCGCTCTACTCCAGATTCAGCAGGTGAAGGCCGACCTGTGTTTTCTGGGCGCGTGCGCGGTTGACGTGACAGAAGGGATCGCCGGTTTCGATGCCGAAGATGCGGAGCTCAAGCGTGCGATGGTCAGGTCGAGCGGGCAGATCGCCGTCGCCGTCACGTCCGAGAAGTTGATGACAGCCGCACCGTTTTTCGTGGCGCCGGCAGCCGCCGTAGAACACCTGATTGTCGAGCCGGACGTCCCCGCCGAACGGCTCAGCGCGCTCGAGAAAGCGTTCAGCAACGTAGTGGTGGCCCGCTCATGAACCTCACCGCGGAACGCGCTGCGACGACAGCGATCTTCTTTGCCAATGGGCTGGGCATCGGCGCGTGGGCCGTCGAAGTACCGCAAGTGAAGCAGGCGTTGTCGCTCACGGATGCATCGCTAGGCATCGCGTTGTTCGCTTTTGCGCTGGGCGCAATCGTCGCGATGCCGCTTGCTGGGCGGCTGGCCCCGCGCTTCGGCAGCGGCCGCGCCACCGCGCTGTTCGGCATCGCGTTTTTCTGTGCGCTGCCGCTGCCCGCTCTGGTGCCCAATCTCCCGCTGTTATGGCTCGTCCTGCTCGCGCTCGGCGCATCTAACGGGGCGCTCGACGTATCGATGAACGGCCATGCCAGCGCCATTGAACGAAAGTGGCAGGCGCCGATCATGTCGTCGTTTCATGCTGCATGGAGTGCGGGCGGCCTCACGGGCGCTGCGCTAGGAGCAGCGATTCAGGCCAATGGGATTGCCGCGGTGAGCGGACATCTGGGACTGATGGGGCTTCTGCTTCCCGATAGCGTGATTGGTGTGCTCGTATTGGGCAGCATGATGCTGGCGCTGAAGGATATCGGTCCGCGTGAGCCCGAATCGACAGGTGGGCTAATGCTACCCAGCGCCGGTGTGATGAGACTCGCCGCGCTCGCCTTTCTCTGCATGCTGGTCGAAGGCGCGATCGCCGACTGGAGCGCGGTATTCCTGCGCTCGGCACTCGCCGGACAGGCGGGCTCGGCCGCCCTTGGCTATTCGTCGTTTGCCTTTGCGATGGCCGCTTGCCGTGTAGTCGGCGACGCCGCCGTCCGTCGCCTGGGTCCAGCGAGCGTGGTGGCGACAGGCGGCATTCTTGCAGCCCTAGGGCTCGCGCTCGTGCTGGGTTTCACGAACGCAATCACGGCCTGCGCGGGCTTTGCAATGGTTGGCATCGGGCTCGCCAACGTCGTCCCGGTGATCTTCAGCGCCGCGGGCCGTTCGACCACCACACCTGCGGTCGGCGTCTCGATGGCGGCGACGGCGGGTTATGCGGGCTTTCTCATCGGTCCTCCACTGATCGGCTTCGCAGCAGGCCTGTTCAGTCTGCGTATTGCATTGTGCACGCTGCTGCTGGCAACACTGGCGGTAGGCGGGTGGGGTGGCAGAAGTGTGCGTAAGAGCCTCGCCGGGCATCCATCGTCAGGGTGCGAGGTATCCGGCTGCAACTGACTCCGTGTCACGCGACGATCCAGCCGGATCAGCGCGTTCTTATCGCTTGCCTCGATGCCTATTGAAGCTCCCGAACATTCTCACCTTTAGTCGTTCGTATCCGACAACGCGGACCTAGTGCGATGCCTTCAGCCGGACCGCCGGGTGGAAGTCGTGACGTACGTGCGGGACTAGAAGCGCGCGACGCGGGAGGCAAGACCTCGGCGCGCGTCACCTTGGCAGTCCACGTGTGCTGGCTTGTTTCCTTGCTGGCACACGTGATGTCATGCTGACACCAGAAGGTCTCGAGCCGGTCACATCTTCGGCGCCGTCCCCGCAGCCTGCACGCCGGTTTCAGACCACCCGCCGCCGAGCACCTTGTAGAGCGTCACAAGGTTCGACAGCTTCGACAGCGAGTCCGACACCAGTTGCTGCTGGGCCGTATAGAGCGTGCGTTGTGCATCGAGCAGCGTCAGGAAGCTGTCCGTGCCGCTGCGGTAACGTGCCTGCGCGAGATCGTAGTATTGCTGTGCGGAGGTCACATACTCGCGGTCCGCATCGACCTGGGCCACATAGGTCGCGCGTCCGGCCAACGCGTTCGCCACTTCCTTGAATGCCGTCTGGATCGTCTTCTCGTAATCGGCGATGTCGATGTTCTTTTCGACCTTCGTGGCATCGAGCGACGCCTTGTTGTTGCCCCAGTCGAAGATCGGGATCGAGATCGACGGCGCAAACTCCCATGCGCCGCTGCCGGCCTTGAAGAGACCAGACAGGCTCGAACTCGACGTACCCGCCGAGGCCGTCAACGTGATTTTCGGGAAGAACGCCGCGCGCGCCGCGCCGACATTGGCGTTCGCCGCCTTCAGCGTGTGCTCCGCCTCCACGATGTCGGGCCGCCGCGTCAGCAGGTCGGACGGCAGGCCTTCATTGACGTCTGCGAACAGCCCCTCGCTTGCGGTAAGCGTCGGGCCTTGCAGCAGATCGTCGGGCAGCGGACAGCCGATTTCCTCGACGAGATTGTTGCGGTCCTGCGCCACGGCACGTGTGTACGAAGCGAGGTTAGCCCGCGCGCTAGCGAGCGAGTTCTCTGCCTGCCGCACATCCTGCATCGAGGCCGTGCCGATCTTCATCTCGTTGAGCGTGAGCTCATAGGTAGCCTGGTCCGCCTTGACCGTATCCGCCGTAATCTTCAGCAACTCCTCGTCGGACAGCAGTTGCAGGTAGTCGCCCGCCACCGTTGCAACGAGGCTGATCTGCGTGCTCGTGCGCGCAGCGTCGGTCGACAGGTACTCCTCGAGTGCCTGACGCTTGAGACTGCTCAGCCGCCCGAAGAAATCGATCTCCCACGACGAGATGCCGACGCCGACGCTGCTCGAATTGAGTCCGCTCTCGGTCCCCAAGGCGCGCTCACGCGTCATCGAACCCGACGCATCGATGGTCGGCCCGAGGTCTGCCCGCGCAATCCGGTACTTTGCTTCGTATTCCTCTACATCGAGCGCTGCGACGCGCAGATCGCGGTTGTTCGCGAGTGCCAGTTCGATCAGCCGTTGCAGGCGGGGGTCCTTGAGGAAGTCCCGCCAACCGAGATCCGACGCAAGCGGCGCATTTGCCGTCGCAGATGTCGTCACCGCCGCAGACGCGCCCGGAACTGACGACGCGGCCGCCGTGGCCCCGCCATTCTCGGCCCACGCCGTGGTCTCAACCGGCGCGTCGGGCCGGTGGTAAGCCGGGTCGAGCGTACAGGCCGACAGCAATGCCGCGCAGAGGATGGCAGTGAGTTTCAGTTTGGTCTTCATGTTGCCTTGCCTCATGCTGCATCCCCGTCCGTGCTCAGGTTGTCCGACGTCGTTTCGTGCTCCTTGAACAATCGGCGGACGACGATGAAGAACACCGGGACGAAGAAAATGGCAAGCACCGTGGCGGCGATCATCCCGCCCGCGACCCCCGTGCCGATCGCATGCCGCGCCGATGCCCCCGCGCCCGAGCTGATCACGAGCGGCAGCACGCCGAACACGAAGGCAAGCGAGGTCATCAGGATCGGCCGCAACCGCAGATGCGCGGCTTCGAGCGTCGCTTCGACCAGACCACGGCCCTGCGCCTGAAGGTCCTTGGCGAATTCGACGATCAGAATGGCGTTCTTCGTCGACAGACCAATCGTCGTCAGCAGACCCACCTTGAAATAGATATCGTTCGACAGGCCTCGCAGATGTGCCGCGAGCAGCGCGCCAAGCACGCCGAGCGGCACGACGAGAATCACCGCGAACGGAATCGACCAGCTCTCATACAAGCCCGCGAGACAGAGGAACACGACGATGAGCGAGATCGCGTAGAGGTAAGTCGCCTGCGAGCCCGACTGCTTCTCCTGGTACGACTGCCCCGTCCACTCGACGCCGAAACCGGCTGGCAACTGCTTCGCCAGCTTCTCCACCGCCGTCATAGCCTGCCCCGTGCTCGTGCCGGGGCGGGTCTGCGCCGACATTTCCGACGCCAGCTCGCGGTTATAACGCTCGATCTGCGGCGAGCCGGTACTCCATTTGCTCGTCGCGAACGCGGAGAACGGCACCATCGACGAATCGTAGCCCGACGTCGTGCTGCTGCTCGACGAAGAAGACGATGACGATGACGATGACGAAGATGAAGATGAAGATGAAGATGAAGACGAGGAGGATGACGAACTCGCCTTGACGTACCATTTGCCGATATCGGCCGGCATCATGCGATAAGGCGCGTCCGACTGGACGTACACCTTCTGGATGCGCCCGGTGTCGATATAGTTGTTCACGTAGGACGAGCCGAAAGCCGTCTGCAGCGTGTCGTTGACGTCGGAAATCGACAGCCCCAGCGCACTGGCCTTTTCGCGGTCGATGACGACCTGAAGCTGCGGCGTATCTTCAAGCCCGGCCGGACGCATCATCATCAGCGCCGGGTCCTTCGCCGCCATCCCTATCAACTGGTTGCGCACCTGCATGAGCTTGTCGTGCCCTGCTCCGGCCCGATCCTCGACCTCGAAATCGAGACCGCTCTGGGTGCCGAGGCCCTGGATGGCAGGCGGATTGAGCACGAAGACCTGTGCATCGCGATTGCTCCCGAAATACTGGTTCGCGCGCTGGATCATTGCCGAGGAGCCGTCGTGGCTGCTGCGCTTGCTCCAGTCCTTCAGCGATACGAAGGCCAGCGCGTTGTTCTGCCCTTCACCGTTGAAGCTGAAACCATTGACGGTGATGATCTGCTGGACAGCGGGCTCCTTGTCGAGAAAGTAATGCTCGACAGCCTCGACCGTCTGCGAGGTTTTCGAGGCCGGCGTGCCAACGGGCGCCGAAATCGACACCATGAAATACCCTTGGTCCTCTTCCGGCAGGTACGAAGACGGCAGCGTCATATACAGAATCCCCGCGACGCCGCCGATCAGCAGATAGATCACCATGTAGCGAAGCGGTTTCGCGACCATGCGCGTCAGCACCGAACTGTAATCGCGGCTGCCCGAATTGAAGACGCGGTTGAACCACCCCGCGAAGCCGCGTTTCGCCTCGTGCCCCACGGGTCGCAGCATCGTCGCGCAAAGCGCTGGCGTCAGCGTGAGCGCGAGCACCACCGACAGAACCATCGCGGAGACGATCGTGATCGAGAACTGGCGGTAGATGGCGCCGGTGGAACCCGCGAAGAACGCCATCGGAATAAACACGGCCGTCAGCACCGTCGTCACGCCGAGCAACGCCCCCGTGATCTGACCCATGGCCTTGCGGGTGGCCTCCTTCGGCGCGAGCTTCTCCTCGCTCATGATCCGCTCGACGTTCTCGACCACCACGATCGCATCGTCGACGAGCAGCCCGATGGCGAGCACCATCGCGAACATCGACAGCACGTTGATCGAAAACCCGATCACCGACATCACACCGAACGTGCCGAGCAGCGCAACGGGCACGACGATCGTCGGAATCAGCGTCGCCCGCAGGTTCTGCAGGAACAGATACATGACGAGGAACACCAGAATCACTGCTTCGAACAGCGTCTTGATGACTTCCTCGATGGAAATGCGCACGAACGGCGTCGTGTCGTACGGATAGCTGACCGCCACGTCCTTCGGCAGTTGCGGTTGCAGTTCCGCGAGCTTCGCGCGTACGGCCTTGGCCACCGTCATCGCGTTCGCGCCCGTCGCGAGCTTGATCGCGAGCGCGCCGGCCGGTTTGCCGTTCAGCCGTGCCGACGTCGAATAGTCGTCGCCGCCGACTTCGACGCGCGCGACGTCCTTCAGCAGCACCTTCGAGCCGTCGCTGTTGACGCGCAGCAGGATATTGCTGAACTGGTCGGCCGTGGTCATCAGGCTCGACGACAGGATGGTCGCGTTGATGGCCTGCGAATCCGTCGCGGGCGTGCCGCCCACCTGCCCGACCGAGAGCTGGACGTTCTGGTTCGAAATCGCCGTGGTCACGTCAGAGGTCATGAGACCATAGCTGTGGAGCTTGACCGGATTGAGCCAGATGCGCATCGCGTGCTGCGCGCCGAACAGTGTGACGTCGCCGACACCGTTGATCTGCGTGAGCGGGTCTTCGACCTGGGTCGCGAGAATGTTGCCGAGGTCGATCGAGTTGTAGGTGCCACCCGGCGAGGACAGCGTCATGATCATCAGGAAGTCGCTCGAGGCCTTGGCGACCTGGACGCCTTGCTCCTGAACCGTTTCGGGCAACGACGAGGTCGCCTGACTAACCTTGTTCTGCACCTGCACCTGCGCGATGTCAGGGTCGGTGCCCGCATTGAACGTCAGCGTGATCGTCGCCTGCCCCGCCGAGTTGCTCGTCGACGACATATAGAGCACGTTGTCGATGCCGCTCAGCTTCTGTTCGATGACCTGCGTGACCGTGGCCGCAATGGTTTCGGCCGACGCCCCAGGATAGGTCGCCGTGACCTGGATCGACGGCGGCGCAATGGTCGGATACTGCTCGACGGGCAGCGTCGTGACGGCCGCCGTACCGACGAGCATGATGACGATCGCGATGACCCATGCGAGGATCGGCCGGTTGATAAAGAAATTCGCCATGCCGTCTCCGCTTACTGCTGCGTGGTGGCCGCGGCGGCGGCCGTGGTCGTAGCACCCGTTGCCGAGGAAGCCGAGGCGGCACGCACCTGCGGCTGCGGCGTGTCAGCAACCACCTTGACCGGTGAACCGGCCCGCACCTGCTGCAGACCGCTGACGATCAGACGATCGCCGGGCGCCAGCCCCTCGGTGACGATCCACTCGTCGCCATAGGCCGTATCGGCCCGAACCTGGCGTTCCTGCGCCTTGCCCGCAGCGTCGACGACGAACACGCTCGCCTTGCCTTCCGAGCCACGCGTTACCGCAAGCTGCGGCACGAGGATCGCGCCGTCGTTCACCCCTTCGTCAAGACTCGCACGCACGAACATGCCCGGCAACAACTCGCCCTCTGGATTCGGGAAGGTCATGCGCAGCGTGACCGACCCCGTGGTCGCATCGACCGTGATGCCAGAAAACTGCAGCACGCCCGTATGAGCGTAGTCCGTACCGTCTTCCATCACGAGCCGGACCACCGCCCCATTGCTGCCGGCCTTTTTCAGTTGCCCCGACGCAAACTCCTTGCGCAGCCGCAGCCAGTCGCCACTGGTGCGTGTGACATCGAGATACATCTGGTCGTAGGCCTGGATCGTCGCGAGCGCCGTCGTCTGGTCCGACGTGACGAGCGCACCCTCGGTCACGCTCGATGAGCCAATCCGCCCGGAGATCGGCGCCGTGATGCGGGTCCGCACGAGATTGACGCGCGCCGATTCGAGCGACGCCGCATCGGCCACCACGTCGGCCTGGTCTTCGTTGATGGCCGCCATGGCGTCGTCGTAATCCTGATGGCTAACGGCGTTGATCTTGACCAGTTCCGCATAGCGGTCGGTCTTCGTCTTCGCCGACGCGAGCGTGGCCTTCGCCTTCTCGAGCGTGCCGCGTGCCTCGTCGTAGCTGGCCTGATAGCTGGCCGGATCGAGCTGATAGAGCACCTGGCCCGCCTTGACGTCCGAACCCTCGGCGAACAGGCGCTTCAGGACGATACCGCTCACCTGCGGCCTGACGTCGGACACCTTCAGCGCCGACAGACGGCCCGACAGCTCGGTCGTCATGACGACCTTCTGCGCCGCGATGGTCAAGGTGCCGACCTCCGCCGTCTGCTGCGGCATGCCCATCTGCTCGTGCTGCCCGCATCCGGCAACCACCAATATCGTCGCGAGCGCGACCGCGGTAATGAGAGGGTGGGACAGGCGAGTCGCTCGACGCGACCTTGCCCGCTCATGGCATATCGTTTCTGGCATATTGATTTCCGGCTGTGGTACGTCGCGGCAACACAGAGGTGAAAACGCGACGTGAAAATCCAGTCTGATTACGTGTAGCAACGCAGCCTATCTATATCGGGCTTACGATGGCTTAGGGCTCGATTACAGTCTGTAACGTGACGCGCTCAACCCGCAGCGGCGGGCCCGTAATAAACTGTAAGCACCCTTAAGAACCTGAAACCGGCTCAGCGGCCTATTTCGCTATATTTCGGTGTGCGGCCGGCGCGCAGCCCGGCGTTGTGGAATTTCCATCCTCACTTGCCGCCACCCTGATGCGTACACTGGCTGCCCTTTACGGCCTCATCCGGCCTCACCTCCTCGGGTCCAATCATGTCCGACACGTCCATCAAGGTCCTGCTGGTCGACGATGACGCCGACCTGCGCGACCTGCTGAGAACCTTTTTCCAGCAACGCGGCGTCGAGTTTTCGGTGCAGCACGACGCAAACAATCTGGCGCGCCGCCTCGAACGCGAGCGGCCGTCAATCGTGGTGCTCGATCTGATGATGCCCGGTGTCGACGGGCTCACCGCGCTCAGACAACTGCGCCTGAGCGGCGACACCATTCCCGTGATCATGCTGACAGCGCGCGCCGATGGCGTGGATCGCGTAGTCGGCCTGGAGCTCGGTGCCGACGACTATCTCGGCAAGCCGTTCATGCCGCAAGAGTTGCTCGCGCGCATTCATGCCGTGCTACGCCGCCACGCGCAGCCTTATTCAGCCGAGCCTGCTGAACGGCGCGAGCCGTTCCGCTTTGGGCGCTTCCGGCTCGACTTCGCAACACGCACGCTGTTACGCGATGACGAACCGCTCAAACTGACCGGCAGCGAATACGCGCTGCTCGAAGTCTTCGTGCAGCATCCGATGGAAGCGCTTTCGCGCACGAAGCTGGTCGACCTGCTGCACGGCCCTTACGCGGAAGTAACCGAACGCGGCATCGACGTGCCGGTGTGGCGTCTGCGCCGCCTGCTCGAAGACGACCCGGCCAACCCGCGCCGCATCCAGACGTTGCGCGGCGTCGGCTACATGTTCGTGCCTGGCGACGGTGACGATGAAGAATCCGTTTAACACGCTGTTTGGCCGCCTTGCCCTGATGACCGTCGGGCTGATCGTGCTGGTCCACCTTACCCTGCTGTTTCTCGTGGATCTCGAACGCGGTCAGTTGGATGCCAGTCATCTGGAACGTGTCGTGCTGCTCGCTGTGCAGGCCGAACAGAACGGCGGGCTTAGCGCAGCGCGTGTCGCGCAGACGCTCGGACTTTCCTACGTACCGGCGGGCAAGGAGATCGAAGAGGGCTGCCCCGCGCCTTGCACGAACACATCCGGTCCATTCGACCGCGATCTGCACAAGAGGCTGCCGTCAGGCAGTCAAGTCGTGTTCGACGAGGACAACGGCAACGTGTGGGTGCGATATGCGGGTAGTCCGGACTGGTTGAAACTGCAAAAAGCAGTGTTGCCGGGGCGCCGCTTCATGAGTGCGACGTTACTGATGCTCGCACTGGCCGTGATCATTGCGCTGCTCGGCGCGTGGTATTTGCAGCGGCCGCTGCACAGGCTCGCGCTCGCCTCGCGCGAATTCCGCATCGGCCATCGGGCGCCGAAGGTGCAGCCAGGCGGGCCGCGTGAAGTCAAGGAACTGATCGGCGACTTCAACCAGATGGTGCATGACCTCGCCCAGGCCGAACAGGAACGCGCGGTGATGCTAGCCGGTGTGGCTCACGATTTGCGCACCCCGATCACGCGGATGCAGGTGCGTGCCGATCTGCTGCCGGACGAAGCAAACCGCAGCGGCTTTCTGCGCGATGCCGAGTCGCTGTCGCGTATCGTCACCCAGTTCCTCGATTTCGCGCGTGAGACGGCCGATACCTCGCCGCGCGCGGGCGTCGATGCACATTGCCGGCGCCACTACGGCGAGAGCCTCGCCGACGATGCGCTGGTGCGGGTGAACCTGCAAGCCGGCGAGGGTTTCGGACTGCCACTGGTGGACCTCGACCGCATTCTCGCCAACCTGATCGAGAACGCGTTGACCTATGGGGAACCGCCGGTGGAAATCTCGACCTTCAGGCGCAATGAGCAATACACGTTGAGCGTGCGCGATCACGGCGGCGGCATTCCAGCCGGACAACTCGAGCGGGCCTTGCAGCCTTTCGTGCGACTCGACCAGGCTCGCGGCGGCGACGCTCACTGCGGGCTGGGACTGGCGATCGTCCGGCGGCTGGTGCGATATAACGGCGGGACGTTTAACGCGGAGAATGCGCTTGATGGGGGCTTTGTCGTTTCGTTGACGTTTCCGGCTATACACGGCGGCAGTCGCAACGGTGCATGAATGACACCCGTGGACTTGCAAGCAAAAACGCCCGCCATGGTATGGCGGGCGTTTTTGCGTACGCTTAAGCTTGATGCTGAAAGCGGCCGCACGCCGCGCCCGCTCAAATCATCGTCAAGGTTCAGCCCTGAGCCACATGGGCGGGAACCGTGATCGAGCCATGTGGCCCATCGCCGCCAGGGCCACCACCGCCCGGCCCGCCGCCACCCGGGCCACCGCCGCCGGGACCGCCCCAACCTGGGCCCGGTCCCCACCAGCAACCGCTCAAGGTTGCCGTCAGCGCCGCCAAGGCCGCCACTATCGCTAACTTTCTCATGTATTTCTCCTTCGTGAGGTGTTGCGAGCGCGAGATCCATCGACTCAGCGCCCGTTAAATGCAACGTCCGCAACATATCAACCCACGAAGAATCGTGTTTAACAACGCCGTTACAATCCAAACAAAAAGTTTGCTGCCGATGCAGCCGATAACCGCTGGATCAACCCCGGTTTGCGCGCGATAGGTATATATATGGCGCCGTTCGGGGCGCTTGACGGCTCTACGTCTTGTTTCCGTAAGTAAGCCGAAGTAAGGCCTTAAGTTCACGCAGCGCGGCAACCCGGAAGCCGCGCTGCCTGGCAACGCTATTACTTCGCCACCGGCATGGTGAACTCCGCGCCCTTGGCGATGCTGTCGGGCCAACGCTGCATGATGCTCTTGTAGCGCGTGTAGAAACGCACGCCTTCTTCGCCATAGGCGTGGTGGTCGCCGAACAGCGAGCGCTTCCAGCCACCGAACGAATGCCACGCCATCGGCACGGGAATCGGTACGTTGATGCCCACCATGCCCACCTGAATCTGCCGTCCGAAGGCGCGCGCCACGCCGCCATCGGAGGTGAAGAGCGACACCCCGTTGCCGAATTCGTGCGCGTTGATCAGCTCGACTGCACTCGCGAAGTCCGGCACACGGACGACGGCAAGCACCGGTCCGAAGATCTCTTCCTTGTAGATCTTCATCTGCGTGCCGACCTGATCGAACAGCGTGCCGCCGATGAAGAAACCGTCTTCGCTCGCCACCGGATGCGCGCGGCCATCGACGATCAGCTTCGCGCCTTCCGACTCTCCCGACGCGATATAGCCGGCCACCTTGGCCTTGTGTTCGGCTGTCACCAGCGGACCCATCTCGGCGTCGGCGTTTTCGCCGTTCTTGATGATGAGCGACTTCACGCGCGGCACCAGCTTTTCGATCAAGCGATCGCCCACATTGCCGACCGCCACCGCCACCGAGATCGCCATGCAGCGCTCGCCGGCCGAGCCGTAGGCCGCGCCGATCAGCGCGTCGACGGCCTGGTCGAGATCGGCATCGGGCATCACGACGAGGTGATTCTTCGCGCCGCCCAAAGCCTGCACGCGCTTGCCGCGCTTCGACGCTTCGGTATGGATATATTCGGCAATCGGCGTGGAGCCGACAAACGAAATCGCCGCCACATCCGGGTGCTCGATCAGCGCATCGACTGCGACCTTGTCGCCGTTGACCACGTTGAACACACCGTCGGGCAAGCCCGCTTCCTTCAGCAGTTCAGCAATGCGCAGCGACGCCGACGGATCGCGCTCCGACGGCTTCAGCACAAACGTATTGCCACATGCGAGCGCTACCGGGAACATCCACATCGGCACCATCACCGGGAAGTTGAACGGCGTGATGCCAGCGACCACGCCGAGCGCCTGGCGCAGGTTCCAGTTGTCGATGCCGCCGCCGATCTGGTCAGTGAAGTCGGTCTTCAACAGATTCGGAATGCCGCACGCAAATTCGACCACTTCAATGCCACGCACCACTTCGCCTTGCGCATCCGAGAACACCTTGCCGTGCTCGCGCGTAATCAGCAGCGCCAATTCGTCGTGGTGCTGATTGAGCAACTCCTTGAACTTGAACAGAATGCGCGCGCGCTTGATGGGCGCGGTCTCGCTCCATGCGGGGAAGGCTGCCTTGGCCGCCTGGACCGCCGCGTCGACTTCTTCGACCGAGGCAAGCGCCACCGAGCCGGTCACCTTGCCGGTGGCCGGATTGAACACGTCCTTGAAGCGGCCGCTGGCAGACGCGGTTGCCGCGCCGCCGATGAAATGGCCCAGTTGCTGCACCGACAGGTTCGCCTGCTCGTTCACTGCATTCATTTCGTTACCTCGGGTTCTGGATGGGAGCGGCGCGCGGGCGCCCTGAAGACCCGCTGACTTTATCGGCGCGCCCGACCGGACTCCCTACACAGCCGGACATCGCGCGACCAAACTGTATTGTTTTCGGGCCGGCAACCGTATTGGGAGACGATGCGAACCTTTGATGCGTCCTGGCTATCTCCACCACCTTCGCAACGACGATTCATCAGCAGATTGCCGGTCAACAAAAACTTGACCTAGAATGACTATATATCTAGATTTGTAGATATGCGAAACGAATACGCCAACGACATTCCTGCGAACTGGGAGCAATTCGCCGCCGTTTTCTCGGCACTGGGCGATAGCTACCGGCAGCGCATCCTGCTGTTCTTCGAGCCGGGTGAACGGCTGACGATCAAGCAGATCGCCGACGTGCTCCCGCTCAGCCGGACCGCGGTGCTGCATCACGTTCGTGTGCTGCAATCGGCGGGCTTGCTGGAGGCGAGCAAGGAAGGCCGCGAGGTATTTCTCACCGTGAACAAGGCGCTGCTGCTGCAGGCGCTGGAAAGCGCGGCGCGCTATGCAGAGGAAGCAATATGACGAATCATCGACGCAGTATCCGCATCTGCGGAACAGGCGTCGCCGTGCCTGAACAGGTGTTGACGAGCGATGAAATCGACCGGCGCTTCGGCCTGCCGGTGGGTACCGTGTTCAAGCGCTACGGCGTACGCACGCGGCATCGCACCGTGCACGAAAACTCGGCCACGCTGGCCGTGCAGGCATGTGAAGCGGCACTCGCGAACGCCGGCCTGCGCTGGAGCGACATCGACTGTCTGGTCTCGGCGTCCGCCACGATGGACCAGGCGCTGCCCTATAACGCGGCGATGATCCTCGCGGCGCTCGGCGGCCACGCCAGGCGGATCGCCGCGTTCGATGTCGGCGCGAGTTGCCTGTCGTTTCTGGTGGGGCTCGACACGCTCAGCTATCTGGTCGAAAGCGGGCGCTACCGTAACGTGATGATCGTCTCCGCCGATATCGCCACCTTTTCGCTGGACTGGTCGACGCTCGGCGAATCGGCGATCTTCGGCGACGGCGCCGCCGCCGCGGTGATCCGCAAGAGCGCACCGGGAGAAGCTTCGTCGATTCTCGCTTCGCGCGTGGAAACCTATCCCGAGGGCGCCGAGTATTGCCACATTAAAGCCGGCGGCTCGCGCTATCATCCGCGCCGGCTGAGTAGCAGCATCGATCCGCTGTCGCTGTTCCATATGGACGGTCCGCGCCTTTTCAAAGCGGTGTCGCGCGAGCTGCCGCGCTTCGTCAACGGCCTGCTCGACAGCGCGGCGCTGACGCTCGATCAACTGCGCCTCGTCGTGCCGCATCAGGCGAGTCGCCTTGCGCTCGATCACCTCGCCAAGCGGCTGCATATCGAAGCGGCCCGCACCGTCGATATCCTGGCCGACTACGGCAACCAGGTCGCCGCGTCGCTGCCGTCCGCCTTGCATCACGCGATTGCGGGCGGCCGCGTGCAACGCGGCGATCCCATCATGCTGATCGGTTCAGGCGCCGGCCTGACGATTGGCGGCATGGTGATGGTCTACTGACATGCGGCCGCCCGCACCGATCCCGGCCGGCATCCCTGGCAGCCCGTTTCGCAACTGTGGCGGGCAGCGTCATGACGCGTAACGTCCTGATCCTGGGTGGCCGGGCGCCTGCCGCGCTCGACCATGCACGCCGTTTCGCGCATCAGGGATGGAAGGTGTGGGTAGCGGACAGCATTCCTTGCCAGATCAGCGGCGCCTCGCACGCGGTGACTGCGACGCTGCAGGTCGCCTCGCCGCGTCATGCACCGGCCGGTTTCGTGGACGACTTGCGGCGCGCCTCGCTGGCGCACGGCATCGACCTGATCGTGCCGACCTGCGAGGAAGTATTTTTTGTCTCGCGCTATCGCGACCGCTTGCCTGCCCACGTGCGCGTTCTGGCCGAAGACTTCAGCAAGATGCGCGACGTGCACAGCAAGTGGCGTTTTCTTGCGCTCGCTCGCGGCTGCGGCGCCGAAGTGCCGGACTCGGCCCGGGTTGCCTCGCTTGACGAAGCACGCGCCTGGGCCGGCACCCGGCCGGTGGTGCTGAAACCGGAGTACTCCCGTTTCGGGGTCCACGTTCGGCTCTATCGTCATGGCATTCCAGCGGATGCCCCACCGCTCGCGCCGCTCGGCCACTGGGTCGTGCAGGCGTTCGCGGAAGGTCGTGAATTCTGCTCGTACAGTGTGGCGGATCGCGGCCGGTTGGTGGCGCATAGCGTGTACTGGCCGCGCTGGAGAATGTCGACCAGTTCGAGCTTCTATTTCGAGGCAATACGCATCGAGGCCATTCGCCGCTTCGTCGAAAACTTCGCGCGCAAGCTCGACTTCACCGGGCAGTTGTCGTTCGACTGGATCCAGCACGCGGACGGACGCGTGAGCGTGCTCGAATGCAATCCGCGCGCGACCAGCGGCTGCCATCTGTTCACGCTCGACGATCCACTGCCTGCGGCGCTCGACGGCACGCTCAGCAGCAAGATCACGGCGCCCATCGAGCCATCCTCGGGCGCGCCGCGCATGGCTAGCGCGATGATGCTGAGTATTGGCCTGATCGACGCGCTACGGCGCGGCGAATTCGGCCGCTGGCTGCACGACTATCGCCGCGCGTCCGACGTGATCGGCACACCAGGCGACCGCGGTCCGCTCGGCGGCGCCCTCCGCGATCTGGTGTCGTATGCACGGCTCGCGCTCGCGCAGCACTGCAATATGCGCGAGGCGGCAACGCAGGATATCGAGTGGGACGGTCAGGAGCTGCCCGAACCATGAGCGAATGCCTGTACGTGCCGCACGCGTGTTTCGCTGCGAAGGCCGCGGCCTTCGCGGCGCTGCACGCAGGCGTCGCCACGCACGGTTTCGTCTCCAACATCGACGCTCGCATCGAGACGTTCGAGGCCGGCAACCTGACCCTGCCAGTCACCGTCAACGGCAACGTGCCGGACAACGCATGGGTCTGCTCGCCGTTGACGACCTATAGCCGTTATGCGCTTGAAGAGACCCGCCGCACCGCGCCTCGTATGCTTGCGGCGCCGCTAAGCGGCGTGATCGGCATCGCCGACCGCTGGCTGCGCCGCGCCGAGCTGGACAACGCGGTATCGCTGAACAACTGGCTGATCAGCACGAATCTGTATCCCGCAGCCGAGAGCATCGATTTTGCCGCGCTCGCGGCAGCGTCTCAATTGCGCTGGCCGCGCCATGCGGTGTGGTTCCGCTCGCTCAATCACGTGCAACATGCGCACTGGCTGCGGGCATTGGAAGCGGCGGGCTTCGACCTGATCCCCACGCGCCAGGTGTACCTGTTTCGCGATATGAAGCAGAACGCGACCCGGCATCAGAACCTGCGGCGCGATTTGCATCTGCTGCGCACCACACCGCTGACGCCGGTCGGCCACGACGACTTTAGCGACGCGGATTTTGTTCGCAGCGAAGCGCTTTACGCACAACTCTATCTCGACAAGTACTCACGCCTGAACCCGAGCTATACCGCCGCGTTTCTGAAGGCGTGGCATCGTGCAGGACTGCTTGAATTCTTCGGCTTCAGGGACGACAGCGGCGAGCTGCGTGCTGTGGTCGGCATGTTCGGGCAGGGCACGTTGCTGAGCGCCCCGATTGTCGGCTACGACACGAGCTGGCCTTCTGCCGCAGGCCTGTATCGCCTGCTGATGGCGCATGTGCTCAAGACGACGCTCGAACGCGAGGCTATCCTCAATCTGAGCGCCGGCGCGGCACACTTCAAACGGCTCAGGGGCGGCGAGCCGGCCATCGAGTACAGTGCGGTGCTCAGCCGCCATCTGCCGGCGGCGACGCGCCACACGCTGCGCGGCCTGCAGTTGCTGACGACCCGACTCGGCGTACCAATAATGAGGCGCTTTCAACTATGAACGCATGGAACCCAGCGCTGTATCGAAGCTGGTTCGTGGTCGCTTCGTCGCGACGGCTGAAGTCGAAGCCGTTGGCCGTCACACTGCTGGACCGGCCGCTGGTGCTGGCCCGCATGCAGTCAGGCGAGCTGCTCGCGCTCGACGATTGTTGCCCGCATCGGCATGCGCCGTTGTCGGCGGGACGCATCACGCCGGCAGGACTGCAGTGCGGCTATCACGGCTGGACCTTCGGCGCCGACGGACGCTGCATCGCGATACCTGGGCTGACGCCGCCATCGTGCAAGCCTGTGGTTCACGTTGGTTCGGTTGGCGTGATGGAGCATGACGGGCTCATCTGGGTCAGACCTGATACCGCGAACGGCCCGAATTCGCGAGACCTGCCCGAATTTGTGCGTAGGTTGCCGCAGGGGAGCCGCCGCTTTATCTGGAGCACGACGTGGAAGGCGCATGCGGTCGACGCACTGGAAAATTTCCTGGATCCGCTGCACACGCACTTCGTGCACCCGGGGCTAGTGCGCGGGGAAGGTCATCGTCAGATCGTCAGCGCTACGGTCACGTGTTCATCAGGGGTGCTGCAGGTCGACTATCGCGGACAGCCACAGCAAAGCGGCTGGTTGTACCGCTTGTTCGAGTCGCCGCGTGAGCTGGAGCGTGCGCATTTTGCCGCCACGGCGGCTGGCACGGCCCAACTTGAATACCGCTATCAGGACGGTAGCGCACTCTACTTCACGCTTCATTTCAGTCCAATCAGCGAAGCGCTGACGCAGGTTCATGGCACCTTGCATGTAGAGAATCGCTGGGCGCCGCAGTGGGCGGTGCGGATGATCGCGTGGCCTTTTCTGCGTCACGTGGCCCGGCAGGATCAGGCAATCGTGGAGGCGCAAGCCGCAAACAAGGCACGTTTTCGCCGCGATACGGGGGTGTCGACCGAGCTCGATCTGGTGAGGCCCGGCCTCGACGAAGTATGGTCCTTGCACTCGCGCCCGCTCGCCGAGCAAAGTCAGCGTGTAGAAATCATGCTTTGAGAGCGGGTCTCGGGGATACCGGAGCTGTTCTTCAAGACAGACTTCCGGAAAGTCTCACCATTTTGCAGCCGCTCGCCATCTCTATGATTTCTCAGCACGCCTGGAAATACTCACCTCCTGGACCCCAGCTCCTGGAAGTCCTCACCATCCTGGAACAGCTCACCTTAACGAACAGCAGGATGCTTCGGCAGCGATGCGCGATGGACGCGCCGCCTCACCCCTCAAAACTTCACCTTCACCTGAAACCCAATCGTGAACGGCAGATTATCGGAAGGAATCGGTGGGATGAAAATCAGGTTCGCACCCACGCGCTTGTAGTCGAACATGACAATCGGCGCCACCACCGGGCCAACGGTGTGGTTCCGGCCAAGGCCCCAGTTACCATAGTTATAGCCGGAGATGATGCCCGCGATCGCGGCCAGTCGAATCACACCCCAGTGCGCGAACTCCGGCGCCCAAACCCCACCGCCGTAGTATGAAGGACGGCGCAGCGAGTTGCGAAAACCCCCGGCGGTCACGGCCCATTGACCGTTGACCCAGCACTCGACGCCAAGACCAGGATTGAAATCGTTGAAGTTGGTGCCGGGATCCGGATTGATGTGGTAAGAGCCGAGCATTGCGTCGACCCAAACGCCGCCTCCACACCAGTCCGCCGCATGCGCGGTAGAAGCCACCGCGAAGCTGGCGACGAGCGCCACGAGCGCGCGCCGGATGTTGTTGCTGGTCTGCCGCAAATGCATATCTTCTCCGCCACCAGTCGAGCGCCGGTGTATTGAATGTGCTGGTTATTGTCTGGCATGCCGTCCGTCGCGCACTGTACCTCAAACCTCTTCGGTCAATGTTGAGGTCGCACTCGAAACAGCGGGCATGAGACCTGCCCGGATCATACCCAGACAGCACAATAGCGGAAAAGCGATGGCAGATCGGTGAACACCCTTAGACACACACGATCTGGATGCAGGGCCGCACGCTCATGCGGCCGGTGTTGAACGCTTCTCTCAAGGAAACGCTGGGCCGCCCCAAGTTTGCTTGACCCCCTCGGGGGGCCTGACGTGTAAGCGGCAGGTCTGGGGGCGCTCAAACACTCACAAGCCGAGATCGGACAGTCCCGGATGGTCGTCCGGACGGCGCCCGAGCGGCCAGCGGTACAGACGGTCGGCTTCGCGAATCGGCAAATCGTTGATGCACGCATGGCGATGCGCCATCAATCCGTGCTCGTCGAACTCCCAGTTTTCGTTGCCGTACGAGCGGAACCAGTTGCCGGAATCGTCATGCCACTCATACGCAAACCGGACTGCGATGCGGTTATCCGTGTAAGCCCATAGCTCCTTGATCAGACGATAGTCGAGCTCCTTTGCCCACTTGCGGCGCAGCAGTCCGACAATTTCCTCGCGCCCCGTCACGAACTCCGCGCGATTTCGCCACACGCTCTGCGGCGTGTAGGCGAGCGACACGCGTTCGGGATCGCGGGTATTCCAGCCATCCTCCGCGGCACGCACTTTCTGGATCGCGGTTTCGCGCGTGAAGGACGGCACGGGTGGACGGGTTTCGATGCTATCGGTCATGGTTGCTCCAACGGTCAGGTGGACGCACGCCGGGATGGCGCGCGAGTGTGCGCGGATTCCGCGCTCAGTAATTGCTCTGCGGCGGCGCGTGCATCCAGCGCCGCGTCGGCTTCGCCGCTGACCAGCGCGACGCCGATGGCGCCGTCGATCAGGATCAGCCACTGGCGCGCGAGGCGCGCCGCGCGCCGGCCATCCGTGCCGCCGCTCTCGCCCAGATGCTCGCCGCACTGTGTGCGCACGAACGCCAACAAGCGCTCCTTGTGTTCGCGTGCGACGACGCGAATCGGATCATCGGGCGCGGCGATTTCGCCGGAAGCATTGAGGAACGCACAACCGTGGAAATCTTCCGAGGCAAACCACTCGCGCAAGACATCGAACATGCCGAGCAGCCGCGTGCGCGGGCTCTTGCCGTAGCGCAGCGTGTTTTCGGTAAACCAGTTCATCCAGCGTTCGTCACGACGTTCAAGCGCTGCGGCGACCAACGCATCCTTCGATTCGAAGTGCGTATAGAAGCTTTTGCGCGCCGTGCCGGACTGCCGGACGATCGCGTCCACCCCGGTTGCGTGGATGCCGTCGGCGTAAATCAGCGCTTCAGCAGCGTCGAGCAAGCGCTCGCGTGCGCTGCCAAGGGTCAAGGGTTCGTTTGAAGTAGCCATGAGCGAAGAGTAGAACGATCATTCTCCTTCGTCAAGAAGATTTCGAGCGATGGAATTTTTCGGGCGCCCGCAGCGTTAACTTGAAAGCCCGTGGAAAATGCCTGCGCGGGTGCGGCGCTTGCGTTATCGTGGCGTAAAGCAAACTAGGGGAACAAAGCGATGAAGCATTACGCTGTCCGCGCAATCATGGTGCGCACGTTATCGATCGGAGCGGTGGCGGTGGCAGCGGCGTGTACGCCGCTACAGGTCGTCACGCACTCAGTGACGCAAACCGAAGCGAGCGTCCCCGTGGGACAGTACACACTCGATGCGCATCATTGGAGCATCACGTTCGACGTCGATCACCTGAAGTATTCGCGCTTTACGATGCGCTTCGACCGCGCCACCGCCCAGCTTGACTGGAACGCAGGCGGCCTCGACAAGAGTTCGGTCGCGGCGACCATCGACGCCGCCAGCGTGGATACCAACGTGCCGTTGCTCGACAAGCTGGTCAAGGGCGACAACATGTTCGCTGTGGCGCAATATCCGCAGATCCGCTTCGTCAGCACGGGTTTTGAGCGCACCGGTGAGGCACGCGGCAAGCTCACAGGCAACCTGACGATTCGCGGCGCGACCGAACCGGTCACGCTCGACGTGGTCTTTAACGGCTTCGGGCCGGACCCGCTGACCAAGCAAAACACACTCGGCTTTTCCGCAGAAGGCAGCTTCAGCCGTTCGAAGTTCGGGTTGGGAACGTGGTATCCGGCTGTGGGCGATGACGTCCACGTGCGGATTCAGGCGGAATTCGACCGACCGACCGCAGCAGGTGCTTAAACGATGCGCCTAGGCTTTTGCGACCGGACGCGATTTGTTGGAAGACGAGAGGAAAGCCCGGAAGCGTGACGGCAAGGCAAGCCTGCCGGTCAGCTTCCGGACGCGCAAGACAAACTCAGGCCGTCCAGTCGAGAATCACCTTGCCGCTTTCGCCCGATAGCATCGTGGCGAACGCTTTCTGGTAATCGTCGACCGGGAAGTGATGTGTGAGAATCGGCGACAGGTCCAACCCGCTTTGCAGCATCGCCACCATCTTGTACCAGGTCTCGAACATCTCGCGGCCATAAATGCCCTTGATTTCCAGACCCTTGAAGATCACCTGGTTCCAGTCGATCGCAGTTTGTGCGGGCGGAATGCCGAGCAGTGCGACCTTGCCGCCGTGGTTCATCGCTTCGAGCATGCTGGTGAACGCGCTCGGCACGCCGGACATTTCCAGGCCCACATCGAAACCTTCGGTCATGTGCAGATCGGCCATCACCTCACGCAGCGATTCGCGCGAAACGTTCACGGCACGCGTCGCGCCCATCTTGCGGGCGAGTTCGAGCCGGTAGTCGTTGACGTCGGTAATCACGACGTTACGCGCGCCGACGTGCTTCGCAATCGCCACCGCCATAATGCCGATCGGCCCGGCGCCGGTAATCAACACATCCTCGCCGACCAGGTTGAACGACAGCGCCGTATGCGTGGCGTTGCCGAACGGATCGAAGATCGCAGCGAGATCGTCGGAGATTTCAGGCGGAATCTTGAAGGCGTTGAACGCCGGAATCACCAGGTACTCGGCGAATGCGCCTTCGCGGTTAACGCCCACGCCCACGGTATTGCGGCACAAATGCCTGCGCCCCGCACGACAGTTGCGGCAGAAGCCACAGGTGATATGGCCTTCGCCCGAGACCCGATCGCCGATCGCGAAGCCGCGGACTTCCTGGCCCATTTCGACGATCTCGCCGACGTATTCATGACCCACGTGCATCGGCACGGGAATCGTCTTCTGCGCCCAGTCGTCCCACTTCCAGATATGGATATCCGTGCCGCAGATCGCCGTGCGCTTGATGCGGATCATCACGTCGTTATGGCCGACTTCGGGCTTCGGGACGTCCGTGAGCGTCAGGCCCGGAGCGCGTTCGAGTTTTGCAAGTGCTTTCATGTGCGCCTCCAGATCAGATGATGCCGAGCGAACGGCCCACGCGTTCGAATGCATCCACGGCGCGGTCGATCTGTTCAGGCGTATGCGCCGCGCTCATCTGCGTGCGGATGCGCGCGCGGCCCTTCGGCACGACCGGGAACGAGAAACCGATCACGTAGACACCTTCCTTCAGCAGCGCATCGGCCATGCGCGAGGCGAGTTGCGCGTCACCGAGCATCACCGGGATGATCGGATGTTCGCCGGGAACCAGTGTGAAGCCGAGCGCGCTCATCTTGCTGCGGAAATGCGCGCCGTTCGCCCGCACGCGTGCGCGCAATTGCGCGCCTTCCGCGCTGGCAAGCAGCTCGAGCACTTTGAGCGAAGCCGCCGCGATGCTCGGCGTGAGCGTGTTCGAAAACAGATACGGGCGCGAGCGTTGCCGCAGCAGTTCGACGATTTCCTTGCGCGCCGCCACATAGCCGCCCGATGCGCCGCCCAACGCCTTGCCGAGCGTGCCGGTGATGATGTCGACGCGCGACAGCACCCCGCAATGCTCGGGCGTACCCCGGCCTTGCTCGCCGATGAAGCCGACTGCGTGCGAATCGTCCACCATCACGAGCGCACCGTAGCGGTCAGCCAGATCGCAGATGCCGGCGAGGTCGGCGATGATGCCGTCCATCGAAAACACGCCGTCCGTGGCGATCAGCTTGAAGCGCGCGCCGGCGGCGTCGGCTTCTTTCAGCTTCGCTTCGAGGTCGGCCAGATCGTTGTTCTTGTAGCGAAAGCGCTTGGCCTTTGAGAGCCGCACACCGTCGATGATGCTGGCGTGATTCAGTTCGTCGCTGATGATGGCGTCGGAGTCGTCGAGCAGCGTCTCGAACAGGCCGCCGTTCGCATCGAAACAGCTCGAATACAGAATGCAGTCGTCGGTTTGCAGAAACGCGGCGAGCGCCTGCTCCAATTCCTTGTGCACGGTCTGGGTGCCGCAGATGAAGCGCACCGAGGCCATGCCGAAGCCGTCGCGATCGAGCCCGTCTTTGGCGGCGGCGATCAGGCGGGCGTCGTCGGCGAGGCCCAGATAGTTGTTGGCGCAGAAGTTCAGGACCTCCGAGCCGTCGGCGAGCCGCACGTCAGACGATTGCGGACTCGCGATCACGCGCTCGGTCTTGTAGAAGCCGTCGGCGCGGATCTGCTCGAGCGTGCTGCGCAAATGAGCGAGGTAAGGTTCACGCATACATCAGTCTCCTGAAGGGAGGTAGACCGCGCAGCCGCGATGTTCGGCGCGTTGACGGCCTGCTATAGTCAGATATCGGTTTTATCGAACAATTTCGATTTTCCGAACGCAAGTTCGGTATGTCGAACAACTCTAAACGATGGGTTAGAAAATGGCAAGTTCGGGAACCCGGCGCGCGGCACCCAGCGCTGCACCCACTTTAGCCCAAACCGTGGCGGCGCCGCCGCGGGTGGGCGAACAGATCCAGCGGCTGCGCAGTGAGCGCCGCATGACGCTCGACGACCTGTCGCGTGCGGCGGGCGTGTCGAAGTCGATGCTGTCGGAAATCGAGCGCGACAAGGCCAATCCGACCATCGCGGTCGCCTGGCGGCTTACCAACGCGCTGGGCGTCAGCCTCGATTCACTGTTCGCGCAGCAGAAGGCGTCCGAAGCCATTGCCGTGTCCGGGCCGCACGAGATCCCGACGTTGAGCGGTCACGACGCCAAATATCAGTTGCGCGTGTGGGGGCCGATCGAACTGGCGGGCAAGTTCGAGTGGTACGAGCTGACGCTGCAGGCGGGCGGGGCGCTAGTGTCGAACGCGCACGAACCGGGCACGCGCGAGCATTTGACGGTGCTCAATGGGTCGATCGAGATCGAGGCCGCGGGCACCACCAAACGGCTAAAGGCCGCAGACACGGCGCGCTACGTCGCCGACGAACCTCATGCCATTCGCAATGCCGGCAAGAGCGAGGCGAAAGCGCTGCTGGTGGTGATTCACGGCTGAGCGCCGGGGATACCTCGCGTCAGTTTATGCGCCCCGGATGATGACGCGGGCTTGAATGCCTGGCCATCTGGCCGAGGTTGATTTGAGCACTGTATGTTTGTACAGTATACCCAGATTGACCGGAGCCGAAATGAACGAACTGACAACCCATCACGCCGACCACGGCCTGGCTGCGCTGCGCTTCCAGACCGCGGCGCGCGATCTCGAACACATCGTCCGCAGCATTGCTGCGCGCTACATCGTGCAGCAAGTTCCACTAACCTGGCGGCTACTCCATGCTATCGAGGCAGAAGCCCTTGCCGACCTCGGCTTCGCCAGCCGGCATGACGCGCTGATGCTCGGCCTGTTCCAGCGGCCTTCCGCACTCCCTTATCCCGAGACCGATGATCCGGTGGATTTTGGCGCCTCGAACGCGTTGCCGGCGGTGTTCGCATTCGCGGTTTCCGTGTATGAAGAAGCGCATCGCAATGCTGTGCCGGCTGTGCCGGCGCAAGGCGCCGTTCGGCGCTCGCGCGCCTGGGGCGGCTGAGCGCGGTCTGGTTGGGCCGGGCGGTCCATCGGTCCGTTCATCGGACTTTGTTGACTATCGAACAGGAGGCGTCTGACCTACAATAATACGCAACTAACGGTTAAGCAGACTATGGTCTCTCCCCACTCGCCCGGCTCCGCCGACCGAGACATCCCCACCTCGGATCTGTTCGATCAGCAACGCGAAGACTGGCGTCGCCATCCACGCATTGCTTTCGACACCTGGCTCTCGAAGCAACACTTTCGCCGCTCGTCGGCCGAAGTGTATCAAGCGCAATGGGGACTCTTTCTCGACTGGATGGCGCTCAGGCATACCACCCTCACGACCGTCGATACGCGCACGATCGCCGATTTCGTCGCCGGGCTAGCGATTCGCAAACCGCAGCGAGTCCGCTATCTTCGTTTGATCGAACGCGTACTCGACCATGTTCGGGAAATCGAGCTTGCCTCGACCAACCCTGCACGGTTTATCGCTCAGGACGGTGAGGCCGCCTGGCGCAATGCTCTGGATAACGAACCAACTGGATTTCTGACTACGCAGGAGCGGGCGCTACTGGTCGCACATCTGTTCTCACCCATCAGCGAACTATCCGCGGCGCAACGCTGGCGGGAGCGCCGCGATCGTGCGCTGATCGCAGTGTTTCTAGGTGGTGGACTGAAGACGGGCGAGGCTCGATCGCTAACGGTTAGTTGCGTATTGCCGGGCTCGCCCTGGGTGACGATCGAGTCACCGAATCCAACGACGACCCGACGCACGCGGCTTGCGCCGTTCGCCGTGGCTGCATTGGATGCATGGCTTGCGGAACGGCGCCTCTCAGAGCTCGCCGGGAATCTGGTGTTTCCCGCGTCGCCCTCCGGTCGGCCCATGCACAAGGCCACCATGCTGCGTTCCGTCGATGCGCTGATCGAAGCCGCGGGTTTTTCCGACTCGCGTGAATCGCGCGCGAGTCCTCAGACTCTGCGCAACACGTTCGCGGCGGATCTGTTCGAGACAGGTGTTGCCCCGGATCTGGTCGGGCAATGGCTCGGCTTTATGCAGCCGGTTTCTGCTAACCGGCTGCACCGTGCCTGGAAAAACTGGTCAGATCAGCAAAAAATCCTGACCTCTGACGCAGTGCAATCAGACCACGCCGCGGAAGGAACGGTGTCGCCTGAAACGCATCCGGCCGAGTAGGCGTGCGAAAGCCTTCCTGAAAAACCTCACCTTTTCGGTTCCAGACGGTCCCGGATTAGCTCACCTTTCACCGCTTTTTTGTTGCATGGCGGCGAAATCGGTGAGGCCCGTCTATGCCACCGACGTCACCGGTCGGGACGACAGAAACCGCGTCACCGCCTCGAGACGCGAATGTCCCGGTCCGGACGAGTGCTCGCACTCCGGGCACTGGAGTTCGTAGCGGTGATCGACCTCCGAGAGTTCCGGTTCACCTTCCTCACATTTTGGGCAGCGCAACGGCAGCGCCACATGACCGTCCGCGACAGTGCCGATCGTCGCCATTTCGGTATCGCTCAAGCGGCCGGAACTGGCAAGTATGCACAGCAGATCCGCGACGGCGGGATCTATGCCTTGTTGAGCGCGCAACGTCGCCATTTCATTAGTGAGCGCGTCAAGTTCATCGGATTGTTCGCGCAGTTGCGCATCCAACCGATCTCCACGGGCCTTGGCGGCCGCAATTTGCTGGATGAACTCGAATTCCTTACGGCTGGCATCGCGCACACCGGTCTGATAAGTCGCTGCCATGCTGCGCAACGAGTCGAGCTCGACCAGCATGGGCTTTACACGCCGTTCGGCTTCCGCGACCGCGTCTTTGATCTGCTGCGCATAGTGTTCGGTACTGTGGCGCAAATCGAGATGTAGCGCATCGATCCGGTCACGCAAAGTCGCGTTAGTGGATTGCTCGCTTTCGAGGCGTTTGCGCAACGTTTCATTTTCAGCGTCAAGCCGACGCACACTGGACTGCAAACTGTCGTGGTGGGCGGTGCCGTGCGAATTGGCCGTCGCCAATTCTGCTTCAAGCGCGCGAACACGTTCCCAAGCGGCGTCCGCTCGCGCATCGCTGCGGCGAATCGCTTCTTCGGAAGCTTGCCGGCGAATTTCGGCCTCGCGCGTCTCCCGCTCCGCCGCCTCGATCTGCGTCTGGATATCCGCGCGCTCACCGTCGAAGGTCGTGCGTGCGTGGGCGATGGCCTCCTCGAATAACGCGCCGAGAAGTTCTCCGGCACGGTCTTCAAGGATTTTCGGAATGTTACCGGCACCAACTCGTACCCGTGAGGCGGTGCGGATTCGCTCCCAGAAGCTGTCGATGTCCTTGGGAATATCGCTAGCGCTGCCGGTTTGGGTCAGATCACGGACAGCAGCCATAGATGGCCGGATGCCAAGATCGAAGAAAAGACGCTTGCAGGCGTGCAACGACAATTCCTGGCGACGGGCGCCGCTTTCACGCATCGTTTCGAGTTCCTGCCGGATCGCTTGCCGTTCCTCGTCCAGATTCATTTACACCTCGATATGGCTGGGGTTCGATGAATCATAACAATTTACGTATCATTTGCTACAACTTTATCGGCAGAAATGCTTTTCTTGCGAATCGGTGTGGAAGGGAGTCGTTGTGAGCTACGTGGCAGCGCCCTAGTGCAGAATTTCCGTGAAACAAAACGAAGAATAGCCAATAAGTCTTTGGAATGAAACGGGATTTTCGGTTTCTTGTGCGGAACCTGACTGTTTCACGAAGCGGAATGGCGGCGTGGGGTGAGGACAGAAGCTGTCCGAAGGGCACACGGGGGATGAAATTCTTGAGAGTAATAAAAGTAAACACCCTTGAACCCTTGTTAAAAACGTTAACGCCACGGCAGATCCTTACCAGGCAAGGGTTTCAGCGGAGTCAGGTGAAGCTTTACGGGACGCCTGGTGAGGGCTTGCGGGATAGTCGAGTGATGAGGTTCAGGGACCCTGGTGAGGGCCTGCGGGACACTGAGTGAGCGGGTTCAGGAGACGCTTACAAAATGCCGGTTTAGCAAAGGTGAGGTTTTGCGGGACCAGACGGGCCGTGCGGCCCAGCCGGACGTAAAAACTACCTGAAACACATGGGAGCGCTGCGGTGAGCGCTTTCGGGACGGATTCTAAAGCCATTTTCCAGCCCAAATTTGGGGCGCCGGAGACCTTTGGTGAGGCAACGCGGGAGAAAACGCGCCGTCAAGGTGAGGATTTACGGGTAGCGAGGCGAATTTATGCCCGAATTTTGAGCATCGAGCCCCTAAGGTGAGATTTTCCGGGAGCGTAGACAGGCCTCCGAGGAGGGTTGACACTCCGAACCGACCTGGATTTGAGGTATGACCGGCAAAGGTGAGCTTTCTCGGGAGATGCGCCGGGGTGCTTCGATGGGCATGCAAAACTGCACCGTTTGGACTAGAGGTGAGCGTTTTCGGGAGCCAATTCGGCGGGGAAAATCAGCTCAGGTGAGGTTTTTCGGGAGGAAGTTTGCAGTTACTTACGGGAAATGCCCCGCTGAGCTTGATTGGTGAGAGCGAATTCGTCGGCGCTGAATTCTCGATGGTGAGGTTTTTCGGGAGTTTGCGGCGAGCAGACGATCCGACTGGCTGCGGCTGGAAACGATTCTGAAGGTGAGGCTTTTCGGGACCCTTTTAGTTGAAGCGATACACGATATGTTTTCTGTAAGTGCATGAAAATATTAATTATTTTCATGTTTTAACGGAAAGGTGAGACTTTTCGGGAGTTGGATGGGGCTCTGCTGTAGTCAACTCATGAGGGAGCGTTTTGGACCAAAGGTGAGGCTTTTCGGGAATCTTTTGTTGCTTTATTCCTATGCAATTTGGCTTGGGCCGCGTGTTTCCGCGGGTTCGGTTGGAGTAAAGGTGAGGGTTTTCGGGGGCTTAGGCGAGGGATCGTGACTGACGGTGGGGCGTAGGCAAGGTGTGCGTCCGGGGTATCGTGGGATGGCAGGCGAAAGTCGTTCGGTATGCCCCCGGTGGCGACTGGGTTTGTCGCGGATTGCGCTGCTGAGGTGGGTGCGCTGGCAGATAGTCGAGGCCGTCGAAGGTTGATCGAGAGTCTGCGGACGTTTCGTCGACGGTATCGCCGTCTTGACGTCACTCGCCGCCGTGAGCTGTACGGTGCGATCAACACCATGTGGCCGTCTCACCATGACTTTGGTTATCGTTTGCAGGCAGCGCAGGCAGCGCAGGCAGCGCAGGCAGCGCAGGCAGCGCAGGCAGCGCAGGCAGCGCAGGCAGCGCAGGCAGCGCAGGCAGCGCAGGCGGCGCAGGCAGCGCAGGCAGGTGGCCGGCCAGACGGTCTTAGGTCGCGTCGTCAGGGGTTTGCTGTTGGCCGGCCTGCGAGGAGACGCGTCCAGTGACGTGCCCGCTGGGTACGGCCGGTGCTGGACGCTGACCGTGCGTCGTGCGCAGCGCGCCGAGGCGTAATGGGTGACACGGCAAACCACCCGGCTGCGACGGCGCCGTGATCCGTGGCGAATCCGGACTCGGAGTGCTGTCTTGGTGCCACGATTTTCCCTACTACCAGAATGAGAATGCCCCACTTTGTCCTCGCTCCAGGTTGCGAACTGCACTCGGGTGCCGAACCATCCAGGAGTGCTGATCAAGTCGCGAATTCGCGACAATTTTTAAGGTGAGTCGATACGGGAGCGTAAACCTCCCGATTACGATTCACCCTGGAACGGGCCATTTTTGCCTGGGCCGCGAGGAGCAAAGACACCCGCAACCTGGCGTCAAATGGTTGAGGTGAGTATTTTCGGGAGTGAACCGAGGTGAGTCACGCGCCGTAAACTCACTTCACCGGGAATGGTGAGAGGGTCCCTATAGACGTGCTTCACCACAGCCGGTATGCTCTCGCCAAATCCCTCCTCGACCCGACGCATGGCCACGAAGCGCGCGAAGAAGACTGATGTGGTGAGCCCGAGCTCGGCTGAATTGCGCAAAGCCGTCGAGGCGATCGCGATTCAGCCCAAGAGCGGCAAGATCACCCTTCTCACCCGAAAGCTGTTCAATGTTCTGCTGGCGGTTGCCCAGCAGGCAGACGAGTCCGGCGATACCTACCGGGCGCTGCTGTCCGATATTGTTGCCAACTCCGCATTCGATTCGAACGACACTGCGCTCGTCAAGGAGCACCTGCGTCGCATGGTGTCGGTGCAGGTCGAATGGAGTACCGGCACCTCGAGTCAGAAGCCCGGCCGCAAGTGGGGCATCTCGACGCTGATTGCCGATGCGGAAATTCTCGAAGACCCGACCACGCGGCGCGTGTGGGTCGAGTTCTCCTTTGCGCCGAAGATCAAGAAAAAGCTGCTCGACCCGGTGCAGTACGCGCGTTTGAGCCTCCAGTTCCAGAGCCAGTTGCGCAGTAGCGCGGGCTTGGCCCTGTACGAGATCTGCGTGCGCTATCTGACCAACCCGAGCCACCTGACGATGCGCGAGTCGTGGGAGTGGTGGCGGCCGATTCTCTCCGGCACGCCGGATACGGAAGCGGGCGACGAAGCAAAGCGCGAGTATAAGTACTTCAAGCGCGATTACCTGCGGCCGGCTATCGCCGAGGTCAACGCGGTCACCAATATCTTTGTCGAGCTGATCGAGCACCGTGAGGGCCGCCGGGTTGCCGAGATCCAGTTCCGTGTGACCGAGCGCAAGCAGCCGATGCTAGCGCTCGACGAGCATCCGAACGTGTTCGACAGCACACTGGTCGACCGGATGGTGAAGATCGGCATTCCGCTCAAGGAAGCGCAGACGCTCTACGCGGATAGCGAAGAAAACCGCATCCGCGCCGCTTTGCAGATGACGGAGCAACGCATGCGCAGCACGTCGCTGCCGCCGGTACGCAGTGCGCCGGCCTTGTTCAAGGACGCGTTGAAGAAGGGTTATGCCCCGCCGGTCGAGGCCTTGTCGTCGGGAAGCGGTGGCAAGGCGGCAGTAGCCGCGCCGGCTGACGATCTGAAGGCGCGCTTGCTGGGAGAGTATTCGGCTTATCGTCGCAAGGAAGCGCGTGCGCTCTACGACGAGCAAGGCGAGACGGAGCGCGAAGTGGCGCGCCGCTCATTTGAAGAAAGTGAATTGCAGGATCTGGGTTCGCACATGCGCGACGATTGGCGCAGGCGTGGGCTGGACTCGAAGCTCGCGGAGACGGCCTTCTTCGACTGGCTGGCCCGTAAGACCTGGGGCGAGCCGACTGACGGCGATCTGCTCGCCTTTACCTTGAGTCAGTCGCGCGCGGCCTGACACCCCTCTGCTATGTGCGGCGCCGCTTCCGGCGCCGCACTCTCCTTACTTCTGCTGCAACATCTGCTCGATCTGCCTCAGGATGTCGTCACGCTTCTCTTTCGATAGACCCTTCAGGCGGAGTTCGATACGGTCTTCGCCGTACGTCTTCAGATCACCCACTGCGACCCCGTCGAGCTTGATCTCAAGGCGCTGCGCATAGCGTTGCCGCCCTGCTACCTTGGTGCTTTCCTGAGCGCTCGCGCGACCCTTCACGATGTCGGCAACCTGTCGCGTGCTGAGATCGTCCGACAGGATCTTGTTGATCAGCCGTAACGTGGCGTCGGAGCCGCGGGCGCCGTGATAACGCCCTACCTGGTAAGCCATGTTCGAGCCGAAACGGTCTGTGCGCGCGACCATCTCCTGCATCACCACTTCGGGTAACTTGGCAATCGACAAGGCGACCGCGACTGTCGATTCGTCCAGTCCAAGATGTTCAGCCAGCTCCTTCTGACTCTGGAAGTACTTCTCGTCCAGAAAGCGCTTCCAGACGATGGCGTTATCGAACACCGTCTGCGAGTCGCGTTGAACGTTCAGGTCGTAGCCAAGCTTGTAGCTCTGAATGCCGATTGGCAGATCGATCACGATCGCCTTCACCGACTCCTTGTTGGCTTCCTTCAACGCTCGCACGCGACGGCCACCGTCGCTGACGAAGTAAGTACCAGGATTGTCGTAGTCAGGGATCACGTGGATCGCTTGCTGCTGACCCTGCTTCGCCAGGTTGACCGCCAGCTCGGCAATCGACGACTTCAGATAGAAATAGCGCGGGTTAAACGGGCTGGGCTTGATCGCTTTAAGTGCGAGCTCGATTACCTGTCCCGGACGGTATCCATGTTCAATACGCCACGCGTGGTATTCGGCGGATTCGTTCAGCGTGTCCACCGGATCGGCTTCGGCAACAACAGCCGGGGAAGTGGGCTGGCTCGAGCGGCCGGCGAGGTCGGCGGCCTTCGGTGCATTCTGTACCAGGCCATCGATGGCATTGAGCCGGTCGAGGGCGGTTCGCTTTTCGCTGCTAGTCGTATCCGGACGTGCTTGAAAGCCTTTAGCAAATTGGGAGGGTTTCATTCAGTGTCCTTTATGCGCATAAATTCAGGGGAGCAGGGCGGCGATCTCGTCGGCGAACGCGCGCACTTCGGCGGCAGCCAGTTTGGCGCCGCGGTCATTCATTTGCAGCACGGTTTGCCCGAGGGCCATGGCCTGCTTATAGGCTTCGCGGGTGGGTATCTGCGTCTTCAGCAGCGGGAAGCCCAGTTCTTCCAGCGCCCGCTTGAGTTCGCGGGTCAGCATCCGCTTCTCTTCGGTCTTGTTCAGTAGGAAGACGGCGCGCAGGTCTTCGTTCATCGCCTGTGCTTGCTGGATCAGCTTCACCAATCCCACGCTCGACCAATAATCGGCCGGCGATGAGGAGGTCGGGATGATGGCTACGGTCGCTGCGAGCAAGACGACACCGGAGACTTTTTCGGTGATGGAGGGCGGGCAGTCCACCACGATGATGTCGTAGTCTGCTACGAACTTCTTGATCTCGCGGTGGATCTGGCCACCAAATTCCGAGAGGTTGACGACCGGGAAGGGGATGCCGGATTCGCTATCGGAGGATGCGCTGGTCCAATGCACCAGTGTGTTTTGGCCGTCAGCGTCTACGACGAGGACGCGCTTACCTTTCTCATGGAAGGCAGCGCCGAGGTGCATCGCGATAGTGCTTTTCCCGACCCCGCCCTTCTGCTGTGTTACCGCGATGATTTCTGCTGCCAATCTTCACCTCCTCTTTTTAGACGCTGTTGGATTTTACCTTGATGATTTTCTATTTCAATCGTTTTGTCGTAAACGTACGACGCGTTAGCCATTCGGCAGAGGTTTATGCGCATAAACGACCCGAGGCGGTTGCTGAAGCAGTTGCCGCGTAAGCTCATGAGCGAGCGATGCAGGGTGAACTATGGGCTGGCAACGTGGCGGTGATGTGGCCATTGCGTCGGGCGAGTGAGTCCACTTGAGAGATGCGTGCTCGA
Source organism: Paraburkholderia sp. SSBN10T (assembly GCF_056619545.1). Classification (NCBI taxonomy): domain Bacteria; kingdom Pseudomonadati; phylum Pseudomonadota; class Betaproteobacteria; order Burkholderiales; family Burkholderiaceae; genus Paraburkholderia; species Paraburkholderia sp. SSBN10T. The sequence goes on from NZ_JBWQQI010000020.1 coordinate 152,595, forward strand.
CCTTGGGTGTGTGGACCCGGAGGACTGAGGCAACTGGGTAGTGATTACGGTTCGCCCGCGTGTGAACTCATGATTCAGGCACTTCTTGCGGCATCGTGCCTGGGTAGTTAGGTGGTGCGATCTGGAGGTTGGTCTTTGTGCGATCAGATCAAGGTGGAACGGCGAGACGATTTGATGGTTAGATCCACCGCGAGATCAGGAGAACGGCGAGACTAGAACGACAGCACCAAAACGACGCTTAAGGTACGGTCAAGACATTGACTTTATGCGCATAAACAACGCGCCTGCTGCCTAGCATCGCAGATGCGCGACGCCGCACAGAACCGACGAGTCCTCCCCCCCAAAGGTCAGTGCTGACATTAAGCGCTCGCACACCCGCGACCGCTCACTCCACCACGACCTAGCGTCTCGTACCCTGCCTACGCTATCCAAACCGCCCCCTCGCCCACCTCTCGGTTAATCACGGATAACAGCGATAAAAATATAAAACGCAATTTACTCATCCAGCAATAGCGCGCGCCTTCAACTCCAATCGATCCCGGCGACGGCGCCCCCCAACACCTGCTTCCCACTTTGCGACTCTCCGCCACCAAACCATCCCTCCAATGAACGCTAAAATTCCCACCTCCCAACGCGCTCTTGCGACCGACCTGTCCTCATGATCACGATCTATCACAACCCCCGCTGCTCCAAATCCCGAAGCACCTGCGAACTGATCACCAACACCTACAACACGGCCAACGAACCCGTAGAAATCGTCGAATATCTGAAACACCCGCTATCAGCGGCGCAACTGAAAACCTTCAACGCCATGCTCGGCTGTCCAGTCCGCGAAATGTTGCGCGACACGGAATCCGCATTCCAGGAACTTGGTCTGGGCAACCCCGAGCTTTCTGACGATCAGTTATACGAAGCGATCGAGCAGCATCCCATCCTGATGCAGCGTCCGATTGTTGTGCGCAATGGTCGGGCCGTAATCGGCCGCCCGCCCGAGAATGTCAAAACACTATTCGAGTGAGCCGGCACGATCGAGTCACGTCACCCGGCAAGCGACGCAAGTAACCACGCTACGAAACAACCTGCACTACGCACCGAAAATTATCCGGCCCACCTGTGCTAGCACACCTCGCTACGCCTCAGCCCGGCCGCCCGCTACAATCGCCGTCATCCGCGCATAGCCGTGGCGGCGTCAATCGACAAAAAGGGACATCGTGCATTTACCGACAACACTCGCGTCGTGGTCGCCCCACGACACCCAACTGATTCTTTCGTGCGTGCTGGGGCTTGCACTGATCATCGTTTTCATCAGTGTCTTGAAACTTGCCCCGTTTCTGTCGATTCTGGTCGGCACCTTCGCCGCGGGCTTTGCCGCAGGCCTGCCGCTCGAAGCAGTGGCCGGCGCATTCAGCAAGGGCGCGGGCGCACTCCTCGGCGACGTGGGCATCATCATTGCGCTAGGCGCGATGCTCGGTGCGCTGATGGCCGAGTCCGGCGCGGCCGACCGGCTGGTGTCGACGATCCTCAAGCATTCCACGCCACGCTTGCTGCCTTGGATGATGGCGCTGGTGGCGATCATCATCGGCCTGCCGCTGTTCTTCGAAGTGGGTCTGGTGATGATGGTGCCGATCATCTTCGTGATGGCGCGCCGCTCCCAACAGCCGATCTTGCGGATCGCGATTCCCGCGCTGGCGGGCATGACCACACTCCACGCGCTGCTGCCGCCGCACCCGGGTCCGCTGATCGCAGTGAGCGCATTGCACGCCGACCTCGGCCTCACACTGGGTCTCGGTCTGATCGTTGCGATTCCGGCGGTGATTCTGGCCGGACCGCTGTACGGCATCTGGTTATCCAAACGCATGCACGTGGTCGAGCCGGAGGAAATGGGCCAACTCTTCACGGCCCACAACGACACAGCCGAGCCTCCGAGCTTCGCCATTTCGCTGATCACCATCCTGCTGCCGGTCATTCTGATGTTGGGCCGCACCGTCGCCAAGCTGCTGCTCCAGCCGGAGACGTTCCTCTTCAATGCGCTCAACTTCCTCGGCGAGCCGCTGGTGGCCCTCGGTCTGACGGTGTTGTTCGCGATCGTGGCACTCGGCTGGTCGCGAGGCATGCCGCGCGATCGCGTGAGCGGCATCCTGCGCAAAAGCCTGCCGCCAATCGCCGCTCTGCTGCTGACCATCGGCGCCGGTGGCGGGCTCAAACAGGCGCTGGTGGTTGCCGGCATCAGCACGGCCATCGGCAAGATCGCGGTGGGCGCGCACATGCCTTTGATCCTGCTGGCGTGGCTGATCGCCGTCGCATTGCGTCAGGCCACCGGTTCCGCCACCGTCGCCACGACGACGACAGCCGGTATCGTCGCGCCGGTCGTGCTGGGCCTCAGCCCGGCCCACAATTCGCTGATGGCGCTCGCCATCGGTGCCGGCTCGGTGTTTTTCTGCCACGTGAACGATGCGGGCTTCTGGATGGTGCGCGAATACTTCGGCCTGAAGTTGAAGCAGACTGTGTTCGTCTGGTCGATCCTGCAGACTATTGTCTCCGTGGTCGGCCTCGCGCTCACCCTGCTGCTGTGGGGCGTGCTGACCTGAACGGAGGGCGCCGGCGCGGCGGGCGGCGACTAATACCGGACTGGACCGGCACATCGTCTGCCCCGCGCCCGCTTTTACAGCATGGCATTCGAAGGCGTGATACGACGCGCCGTTTTTCTGTCTGAATCGGGAGTCTGCGATGTTGGAACTGAGACCGTCCTGCGAACGCTGCGGCAAGCACCTGCCCCCCAACGCACCCGACGCCATGATCTGCAGCTACGAATGCACGTTCTGCGAGGTCTGCGCGTTGAGCGCGCTGTCTAATGTCTGTCCGAATTGTGGCGGCAACTTCCAGCATCGACCCATCCGCCCGCGCGCGATGCTTGCGAAGCATCCCGGCAGCACCGAATCGCGCACACCGCACGTTGACGAAGCCGGGCATGCGGCTTTTCTTGAGCGATATCGTCTGACGCCGCCCGGCGAGCGCTAGGCGGCCCCCTCGGCTCACCCGCGAGTTAGTCATCCGAACGAATTTCGTTGCGGCCGCTGATCTCACGCGAAGCGGCACGCAACAGACTGATCTGCTTGCGGTAGTTGCGGCAGCCGCTGCAGGTCGGCAGATGCAAGCCGACCGCGATCCATTCCCCCGCCCGCAACGGCCGGTCGAGCGCGTCCGATAGCAGGCGCGTGATGTTTTTACACTTCCCCATTCGCATCCTCTCTGGAAAGGCCTTTTTCGGTCAGGCAAGTGCGTAGCCTGAGCCGCGCACGGTAGATCAGGACGCTGCAGTGATTGGCGGTCATCTGCAATTCGGTGCAGATCTCGTCGGTTTCGAGATCGAGGAACTCTCGCATCATGAACACCCGCCCAATCTGCTCGGGCAGATGATCGAGGCATATCTCGAAGAGCTGCCAGAACTGCTGCTGGCGTAGCGCTGTCTCGGGCGTCGGCCAGGGGCGCGGTTTGGCCTCGCTGGACCAGTGGCCGTTGTCCTTGAACAGTTCGCGGTCGAGCAGCGCTTCGTCTTCGAGTTCGGAATCGAGGTCCGCCAGGTTGACCGTGCGTTTGCGGGCGCGCAGCGTGTCGACGAGTTTGTGGCGCAGGATGCCGAACACCCAGGTCTTATGCTCCGATTGCGCGGCGAACCGGTCGGCCTGCGACCACGCGGCAGCGAGCGCTTCCTGGACGGCATCTTCGGCGGCTGCGGCATCGCGCAATTGGAGCCGGGCAAAGCGCAGCAGGTCTCGTCGCAGTTGCGTGAGGTAAAGCGGGTCGTCGAAGGCGGGGCCGGCCGTCTGCGTCATGCGAGCCTCCGGCGTACCGAGCTTGGGTGCGAGGCGGCCGGCATCCCCGCCGGCATGCTTAGCCTGCCCGAGCCTGCTCGTGAATCGGTCATCTTCATAGGGGAATATTTTTATAAGCGCCCGAGGCGGGCTTGGCGCCCATTCTCTCGCACGTTCCTGCCGGAGCAAACTGGAATTCGACATCGCTCCGCCCACCATCGGTGACCTCAATATGTTTGAGTCGGCTGGAGGGCGAATTTATGACAGTCGCAGCGCAGGAAATTCATTATTTCTCAATTTGAAAGTAGCCGTCCGGCGCAATAGCTGCTCCGCCTTGCTGTGCCGGCCTCTGCTTGCATCGAGCCGTCGTTCGGACCGCTGCTGGAAAGGCGATTATTGCGCTTTTGAAGAGAATGTCTTCGCAACTTCGCTGTTTTTATGTAGACGCTTCATCGATATTCTCCAGCCATCGAATCGATCGTCCCGCGATCGCGAAACCCACGCTGAGTTGAGGAATATCACCATGAAACGCATCCTGTCGGCCCTGATCGCCTCTGTTGCACTGTTCGCCGCCGTGTCGGGCACTGCCGACGCCGCTGCTCCGGCCAAGTGCAACGGCCCTGCGTCGTACTGCAACGTGTTCTTCGGTCAGTAAGCGTTTCCAGCCACGCGGCGCGGCTTATCGCGTGGCTTGTTGATCCGAAAAAATGGGCGCCTTTATTAAGGCGCCCATTTTTATTCAGCAAAGCAAAATATCCGTTTTCCTTAATTTGGGGCATGCACGTGGCTCGACCAGCAACCGTTGACAAGCCGTCTCGTGTCGTTCGAAAATCACGATCCATTGCTGTGCATCTGCGCTGCGGTGACTCCGCTGTGTCGGAAGCGATCGTCGTTCGCGCGTATCGGCGCCGCCCGCACCTGCGGCAGGATTGCCTGCCGCCAGAATCGCAGCCATAGTCCGTAGGCGCCGCGAGGCCTGCGCGACTATCGCGGCGCCCAGGCGGCTGTCAGGGCCGCCTGACGCATCTTGTTACGCTTTCGCGCTGATTCTTAACAAAATGGTCATTTGCCTTAAATCGCCGCAGGCCGGAGACGTGCTTGACTGGAAAGGCAAATCCCTCACTTATCCACAAGGTTATTCAGTGAAATTGTGGATAACTTCCCGGCACTCCAGGTTATCCACCGGGCCGCGCAGACAGAGTGATGCAACCCCTTATTTTTCCGCTCCGCAGCCGCGCTTTTCGGCCGGGTTCGCTCCTCAATTCGCGCAGGCGCCGCTTATGATTAGAACGCGGACCCTTTCGCGCTGCGCGCGCTTTCACTGAGGAAACGAACCATGGCCCTTCATATCGCCGTTGTGGTTGGCAGCCTGCGCCGGGAGTCGTACAACCGGCAACTGGCACAAGCGCTGATTTCCCTTGCCCCCGCTGACCTCTCATTCGAATTTCTCGACATCGGCAACTTGCCGCTCTACTCCCAGGACTATGACGCGGACTTTCCGGAAGTCGCCCGCCAGTTCAAGCAGAAGATCGAAGCTGCCGATGGCCTGCTCTTCGTCACGGCCGAGTACAACCGCTCGATCCCTGGCGTGCTGAAGAATGCGCTGGACTGGGGTTCGCGCCCGTGGGGCACGAATTCGTGGGCGGGCAAGCCGGGTGGCGTGGCCGGCACGTCGTTGGGCGCGACCGGCACGGCGTTGGCACAGCAGCATCTGCGCAATGTGCTGGCCTATCTGGATGTCGCGCTGCTCGGTCAGCCGGAAATGTTCATCAAGCATAACCCTGCGGCAATCGACGCCGGCGGCAATATCCTCAACGACGACACCCGCAAGTTCCTGCAAACGTTCGTCGATCGCTATGTTGCGTGGGTGAAGCGGTTTGCGGGTTAAGTAGCTGTGCTAGCTGCAGCGCGGACCTGCATCCCCTGCACATCGCACACGGCGGGCGGCGCGATGCCGCCCGCCTTTTCGCACGCCGCGCCGCTCCCGGCGCTTCTCCCTGTGACGTCACACGTGATGATGTCCCGTCACCCGATCCCAGCCGTGCCGCACGGCTACCTTGAACCTTTCCCACGTATTGGTCGCCTCGGGCGAGGTGGTCTCCCAGTGACGCCGCGCTTCCGGCTCCACCTCGTCCCAGGGACGGTCGCGATAGACCGCGTCGCGGGCGAGGCTCGCGCCGTACCGGTACGCGGGCACGTAGTCCTCATAGCGGGTGTCGCCGCTCGCGTATTGCTCGTCGTAGTGATTGCGGAAGTCCTCTTCGTACTCGAGAAATTCGTCCGGAATGGTCTCGCCCTCCAGGGGTTCCGGCCGTCGCGCCGCAGGCGCGACATCGACGGGCGTAAACACGGCTCCAAAGCCCGGTGCACTGCCGGCGGCGATGGTGTTGAGCGTCGCCGCCTCGCTGAGCGTGCGCGTCGTCCGCTGTTCTTCGGCACGAGGCTCGGCGGGCGCTGCCGGCGTATCCCGCGGCGGATTGCTGCCGGTGCTGGCGGAGTGGTCTCGCGCCGGGGCGGCGCTGCTCAGCCCGAGTTCGTCGAGCACCGAGTGTTCGCGGCGCGTGTCCGGATCATCCAGTGCGGCATCCCAGCCTGGGAGGCGTTCGCCGATATCGGTGGCGCCCAGCCGCGCCAGTGTTTTGCTCGCTAGCTCCGCATGCGCTTCGCTGGCCGCATTCACGCAGACCAGCACGGCGCCGCGGCGCACGGCGTCCGCGTAGTGCTCGGCCTGAGCCGTGCGCTGTTCCTTCGCGAACAGGCTGGCAACGAAACGTTCGATATTCGCAAGGAGGCCGGCGCCGGCCGCGGCGTCGCTCGCCGCGGTGGCCGAGGAGATGGGGTTGGCTTGCAGTTCGATGGTGTCGGCGGCGAAGCCGGTCTGGACGAGCGTATCGCGCGCGCTTTCCGCCTGGGTGTAGGTGTCGAATAGACCAATCACGGTGTGTCGCATGGCTGTCTCCCCACTGCTTGCCGGGTGGCCGTCGCAACGGCGCGGGGCCTTCCTCCATCAGGAGTCGCAACGATCGTGCCGGGAAGCGCGGCGTCGCCCAGAGGCCTGGCAACAGGGCCGTGTCGCGCATAGGGGGCAACGCGGGACGTCGGCTGGAAAGCCGGTGAGGCGCTTTTACAAAAGCTGGTAATTCCCACCGGGCTGAACAGGGTCGCCGGACGCGCAAATAACCGACGTTCGGCCCACGCGCACGATCGCTCGCCAGCCACGGCCAGTCCCAGCCACCTCCAGCGCAATCAAGCCGCGGGATGCGCGCTGGTTTGCGCCAGATCGTGCTGAATGTCCTGCAGCAGCTTGTCGAGCAGGGCGATATCGAAGGGCTTCGACAGCACCCGCACGTTGACGTGACGCGCGCGGTCGAGCTCTTCCGCGTAGCCCGTGACGAGGATCACCGGCAAGCGGCTTTCGAACGCCTGCACCGTTTCCGCCAGATCGATGCCGTTCGTGGTTCCGGGCATGTGGATATCGGAAATCACCAGGTCGAAGGGCAATGGCTCGTGCCTGGCGTGCGCGTCGTCGAACAGACGCAGGGCAGTATCGGCGTTGAATACGCAGGTGACCTGGTGGCCCATCATCTGCAGCAAGGCTTCGGTGCCGGCGGCGACTTCGTCGTTGTCCTCGACCAGCAGGACGCGCAGGCCGTGCGGCGCGCCCGCTTCCTCGACCGCCGGCTCGGTGGCGGGACGCTCGGCCTCCGGGGCGGCCGCCGCCCGCGGCAGGTAGAGGCGCACCGAGGTGCCGGCGCCGATCGCGCTGTCGATTGCGGCGAGGCCGCCGGAGCGCTCGCAGAACGCGAACACCTGTGGCAGGCCGAGGCCCGTGCCCATGCCTTTCGGCTTGGTCGTGAAGAGCGGTTCGAAGGCCCGCGCCAGCACTTCCGGCGGCATGCCGACACCGGTGTCCTCGAGCGAGACCTGCACGAAGTCGCCGGTGAGCGGAAACCCGTCCTCATGACGGAACGTGATGTTGGCCGCCCGTACCGTGAAGCGGCCGCCATTGGGCATCGCGTCGCGCGCATTGACGGCGAGGTTGATCAGCGCGAGTTCGAGTTCGGCGACGTCGACCCGCATCGGCCAGACGTCGGGGCCGATATCCATCACGAGCGAGATCTTCGCGCCCAGCGACGCGCGCAGCAGTTCGCGGCAGGCCGGCAGCCACCGGTCGACGGCGAGCGTTTCGCTGCGCAGCGGCTGTTTGCGCGCCACGCCGAGTAGCTGGCGCGTGAGCGACTGGCCGTTCTTGAGCGCCCGCTCGATGGCCGACAGCTCGCGATCGAGCCCCGGTGCGCCGCGCCGCCTTGCAATCTGCACGTTTGCCGAGACGATCATCAGCAGGTTGTTGAAATCGTGCGCGACACTGCCCACCAGATTGCCGAGCGCTTCCATCTTGCGCGACTGCCGGTAGGCGGATTCGATCGAGCGGCGCATCGACGCTTCGGCCTGCCAGCGCTCCCACGCTTCCTCTTCCGCGCCCAGACGCCGCAGCGACAGCCAGATCACGCACCACAGCACGATGGAGGGCGTGAACATCGAGAGAATCAGCACGCTCAGATGACGGTACCAGGCCGCCCAGATCGCCGAGGTGCGGTAGCCGCACGACACGTACACCGGATAGGCGCCGACGCGCCGGTAGGCGACGATCAGATTGTCGTTGTCGAGCACCGAGTGCATCCGGACCACGCCGGCGCGGCTGCCCTGGGTGAGGGCGTCGATGAACGGCGTATGCGGCGCGACCATGGTGGGCTGGCCGGGCGCGGACGGGTAGTGGGCGAGGATCGAGCCGTCGGCGCGGGTCAGCCCCATCGTTATCGGCGCGTCGTTGCCGCCGAGCAGTTCCTGATAGAACCTGGTGAAATAACCCGGCCGCAGCGCGACGGAAACCACCCCGGCAAAGGTGCCGTCCAGATCGCGCCGCGCCACGCCGGTATTGAAGACGTTCTCGCCGGCGACCTGTCCCATCATGTCCTTCGAGACGTGCTCGAGCACCTTGCCGTCGCGAATGCCGGTGAAGTCGTCGCGTTCGGCAATCGACACCGACGGGGCGGGGTAAAAACGGCTGCTCGCGAGCAAGGCGCCGTCCCGGCCGAAAATCGACACCGCCGCGACCTGCGGATAGCCACCGCCCATGGTGCCCAGTTTCGTGTGGATCTCGGCCTGGCGGGTGCGGATGCCGTCGTCGTCGAGGCCTTGCACCAGGTCGACGACGCGTGCATCGAGCGCCTCGTTCATGTCGAACACTTTCAGCGCATGTTCTTCGGCGACGCGCACGGTGCGCAGCGTCAGGTCGGTGGCGTCGGCTTCGCGGGCCCGCAGGTCGCCAAACGCCATGGTCACGACGTAGACGCACGGCAGGACGATGGCCGCGACCAGCAACGCGATCAGCGTCATGCGCCGGACATGGAAATTCTGTTCCGGCACAACCGGGAACAGCGCCTCGTCCTGCCGGTTGGAGGAGAGGCGGCTCGCTTCGCGCGGCTCGGACCGGTCGGGTGTCATCTTCAAATAGCGCTGCAATCGTCAGGGACGGAAAATCTTACGGTTACCATAATACGAGAACCCGGAATTTGCCGGGTAGGATCTCTTGAGCCGGTAACAATAGACCGTAATCGATATGCGGAAGTTTTTTTCCAAACAGCGACGAATCCAGAAGCGCAAACGTACACAAAAGTATAAACAGCGTAATTTTCCCGTCTGATGATTTGAAAGAATCCCAAAATTGGCATTACATGAGTAATTCCTGTTCGTTAAATCGTTATTGGCGAGTTGCCTTTCCGTCAGTTTAATTTGAGAATCTTGCCACGATAAATATTGCGTCCGCCATGTTCGGATGCTTGTGCCGCGAGGGCCAGCCAAACAACGCATAGCAAGCGTGACGGAGGGGGTTCGCGGAAACGCGCGCGGCAGGTCGATAGACTCCCGATCCACCCGGCCGCGCAGAACCACCTACGGGGTAGGCCGAACATGCTGGTCTTCGTTATCGTCCCGCGTGCGCTCATGCGCATGCGCAGCATTCCCGTCGCACGCGCCCGCGTGCGCGGCGCCCCCTGCTTTTCGCAATCTGCACTCCCGCTCGCACCGGAGTATCCTTCGGGCCATTCCTGTTCAGCCCGCTAAAGAATCTCTGATCTGCGCCGTTAACGCGACCGAGCCAATCCCGCTTTTCGACCCTCCGCCATGTCATTGCCCATTGTGATCGCCGACGATTCGCTGCTTGCCCGCAAGGTGCTCACAAAGGCGCTGCCGCCGGATTGGGATGTGGACGTCAGCTACGCCTCCAACGGGCGCGAAGCGCTCGCGCTATACCGCGAAGGCAAGGCGTCCGTGATGTTCCTCGACCTGACGATGCCGGATCTGACCGGCTATCAGGTGCTGGAGGCGATGCAGCACGAAGACCTGAACACGTTCGTGATCGTCGTGTCCGCGGACGTGCAGCCGATGGCGCAGGCGCGCGTGCGCACGCTCGGCGCCGTTGCCTTCATCGCCAAGCCCGTCACCCCCGAGGCGGTACTACCCATCCTCAAGGAGTACGGGTTGTATGTCTGAGCCAGTCCTCAACGAAGATCGGCGCGACGCGCTGCAGGAGGTCGCCAACCTCGCAATGGGCCAGGCCGCGACACGTCTGGCGCGATTGCTCGATACGTTTATCGAGTTGTCGGTGCCGCGGGTGCAGGTGGTGGAGGTGAGCGAGGCGGCGGCCGCCTTGCGCGAGATGACCGGCATCCAGGAGCCGGTGAGCGCGGTGCGTCAGGGCTTTCGCTCCGACATCAAGGGCGAGGCGCTGGTGATTTGCCGCAGCGGCAGTATCGAGCAGCTTTGCGGGCTGGTGAACGACCCGTATCCGCGTTCTGCCTATGAGAAGGTCAGCCAGCAGGAGCTGATTTTCGACGTCGCCAACGTGCTGACGGGCGCATGCGTTTCATGCATTCTCGAACAGCTCGGTCGCACGCCGGTGTTTTCGGCGCCGGGACTGCTCGGCGATTCGATGTCGCTCGACGACGTGTTTCAGCCCGGTGTGCTCGCCTGGGAAGTTGCGCTGCTGGTCGAAGTCAATTTCGCGCTCGAAGACCAGAGTTTTCGCGCCCACCTTGTCATGCTGATGGCTGAAGAATCGATCCGCCATATGAATCACGCGCTTGACGCGTTGCTGTCCAGTCTATGAATGTTCCCCCAGCTTCGTTGAGCGATCTCGTTGTCGAGCGCGTTGGTTTCGGCATCTTTGTCCTCGATCGCGAGATGAACGTGTTGATGTGGAACCGCTTCATGCAGGACCACAGCGGTCTGTCAGCCGAGAAGGTGGTCGGCAAGTCGATTTTCGCCAGTTTCCCCGAGTTGCCGCGCGTGTGGCTGACCCGCAAGCTCGAGAGCGTGTTCCAGCTCGGCAGCTTTGCCTTCAGTTCGTGGGAGCAGCGTCCCTATCTGTTCAAGTTCGACCATGACCGGCCGATCACCGGCGGTGTCGATTTCATGCAGCAGGATTGCACCTTCATGCCGCTCATGCGCGAGCGCGAAGTGGTGGCCGTGTGCGTGACCATCTCCGACGTGACGCACGTGAGTATCGTGCAGCGCGAACGCGAAGATGCGGTCGCCAAGCTGCAGGAGTATGCGGACCGCGACGGCCTGACCGGCATTGCGAACCGGCGCTATTTCGAAGCGCGGCTGCGTGACGAATACACGCGCTGGCAGCGCTACGGCGGCGAGATGTCGGTGCTGCTGTTCGATCTGGATCACTTCAAGAAGATCAACGACCAGTTCGGCCACGGGGTCGGCGACACGGTGCTGCGCGAGATGGCGCAGCGGGTCGCCCAGGTCGTCAGGGTGCAGGACACGTTCGGCCGGTTCGGCGGCGAGGAATTCGCCTTGCTGCTGCCGTGCACGCCGATCGAAGATGCGATGCTCGTGGCCGAAAAGATCCGGCACACGATCAGCGACGCACCGGTCGACGTGCAGGGCGTGTCCGTGCCGGTGACCGCGAGCGTCGGCGGCGCTGCGGCGCGGGTTGGCGTGCCCAGTTACGACGTGCTGATCAACGAAGCCGATGCGGCGCTCTACAGCGCCAAGCGCCAGGGGCGCAACCGCTCGATCGCGTTTATCTGAGCTGCCGCGCCGCGGAGTGCCACCGCGCCGTGCCGCGTGTAACCCGCCTTAACGGTGGATTCCACCCTCAAACTGCGTTATCCCGTAAAGGTTGTTATACTTTTCGCCGTTTCCGGCAACCCTTGCCGGTGTATTCGCGCGTGTCCGCGCGCGCGGCTTACCCTGCGGGTAGGCACGACTTCTGACTACTTCTTGACCGCCTCCAGAGGGCCCCTCAGCGGAGATCGTCTTGGCTGTTTCCAATCTTGTCGTGGACGATACAGAAACCGACGCCGCTGCCGCCACATCGGGCAGCTCGTTTTATCTTGCGATGCGCATCCTGCCGGCCGCACAGCGCGACGCGATGTATCAGGTCTACGCTTTCTGCCGCGCTGTCGACGATATTGCCGACAGCGACCTGCCGCGCGCCGAGCGTTCGGCGGGGCTCGAGCGCTGGCGCGCCGACATCGACGACTGCTATGCAGGCGCGCCGCGCCCTTCGTTGCGCGCGTTGACGCGGCACATTCACACGTTTCATCTGCAACGCGAGGATTTTCACGCGATGATCGACGGCATGGCGATGGACGCCGCCGCCGATATCTGCGCACCGGACGAGGACACCCTCGACCTGTATTGCGACCGCGTCGCCAGTGCCGCCGGCCGTCTATCGGTGAGGATATTCGGGATGCAGGAAGAGCCGGGGCGTTTGCTGGCGCATCACCTGGGCCGGGCGCTGCAGTTGACCAACATCCTGCGCGACATCGACGAAGACGCGGATATCAACCGCTGCTATCTGCCGCGCGAGCTGCTTGCGCTGGAAGGCATCGCCACCACCAGCCCGGCGACGATCGCCGACGATCCGTCGCTGCCGCGCGTCTGCACGAAGCTGGTGGCGCGGGCTCGCGAGCACTTTGCCCAGGCCGACGCGATCATGGACGCCGCCCCGCGCAACCAGGTCCGCGCGCCGCGCATCATGTCCGGGGTCTATCGCTGTCTTCTCGATCGTACCGTTGAGCGCGGCTTCGATCTGCCGCGCACGAAGGTCAGCAAGCCGCGTGCGCGCCTGCTGTGGATCGTTGCCCGGTACGCTTTCTTCTGATGCCGAAGCTTGTCCACGTGATCGGCGCGGGCCTCGCGGGCCTCGCCGCCGCCGTGCAATTGCAGCGGCGCGGCGCGCAGGTCGTGTTGCACGAGGCAGCTTCGCAGGCAGGTGGACGGTGCCGCTCGTACTACGACGGTGCGCTTGGCATCACGATCGATAGCGGCAATCACCTCGTGCTGTCGGGGAACGAGGCGACGCTGAATTACCTGCGCGCGATCGGCGCGGCCGACGAACTGAGCGGCCCGGCGCAGCCCGAATATCCGTTCATGGACCTCGCCACACGGGCGCGCTGGAGCGTGCGCCTGTCGGCCGGACGCTTGCCGTGGTGGGTCTTCGATCAGGCGGCACGGGTGCCGAGTACGCATCCGAGCGACTACCTGATGCTCGCCCCGCTGCTGTTCGCCAAACCGGGCCGGACCATGGCGCAGACCATGCGTTGCGACGGCGTGCTGTGGGACCGTCTGCTGCAGCCGCTGTTCCGGCTCGTGCTGAACCATGAGCCGCGCGGCGCGAGCGCCGAACTGGCCGCTGCGGTGGCGCGCGAGACGCTCGTTGGGGGCGGTTCGGCGTGCCGGCCGCTGCTGGCGCGCAACGGCCTGAGCAGCGCTTTTGTCGAGCCGGCCTTGCGGCTGTTGCAGCATGGCGGCGTGGCGATCCGGCTCGGCGCGCCGTTGAAGGCAATCGAGTTCGATGCGGCCGGTCGTGTCGGCGCGTTGCAGTTTGCCGACGACCGCATCGCGCTTGAAGCCGGCGCAGCGGTCGTGCTGGCGGTGCCGCCAGAGGTGGCGCAGACGCTCGTCCCCGGTCTGCAGGCGCCGCGCCACCATAGCGCCACCGTGAGTCTTCACTTCGCGGTCGAACCGCCGTTCGGCGTGCCGCCGCTGATGGGGCTGCTGAACGGCACCGCCGAGTGGCTGTTCGCCTATGAAGGGCGGCTCTCGGTGACGATCAGCGGCGCCGAGCGGTTCGTCGATACCCCGCCCGACGCGCTCGCGAAAACGGTCTGGGGCGAAGTGGCCCAGGCGGCCAGCCTACCGCCCGAGCCGATGCCGGCCTGGCAGGTCGTGACGGAACCTCAGGCGACCTTTGCGGCGCTGCCTGGCGAGGAGATGCGTCGTCCGGCCACGCGCACACGCTGGAATAACCTGATGCTCGCGGGCGACTGGACGGCCACCGGCCTGCCCGCGACGATCGAAGGGGCGATCCGCTCCGGCCAGAAGGCCGCGGATATGCTGCTGAACGAACCGATGGAACGCAGATGAACGATATTTCCCTTGCTCCGACCATGAGCGACGACTCACACGACTCCGCCGCCCCACTGGAAGCCGCCGTCACACGCGCAACCGACGCGATTCTCGAGGCGCAACGCCCGGATGGCCACTGGGTCTACGAACTCGAAGCCGACGCGACGATCCCCGCCGAATACGTGCTGCTGGTCCACTACCTCGGCGAAACGCCGAACGTGGAGCTGGAGCAGAAGATTGCCCGCTATCTGCGCCGCATCCAGTTGTCCAATGGCGGCTGGCCGCTCTTCACCGACGGCGCGCTCGACGTCAGCGCGAGCGTGAAGGCGTACTTCGCGCTGAAGATGATCGGCGATCCGGAAGACGCCGAGCACATGCGCCGCGCCCGCGAGGCGATTCTCGCGCATGGCGGCGCGGAAGCGTCGAACGTGTTCACGCGGATTCTGCTGGCGCTGTTCGGCGTGGTGTCGTGGTACGCCGTGCCGATGATGCCCGTCGAAATCATGCTGCTGCCGCAGTGGTTCCCGTTCCATCTATCGAAGGTGTCTTACTGGGCGCGTACGGTGATCGTGCCGCTGCTGGTGCTCAACGCCCGGCGGCCGGTGGCGCGCAACCCGCGCGGCGTGCGCATCGACGAACTGTTCCACGGTGCGCCCGTCACGACCGGCCTGCTGCCGCGTGCGCCGCATCAAAGCCAGGGCTGGTTCACGTTCTTCCGCGGCGTGGACAACGTGCTGCGTCTGGTCGACGGGCTGTTTCCGAAGTACACGCGCGAGCGTGCGGTCCAGGCGGCTCTCGCCTTCGTCGACGAGCGTCTGAATGGCGAAGACGGGCTCGGTGCGATTTTCCCGGCCATGGCCAACTCTGTGATGATGTACGACGTGCTGGGTTATCCGGCCGATCATCCGAATCGTGCGATTGCTCGCCAGTCGATCGACAAGCTGCTGGTCATCAAGGATGACGAAGCATATTGCCAGCCGTGCCTGTCGCCGGTGTGGGATACCTCGCTTGCCGCGCACGCGCTGCTCGAAACCGGCGACCCGCGCGCCGAGGCGGCGGCCGAGCGCGGCCTGCAATGGCTGCGCCCGTTGCAGATTCTCGACGTGCGTGGCGACTGGATCTCGCGTCGTCCGAACGTGCGCCCCGGAGGCTGGGCGTTCCAGTATGCGAATCCGTACTATCCGGACGTCGACGATACGGCGGTGGTCGTGATGGCGATGCACCGCTCGGCCGCGCTCACGCAATCGAACGTCGACGGCGAAGCGATTGCCCGCGCGCGCGAATGGGTGGTCGGCATGCAGAGCAGCGATGGTGGCTGGGGCGCTTTCGAACCGGAAAACACTCAGTACTACCTGAACAACATTCCGTTCTCCGATCACGGCGCGCTGCTCGATCCGCCTACTGCCGATGTGTCGGGCCGCTGCTTGTCGATGCTCGCGCAACTGGGCGAAATGCCCGCCAACAGCGAGCCGGCGCGTCGCGCGTACGACTACATCCTCAACGAGCAGGAGTCCGACGGTAGCTGGTATGGCCGCTGGGGCATGAATTACATCTACGGCACGTGGACGGCGCTGTGTGCGCTGAACGCGGGCGGTATCGCACACGACGACCCGCGTATGAAGCGCGCTGCGCAGTGGCTCGTATCGATCCAGAACGAAGACGGCGGCTGGGGCGAGGACGGTACGAGCTACAAGCTCGACTACCGCGGCTACGAGCGTGCCCCGAGCGTGGCGTCGCAGACGGCCTGGGCGCTGCTGGGACTGATGGCGGTGGGCTGCGTCGAGCATCCGGCAGTGGCGCGCGGCGTCGAGTACCTGCTGCGCGAGCAACGCGAGCACGGCCTGTGGGACGAAACCCGTTTCACCGCCACGGGCTTTCCGCGCGTGTTTTATCTGCGCTACCACGGCTACCGCAAGTTCTTCCCGCTCTGGGCGTTGGCGCGTTACCGCCAACTGAAACGTGACGGCGTGACGCGCGTCGTGGTCGGGATGTGATGGTGTTTTCGTCGACCCGCTCCAGCGCTTCCAGGCAGTCGTCTGCGTCGTCCCAGCCCGGCGGCTTGCCCGTGATCGCAGTCACCGGCATGGCCTTCGAGGCGCGCATCGTGCGCGGCGAGGGCATCGAAGTCGTGTTTGCGGCGCGTGCCGATCTGCTCGAGCGGGCGCTGAGCGCGGCGCTGGCGCGCGGTTGCTCGGGCATCATCAGCTTCGGCACGGCCGGTGGCCTCGCCCCCGATCTGGAGCCGGGAGCGGTGATCGTTGCGAATGCCGTCGAAGGTCCGCTCGGGCGCTTCGCCACCGACGTGCTCTGGTCGGAGCATCTGGCCGCGGCGTTGGCCGCGACGCCGCTTGGCGCTCGCTTGCGGCGCGGCTTGCTGGCGGGCGTCACGGCGCCGCTGACGGGCGCCAACGACAAAGCCGTGCTGCATCGGTCGAGCGGCGCGCTCGCGGTCGACATGGAATCGCACATTGCCGGGGCCATTGCTGCCGCGCACGGCGTGCCGTTCGCCGTCTGCCGGGCGATTGTCGATCCGGCGTGGCGCACCTTGCCTTCGGCCGCCACGGCCGGCTTGCGCGACGATGGCAGCACGGCGATTGCGCCGATCCTGCGCGAACTGCTGAAACAACCCTCCCAACTCGGGCCGCTGCTGCAGGTTGCCGCTGATGCACGTGCCGCCCGCACGGCGCTGGTTCAGGCGCGGCATGCGCTGTTTGCGGCCGGCGCGCTGCAGCGGGCCGGCTGAAAAAGGGTGCGCCGAAGCTCGTAAAGACTGCCTGAAACGACCCCAAATGGTTGGTCCGGGCTTTTTTGATGCACTAGGGAAAACCCTTATATTTGGTACAATATAGGTATTAACCCTAGGTTCCGGTTTCGATGCCGGCCCGCACTACCTCACACGAGGGGTACCAAATGAATTTCCACACCAGAAAGTGGGTCAAGCCCGAAGATCTCAACCCGAACGGCACGCTGTTCGGCGGCAGCCTGCTGCGCTGGATCGACGAAGAAGCGGCTATCTACGCGATTTGCCAGATGGACAACCAGCGCGTGGTGACCAAGTTCATGTCCGAGATCAACTTCGTCAGCTCCGCGCGCCAGGGCGACATCATCGAACTCGGCATGACGGCGACGCATTTCGGTCGCACGTCGATCACGCTGCGCTGTGAAGTGCGCAACAAGATCACGCGCAAGAGCATCCTCACGGTTGAGAAGATGGTGTTCGTGAATCTCGACGAGAACGGCGACCCGGCGCCTCACGGCCGCACGCAGATCCGCTATGCGGACGAAGCGTTCCAGGACTATCGCGCTGGCTCGGAGCCAATGACGCAGGCGGTGGCGAGCGCCGAAGAAACGGTGGCGGCGCGCCTCGAAGCCGATACGATGCACTGAATGCGGTTAGTGCCTGGCGCGCTGCAGACGTGACGGCAGCGGGTGCGGTGTGCATGGCGTGCGCACGGGTCTTCCGAGACGAAGCCGCACTGTTGTTGGCAAAGTCAGCGCTGAAAATGAAACAGCCCGACCGGTGTTAGCCGGTCGGGCTGTTTTGCATTTGTTGGCTGCGGCGGTTGATGTGTCGCCGCGCCAACGAACAGTCTGCGTTGCCGCGCGACCGGCAACGACTACTGTTTGGGCGGAACCGACGCCGCTGTGCCGGAGGCCGCAGCGGCCGCCGCCGGAGCGCTGGCAGCCTTTGCCGCGCTCGCGCTGAGCGCGCCTTGCGCCGCTTGGCCTTTGTCCACAGGGCTTGCTGCCGCACCCGGTGCGGTGCTTGACGCGCCGTTGGCCGGCGCGGCCGGCGCCGACGAATCACCCGGATCGGTGTAGTTCGGCAAGTCCGCAGGTGCGGCGCCCGACGCGCCGTTAGCCGGTGCCGCCGGCATCGCCGAATCACCCGGATCGCTGTAGTCCGGCAAGCCGGCCGGCGCGGTGCCCGATGCCCCCGAAGCCGGCGCCGTGTTCGCGCCGCCTTGTGCATCCGGGTCGCCGTAGTTCGGCAGCGGCGCGGGCGTCGAACTGGAACCGCGCAGCAGCGACTGGCGCTGCTGCGTATAGGCGTCGCGCACGAACGAGTACTTGTCGAGCGCGGCTGCCTCCAACAGACTGGTCGCGCCGAGCAGATCGGCACGCGCGCTGACGAACTGCACGACGTACAGCGGATTGCGCGCCGGGGGGTCCATGTAGTGCATCAGGTTGAAGCGGAAGTCGACCACATAGCCTGTGCTGTCGCGCACCGAGCTCGGTCCGAACAGCGGCAGCACCAGATACGGGCCCGCCGGCACGCCCCAGCGTCCAAGCGTCAAGCCGAAGTCCTGGTGGTGTTTCGGCAAGCCGGCCGGCGTGGCGAAGTCGATCAGACCGCCAATCCCGAACGTCGAGTTCATCGCGAAGCGCATCACGTCTTCGGTCGCATCCGTGATCTTCAACTGCAGCAGGTTGTTGGCAGCGTTGCCCAGATCGCCGAGGTTCGAGAAGAAGTTGCTGATGGCCTGGCGCAGCGGCTGCGGCGTGACCTTCTGATACCCCTTCGCCACCGGCTGGGCGATGGTCCGATCGATCGCGTCGTTGATCTTGAAGATCTGGCGGTTCATGGGTTCCAGCGGGTCGCCCGGTTTGCGGTCGGGGCCCGTCGCGCACCCTGACACAACGCCTGCAACGAGCAGGGCCAGGGCGGTGTTTCGCATCCTCATTTCGTGATTCCTTGCTTTTCTTTCGATGCGCGACGCGCGCGCGGCTTACCCATCAAGACAGGCTGAAATACCACGGCGCCGATTAGCGTGCAGAAGAGGGATAGCGCGAGCAGCCGCCCCATGCTCGACGTGCCCGGATGATGCGACAACCAGAGGCTCCCGAACGCGGTCGCGGTGGTGGCAGCGCTGAACATCACGGCATGGGTGAGACTCGACTGCAACAGGCCCGTCTGCCCGTTGCGCCACGCCATGACAAAGTAGATCTTGAATGCGACGCCTACGCCGAGCATAAGCGGCAACGCGATGATGTTGGCGAAATTAAGTGGCATGCCGAACACAACGCACAACTCAAGCGTCACCAGCGCCGACACCAGCAGCGGAATCAGCGTACGCAGCACGTCGCCGATACGCCGCAGCGCCAGCCACAACAGGATGGTGATCGTCAGCAACGCCCAGCCGGCTGCCTGCAGGAACGCCTTGATGATTACGTCTGCGGAATGCAGGATCGAGATCGTGCCGCCGATCGCCCCCGGCTCCGTGGCCTTCACCGCATGGGCGAAGCGGCGCAGCATCGTATCGTCGCCGGGGTCGGCGCCCGGCAAGACCTTGGGCGCGATGTCGACCAGCGCGCGGCCGTCGGCCGAGACCCAGTCGCGTGAGATTTCAGGCGGCACAGTGGCGCGGGTGATCTCGGTGGGCTGCAGCAGCGAAGCGAGTTGCTGCAACGCGATCTTCAGCGTGCCGGCCATGGCGGTTTCGGCGCGCTCGCGCGTGGCGGGATCGGCGGCGGCGAGCTTCTGCAGCGTCGCCGACAGGTGCTGCGCTTCGGCTGCGCCCGGACCCGGATGATCCTCGGCGGCGAGCACCAACTGGTTCGCCACCCGCTTCAGTGCGGCGACGCGCAACGCGTCGCTCGACGGCGCTGCGGGCGTCTGCGTCAGCGCGGGCAGCAACTGCTGCGCCGCGCTATTGATCAGCAGCAGCTTTTGCGACTGATCGCCCGGAATGAAGGTGCTCAGTGTCGTGACGAGGCCCACTTCCGGCAGCTTCCTCAGACGCGCCGCGATCTGATCCGCAGCCGCGAGCGAAGGCGCCAGCACGTGCACGTTGTTGACCGCGGCTTCGGGCGAATCCTTGAGCGAGAGCAGGGTCGCCATCGATTCCGTATGCGGGTCTTTCAGGTGCAGCGGATTGAAGTCGAAGCGCAGATGGGTCAGCAACGGCAGCGCGCCGACCACGACCACCAGCGTGCCGATCAGGACGGGCTTGCGGTTGCGGTCGAGGTAGTCGTCGACCGGCGCCAACTGCTTGAACCCGGGTGCGGCGGCTTCGCCGGGCGGATTGAAGATCTTCAGGAGTGCCGGAAACAGCGTCATGTTGGTCAGATACGCGACGAACATGCCGACGCCGGCGATTTGCCCCAACTCCGCGACCCCGCGGTAGGCGGTGGGCAGGAACGAGAAGAACGCTTCGGCGACGGCGACCGCGGCGAGCGTCAACGGCACGCCGATCGTGCGCGCGGTATTGGTGAGCGCGGTGGCCAGATGGGGCTCGTGATAGCGCTCTTCGCGGTACTTGACGCCGAACTGAACCCCGAAGTCGATCCCGAGCCCGACGAACAGCACCATGAACGCGACCGAGATCATGTTGAGCGCGCCGACCATCATCAGACCGAGAGCGGCGGTAATGGCGAGGCCGACAAACAGCGTGATGAACACGGCGACGATCATGCGACCCGAGCGCAACGCGAGCCACAGGATCACCAGCACCACGATGAAGGTAATGATGCCGTTTAGCGCGGCGCCGTCCTGTACCGAGGCGAACTCTTCGTCGGCGAGCGGCTGTTCGCCGGTCAGGCGGATCGACGCGCCGTAGTGGGCGCCGAGATCGAGCGACGCCGCGGTGGCGCGGATGGCGGCGGAAGCGCGGGCGCCCGGTTCGAGCGCGCCGTAATCGACCACCGGCTGCACGGTGATGAAGGCCCGGGCCGGGTTGATGGAGGCGTCCTTGTCGACCAGCGCGCGCCACGAGAGGGCGGCCGGCTCGCCGGCGAGCACGCGGTCGAGCACAGTAGCGCTTTGCGAGAGCAGACGGCTCATGTCGCCGAGCTTCACCTGGCCGAGCTGGAGGGGCAGCAGGAGGCTGGTGTTGAGGACCCCTGCGAGACCGGTGAGGCTGGGGTCCTTGGCCAGCGCATTGACGAGCGGGCGCGACTGAACGAGCTGTCCGGTGGTGGACTGCACCTCATCGAGCGATGGGAAC
The DNA here is from genome assembly GCF_056619545.1 of Paraburkholderia sp. SSBN10T. Classification (NCBI taxonomy): domain Bacteria; kingdom Pseudomonadati; phylum Pseudomonadota; class Betaproteobacteria; order Burkholderiales; family Burkholderiaceae; genus Paraburkholderia; species Paraburkholderia sp. SSBN10T. The sequence continues at coordinate 173,782 of NZ_JBWQQI010000020.1, forward strand.
AGCAGGCCGTTGTGCTCGAAGAACGGACCGCCGGACGGTTGCGTGACGGCGACGAACTCCTTGGGCTGATTCTTGAGCGCGGCGGTGAGTGCGTTGGCGGCGGCGTCGGCGAATTCGGGAGCGCGCGCTTCGACGACCACGAGCACGGTTTGCCCGCGTTGCGGGAATGCATTGTCGACGGCGTCGTCGAGTGACGACCAGTTCTTGTCGGTTTCGACGAGACGGCTGATATCCGTGTTGATCTTGAAGTGATTGACGACGTAGAAGCCGCTCAGGACCGCAAGGATGAGCGAGAGGACGATGACGCGCAATGGGCGGCTCACCGACCAGGCGACGAGGCGGACGATAGAAGACTTCAGCATGTAGGCGAGTAGGGCCCTGTCACGGATGGCGTTTTTGGCATAAGGGCATAAGTATACCGACGTGGCGCTGATTGGCTCAGGTTGTGGGGCACGGACGGAACGTCAAAGTCGGTATACTGACCTTCAGCGTGGCCCAGCGGGCCATCCAGTGGTCATATTTACTGTCTTGATGAGCTTATGAAACGTTATCTGTCTGCTTTTGTGGCAACGGCGGTGATTTCCACCGCGGCTTTTGCGCAAACTGCCCCTGATGCGGTGGTAAAGAGCGCGGTTGAAGGTACGGTGAGCGCGATGAAGGCCGATCCACAGGCGCGCAGCGGCGACATGGGCAAGATTACCCAGGTGGTGGTAACACATTTCGTGCCCGCAACGGACTTTCAGCGTACGACGCGCATTGCTGTGGGCAAGGCGTGGACCACGGCGACGCCGGAGCAGCAGAAGCAGTTGTACGAGCAGTTTCAGACGTTGCTGGTGCGGACTTATGCGGCCTCATTGGCGCAGTTGCGGGATCAGGATGTGAAGTTCCAGTTTGCGCAGGCGAGTGTGACGGCGGGCGGCAAGGATGCTGTGGTGCAGTCGCATGTGCTGAGCAACGGTGGGGATGATTCGGTCGGTTATCGGATGGAGAAGACGGATTCCGGCTGGAAGATTTACGACATCGACATGATGGGGGCCTGGTTGATTCAGGTTTATCAGACGCAGTTTGCGGATCAGCTTGCCAAGGGCGGGGTTGATGGGTTGATTAAATTTTTGACTGAGCATAATGCTCGGAGTGCGGGCTGATTTTTTTGCCTGTGCGGCGCTTGGGTTGTTGTGCCTAC